>MEKT01000032.1:0-4893 GCA_001767435.1 Acidobacteria bacterium RIFCSPLOWO2_02_FULL_65_29 | reverse complement strand
AGCGGATGTGTACGTCGCGTTCCGGGGCGTACAGGCGCGCATCGCGATCGCGACGCAGCAAGCCCGGACACGCCGGCAACTGCTCGCCCGGGTTAGGCCGGGTTAGGCCCTGTGTTAGCCGGCCTCGAGCCCCAGCCGATCATGCGTGCTGTGCTGCACGGTGGCTTCGTCGACAAGAGCCGGTTGCCAGAGGACCTCTTGGTCGAACTCTTGAGGAGCGGCCGCCGCACGGGTTACTCGAGAGTGGCCCGAGCGATCTACCGCAGTCTCAAGGGATTCAACCGCGCGCGGCGTCGTTATCCGGAAGTGTCGGTGCCGGTCACGCTGGTCTACAGCGACCGTGACTGGTCTCGACCCGCCGAGCGGGATCAGGTAGCAAGCGCGTTAGCGGATGTTCAACGGATCACCCTGCCACGCACCGGCCACTTCTCGTCGTTGGAGCGCCCCGACGACGTGGCGCGGATCCTCCGTACACCTGACAGCGGATCGTCGAACACTCCGGTCGAGACGGAGGTCAGGGCGAATCGCCTGTGCGTTGCCGTTGCCTTGGTCATCGTGTTCTCCTTGTTCGTTGTGAACAGCCAACATAGCGCGAGGTAGGGACAGCTTGTCGGCACTGACTCGTAAGGACGAACATGGACACACAGGGCGGGGAAGTGCAGTCGAGAACTGTGTAGAAATTGTGTAAGGCCGCCCCGGAACCGCCGACAAACACCGACGTTTACGGGTTCACGTGGAGAAGCATGTTGTGGCGGGAAGTCGTTGAACCGATGCGCTAGGAGGTGTTTCGGTATCGCTCGGTGAGCCTGGCCACAATCGCTTTCCAAGCGTGCTCCTTCAACCACTCGGACATCTCTCCGTGCAAGTGGAATCAACAGTTTACCGGCAGGCGGGGATCCACGCAAAATCAAACTGTGACGTGACGGTGACGTGAGGTCGTCGCTGACCTTCACGATCGCCGGAATCTCCGTCTGGTTTGCACCGTCCCCATTGCCATCGCCATTATGCGCTGTCGAGCGCCGGGCGGCATCGAGGGCGTCGAGCGCCTGGCGCTTCGCGTCGATTCGGATGTGCGAGTTGTGCTCCAGCATCCGACGCGACAGATGACCGCTGATGGACTCGAGCACGTGATCGGCTACGCCCATCTCGGCAAGCTCGGTGATGACCGTGTTCCGGAGATCGTGGAACCTGAGCCCTGGCAGGCCCGCTGCGTCGCGCAGCGCACGCCAGGCTGTGGCCCACTTCAGCATTGGCTTGGTGGCATCGTAGCGGCCCTACTGGCACGCTGGCCAGAGGTAGTGCTCTAGCTCGGTGTGTCCGAGTAGATCCGCGCGCTCGAACATCCGCGCCGCGGCTTCGACGGCCGATGCGTTGAGGGCGATCACGCGCTGGCTCGTCGCGTTCATTGCGGCACCAGCGCACTTCTGCACGCGATTCTCGGCACCCAGATGGCACCCTCGCTCCCCTTCACGAGCGCATCGCCGTCAATCGCCATTCGGCACGTCCCTTCGGCGTGGAGGATCGCCGTGCAGAGTGCTATGAACGCATCGGCAGCGTCATAGTCCGGAGTCTTTCCGCCCGAGCTGTAGCGGCAGCAGACCGCCCGCAGCCGGGGATCGACGTCGAGCGTGATGCCGGCGCCCATGCAGGCGGCGGTGCCTAGTCGGATCGCTTCTTCGGGTCGAGACTTGTAGTTCGCCAGACCCATCTGACGTAGCGTCGCACCCGGGTAGACCTCAATGACCTCGCCGGTGCCGCGCCCGCCCGGGAACGGCAGAATCCGATACCGACGTGACTCCCACAAGCGCGAGAGGACCGCGTTCCCAAGCAGCGTCATCTGAAACGTCGCCTGGAACTTGTCTTTGAGCGGTGGCTGGCCGCCCGCGTCAGGGACGCTGAAGGGGAAGTCGAACGCAACAATGCGGACGGTGCGCGTGAGCAGCTCGTCGAGCAGCTCTTTCGCGCTCCAGCCTGGCGGGTGTTTCGCGAGCAAACGCTCGTTCATGCCGATCGCATCGACTCGATACCGGCGGTCGGCGATCGCGTGTGCGGCGATCGCGACGATCTTCCGGCGCTGGTCGCGTGCGCGCCGGGGGGCGCCGAAGTCCACGCCGACGACGGTGTTGGAAGCAGGCAGCATTACAGGCCAAGACGCTCCACCGCTTCGGCCGGCGCGACGATGGGAATGCCTTCGTACTGTACCAGCTTCACCAGATGTGGGTCCCCGGACACCACGAGATCGGCCTTGGCGGCGACGGCGCACGCGAGCACTGCGTCGTCGTCGGGGTCGTCGATGATTGCTGCCGGGATGATCGCCGGGACAACCACGGTGATCAGGGCTGCATAGCCCTCGAAGATCTGAGTCGCAGTCAACCCGCGGACTTGAAGGTGCTTGGCGAACTTCTCGCGGCCGAGTACACCCTGCAGCTCGGCGAGCAGGGAAGCACTAGCGCAGAGAATCAGGGATCCGGCTTGCGCGGCGTCGATCAGCTTTCCAGGGTTGCCGTCCCAGAGAAGGCCAGAGAGGGCTGCGTTGGTGTCAAGGACGAGCCGCACGACGGACTTCCGCGCGGTAGGCTTCGATCTCGGCCTGGATCTCCTCGGGCGTCATGGGGGGAAGCGGGTTGGCGGCTAATACTTCGCGCGCCTCGACGAGGCCCTCGACCCTCCTGGCAAGCAATGCCTCGCGCACCATCCGTTCGAGTGCTTCCGGCTCGAGCAGACCTGCCTTCTTCGCCTGAGTCGCAAGCGTATCGGGCAACTCGATCTCGACGTTGACTCGGCTCATGGCGGAACGTCCTTGGCTCAACATCGAGGATACCACGGCGTCTTCGGAGGCGCGGCACCCAACCCAGTGGCCGCGGACTCACGCCCTCAGCGTGCGCCTTCCGCCCCGCGCAGACTGTGACGTAACTGTGACGTGACGCTGTCGATTCCGCGAGATCTACCGAGGTTTACGGCGATCGATGGAGTACTCGATCGCCTGGCGGCGGAGTTCGATCGCAACCGCATCGATTTGCACGTGCCGGGCGCGGTGCTCGCGATCGTGCGCGGCGAGGAAGTGATCTTCGCTCGCGGACTCGGCGTCGCGGACATCGAGAAGAAGACGCCCGTCACGCCGGATACGCCGTTCTTCATCGGCTCGGTGACGAAGGCGTTCACCGCGACGCTCGTCGGGATGCTGGTGGACGAGGGGCGCATGCGATCCTGTTGAGACGTATCTGCCCGGCTTCACCCGCATGAGTCTTCTCGAAACCAACACCGGGCTGTCGCAGGAAGAGATTCTGCGCCGGGCATCGTCGGCCGAAGCCTTTGCGCCGTTCCGGGAGCGATTCCCTACCCACGACACCTTGTCCCGTCACAGCGACATTGGGAGGTCGAATGAAGCGAACGTCTTTTCACGGACTCGAAAGACTGATGGTCGTAGTTCTCGCGCTGGTCGCGATGGCCGCACCGGCGTCGGCGCAATCCTGGCCTCAGGTCTTTGATCCACTGGTCGTTCGCACTTTCAACCTCGAGCTCGAACCGTCCGACTGGGACCTTATTCGGTTCGACACCACGAACGAGATCGAGGTGCCCGCGATGTTCTGGGCCGACGACGAGAATCCGATCCTGGTGTCCGTGCGGCGCAAGTCGAGCCGCGCACTGCCATCGGAGTCCAATCCGGTCAAGGTGGGCCTCAAGATTGACATCAACGAATTCGTCAGCAACCAGCAGTGGCGCGGACTCGTGAAACTGAGTCTCGAAAACGCCGGGGACGTGCTCGCACTCCACGAGGGAATGGCGTGGCAGCTTCATCAGCTCGCCGCGAACGCCGGTTTCTTCGGGCCAGAGGCCCACCCCGCGCTGGCCAACTGGGTGCGCGTCAACATCAACGGGGTGTTTGTCGGCGTGTACTCCAATGTCGAACAGCGCGACACCCAGTACTTGCGCAATCGCGGCGTCCGAGTCAGTGGCAGCACATGGCTCTACGAGATTGACGACATCGACACCTGGGCGCTCGAGAGCGGCGACCCACACAGCCCGACGTTCCTGGCCCTCTGCTACGCTCCATTCGCGCCGTCGGTGAAGGGGAAGCAAGCGTCCGCCTGCGCCGCTCCCGGCGCGGACCGGCTCGAGTCTGAGCTAGACGCGCTCATCGAGCTCGACGCGATGCTTGGACAGGGCGCGGTCGACGCCTTTTTGGACAATCCGGACGCGCTGTTTTCGCACGGCAAGAACTTCTTTTTCGCCGACTTCAATCACAGCGGATTGAAACGCCGTTATATTCCGTGGGACCTCGACGCCGTCTTCCGTCGCACCACGGCCAGCATCTACGGCCAGGAGAAGGGGCAAAAACTCACGCAGTCACCCTACCAAGCCCTCTTGCTGAACAATGCTGGCATTCGCGCCCGCTACAACGCGGTGCTCACGGCGATGGTCAGTGAAGGCGGCCCGCTATCCGAGGCAAACCTCCACGAATTCCTCGACGATCTCCAGTTGGTGCTTGCGCCGGCGCTCGCCGAAGATCCGTTCTTGACTGAGGACCCAGCCGCGAGCTTTCAATCACTCAAGAGCTGGATTTCCGCGCGCATTCCCAACGTCATCGGACAGATTCAACCATAGCCGCCGAGAGGGCGACAAATCGCTGGCAAGCAGATTCACGTTGGGCGGCGAGGCTTCGGTGGCTGCCGGTCCGGTGGGACGTTCGGCGACGGCGCAAACGGATGCGCAAATGCGCGCGGACATCCTGTCGTGGTCGCGAGCGTAAGGGTTGTTTGCCGGCGTCGCTCCGGAAGGGCCACGCTGCGCGCGGACCTGGATGAGCACGCGGCTCCGGATGTCGTCGGGCAAGTCGCACGCGATGCGAAGCCCGCGCGGCTGATCCTCAGTCACCTAGATCCTGGCAATCTC
>MEKT01000031.1 GCA_001767435.1 Acidobacteria bacterium RIFCSPLOWO2_02_FULL_65_29 | reverse complement strand
TCGCTCACGCCCCGTGTCGGTGTCCAGATCGTCCGGACAAACGCGGCCCGGATTGCGTCGGGATCGGCACCCAGTTTCGGGCACGGATCCAAGTCACGATCATGCCGGCCGTCGTGCACGCGATCAAGCTCGCGCGACGTCGTACAGTAGGCTCACGAATTGATGGTCGTTCTCCGGTGCACGCAGAAGCTGCTCGTGCGGTTGAAACAGGTCGGCGATCTGCCGCCCGTCGAATCCACTACACGGCTCGGCGACTGGTACGGCAACATCTTGCGGCTCGGCCGTCGGCAGCATCTGCTCTTCATCAGCGAACGGTCTCGACTTCCGGTCGTCATTCCGATCCGTGATCTGAAGCGTCTGGGCGCGGTGTTTCCGGATGCGGTGTGCGAGAGGCTGGCCCGCGTCGGCATCGCCGCTCGGGACATCGCCGATGAAGGAATGCGGATGTCGGAGTTGGCGTTCGGCCGGACCAGGAACCGTAGCTTGCTTGGCACCTTGAACGACTTCGCATTTATGGCTCAATCGGGGGACGCTCGACGGACCGAACCCGAGTCACCAGAGGACCTGATGCGGTTGCTCTCGCAGACCCCGATCCTTCCGCTGGACGGCGCGAGCCCGATCGAGTTGACGCGAGCTGCGTTTCGGCCTCAATCGGCGTCGTGATGGCACCAGCGTCGCGTCGCCCCGGTATTCGATTGTCCGGGAGCTCTTGGGCGCGTCAAGGGTCCGCTCGCTGCGCTCGCCGCTGGCGCGCCCTTGACCCGCCCGGCGCGCTCCCAGGTCCTTGGCAATTACCGGAGCGTCGGTTGATGTGCGTTCGCGCCCGTCGACTCAGCGGAACGCGCGGATCAGATCGCCCGCAAGAGCGACGCACGACGCTGCCATGACGCTTGGATCACCTCTCAGAGACTCGCTTGGTTTACCGAACCGAAGCTCGCCGTAGGCGAGCGAAGGATGGTGGACCACAACAGCGCCAGTTGGAACCAGATCGCGAACTGGCTCCAGCAAGTCGGCCTCGTTCGTGGTTGGCCTAACCTGGACCGGGCTCATCGCTATTCTGTCGATACTCCATAACCGCGTCCCAGATCCGTCGCGCCGACGCCTCGTACGCATGTCGTGGACCAGCGGTGCCGTCGCCAAACCAGCGGATGAATTCCTCGTGCAATACGCCGGTAATGTCATCGAGCCGTTTTACTGATGCCAGGCGTGGAACGATTGTCCCGATCTCCGGCGCGTACTCACCAGATGGTGCGCCGAGTTCGAGCAAGCCAATCGGATCAGCCTCATTGATCGCGCGCTCCACCGCCGCGAACAGCAATTGGTAGCGCGTTGTCATGCGTTCGGCGTCGTGAGGACTCATTCAGTTCATGATTAGCAACTGAGCGTTGCTTGCACAAATAGCCCGAACGTCATCTGATAGACGTGCATCCTCGCCTCCGCGCGCCCAGAACTGGCGCGCCGCGTCCCGCGCGTCGTCCCAGATCTCGAGAGTGTCCGATGTGACGTTCGGTACCGTAAACACACGAGGGGGCACTTGGCCATCAGCGGTTGGCGCATACATCATAGAGACTTGGTCGAAGGCCGGTGCAAGTTGCGGAATGCCCTCCTCCGCGAAGAAGACGATGTTGTATTGATGCCGATCGGTATTTCCGATGAGTGCGCCGAAGGCATCAAGCCAGCGAAGCCGTCGCGCATCTTCATCGGTTAAACGGCCAGCCTCTCTGAGCGACGTCGCGGCACGGGCCCAAGGGTCTGCGGGATCGTCGTGAATAGCCGCAAGACTCAAAACCCCACGCCTTCCGCGTACTCCCACACGGTCAAAACGCTCGCTCTCAAGAAACCAATGAGAAGGAGTTTCGATAACGTTGGTGCGTGCGGCCGAAATTCCTCTCGAACCTACAACGTCAAGCGCAACTCCCTCCAGGATGAGCAGATCACACCAACGCCGAGCAACGACGTCGGTCGCACCTCCGCGTGCAGCAAACTTGACTAACATGTGCCGTCCGTCAACTAGCACACCAAACTTTGGCCGCTCGCCTCCCGCCGATGAACCCGGGGGATGTCCAGCGGTGGTGGCGTTGGCCAGTGCAGGGTAATCATTGCGGGCTGCGTCGACACCTTCTAGCACTTGCCACCGAGCAAAGGATTCCTCGCCGACGATGAGGTTCCCAGTAAGGTCCTCACCTCGACGTGACATCGCGATCAGGATGTGATGATCAGACCAATCGGTCAGTCGCGGCGGCAGCCGAAGATCGGCATGAGTCGAGGCAAAGTGTCGCCCAAGAAATCCCGAAGGGCGGGCATCCACAAGCTCAATCGGAAGGCCGTCCGAGACCCTGCCGACAGGCATCCAAACGGACTGCCGCGCCACAAGCGTGGTCAGTTCCCCTGCCGAAACTGCCGCGCCGGTGCCAGTGATCCGGAACAGCGGAAAGCGCGAACTGTCGAGATTGGGCCACTGTTGGCGTAGCGCGTACTGCGTGGCCCGGCCGCGACCGATCCGGACGACATCCGGTCCAGCATCCCGCACCATTCGCATGAGCGTCGCTGGCGAAACATCCAGCCGCTCCCGAAGGTCAGCCGCGTGGAGAACTCCGCGGCTCAGTTCGGTTGAGACGCTTGGCATGAAACGATTATACAGCAGCGATGTTGCCACGAATAAGCCTACAAAATCCTAATATCTGAAATATTTTGGCAATTATCGAAACGATTCTAGAAATGATTTTGAAACGATTGTTTCGATGAGCTGACGATGATTTCTGATGGCTTGACTAGTGTAGCGTTACACGCTACAATACCAAATGGCCCCGAAACCAGATGCCGACTTGACCGTTGGCGAATACATCAGGCAGCACGTTATCCCGGCCGGGATGTCTGTCAAAGAGGCCGCGAACCGGCTCGGCGTTGGCAGGCCTGCCCTCTCCAATCTCCTCAATGGCAACGCGGCGCTGTCGCCAGACATGGCTGTACGCCTGGAAAAGTCTTTCGGGGCGGACCGGCAGAAGCTCTTCGACGTGCAAACGGCGGCCGGCCGCGCGAAGCAGCGCGAGACGGAGCGATCTGTCGCGGTTCGCAGGTACGTTCCGAGCTTCCTGAGCATCAAGGCACGCCAGATCGAAACCTGGGCGGAAGAGCACCTCGACGCGCGACAGTTCCTGCCGGTGCTTCTGCGGCGCCTCGTCCACTCGACTGGCCATCACCTGCGTCGAGTGGACTTCCCCGGGTACGACAACTCGGAGCGCAAGGGCTCGGACGGGATCATCGAATCGGATGCAGCGACCGCGTGGCTTCCAGACGGGAAGTCATTCTGGGAGTTCGGCGTCAACAAGAACCCGCAGGTCAAGGCCGACAAGGACTACGCGGCCCGCTTAGCGTCGGTGTCGGCTGCTGAGCGGGCACAGTCCACGTTTGTCTTCGTGACGCCTCGGAATTGGCCCGGCAAGGAGACCTGGCTCAAAGAGAAGACCGCGTTGAACGAGTGGAAGGCCGTCAGGGTTCTCGATGCCAGTGACCTCGAGCAGTGGCTTGAGGAGTCGATTCCCGCCCAAATCTGGCTCGCCGAAAAACTCGGGATGCCTACTGCAGGCTACGAGACTCTCGACCACTGTTGGGAGCGGTGGACGGCCGGCAGCGAACCCCAGATGACCCCAGAAATATTCGCACCGTCGATCGCGGCCCACACGAAGGCATTCAAGGAATGGCTCGCGAAGGACAGCGACAAACCCTTTGTCGTTGCGGCCGATTCGCGCGACGAGGCTCTCGCATTCCTTGCCTGCATGTTCGCGCAGACGGACGTCGAGTCGAAGTCCAAAGACCTCGCAGCCGTCTTTGAATCCCCAGAGACGCTTCGAATGCTCGCGCCCTCGACGTCTCCGTTCATCCCGATCGTCACGACCGAGGAAGCGGAGCGCGAGCTCGTGACCGTCTACCGCAACCACCATTCCATCGTTGTCCGTCCGCGTAACGCCGTAGATTCTGAACCGGACATCGCGCTCGATTTATTGCGCCACGACGCCTTCGAGAAGGCGCTCGCCGCGATGAACATCACCGGCGACGCCGTCGAGCGCCTCGCCCGTGAATCGGGCAAGTCTCCAACAATTCTCCGCCGCCGGCTATCACGCGTCGACGCTATCAAGTCGCCGGCGTGGGCGAAAGACTCGGATACCGCCAGGGCGCTGATCCCGATGATGCTGATCGGCGCATGGAACGCCAAGGCGAAGGCCGACACCGAAATCCTGTCGGTATTGGCCAACCGTTCTTACGAACAGATCGAGGAAGACGTCACCCGGCTGTTGCAGTTCGACGACCCGCCCGTGTGGTCGGCGGGCAACTACCGCGGCGTCGCCTCAAAAATCGACTTGGTCTTTGCCGTCAGCAAGTCGATGACGGAGAAGGACCTCAACGAATTTTTCATGCTCGGGGAATACGTCCTATCAGAGGCGGACCCCGCGCTGGAGTTGCCCGAGGATGACCGCTGGGCCGCAGGCATGTACGGCAAGGTGCGCGACCACTCGGCAGCCCTCCGCGAGGGCATCTGCGAAACGCTCGTCATCCTCTCCGTTCACGGGAACAACCTGTTCAAGGACCGGCTCGGGATCGACGTCGACGCGCGCGTGGGCAGACTGATTGAACGATTGCTGACGCCGCTCACGCTCGACAAGTTGATGTCGCACGAGCGAGACCTTCCTCGCTATGCCGAGGCCGCGCCCGAAACGTTTCTGAGCCTTCTAGAAGCAGATCTCAAAAAGCCGGAGCCGGTTGTTCTCGGTTTGCTCAAACCCGCGAGCAGCGGAGTCTTCGGAAGTTGCCCTCGGACCGGCCTACTCTGGGCGCTCGAATGCCTCGCATGGAAACCGCAAACCCTACCGCGCGTGACCTCAATTCTGGCGCAGCTCTCACGTACGAAGATTAACGATAACTGGGCAAACAAGCCGATCGGCAGCCTCGAAGCGATATTCAGGTCGTGGATGCCGCAGACCGCCGCATCGCTCGAAGAGAGAGGCAAAACGCTCGAACTTCTGACCAAGCGCTATCCCGATGTTGCATGGGAAATCTGCATCGAGCAGTTCAACCCTGCCTCGCGGGTCGGCGATTACAGCTATCGTCCGCACTGGCGCAGTGATGCGTCAGGTGCAGGTCAACCCGTTGAGACGCGGAAGGAGATTTACGAATTTGCGCGAAAGGCGCTGGACCTCGCCCTCGCCTGGCCCACCCATGACGAAAACAGGCTCGGCGACCTGGTTGAGCGCCTGGGAGGCATGTCGGAAGAAGACGACGCCACGCTCTGGAAGCTGATTGACGGTTGGGCGGCTGACCCGAACACGGCCGAAAAAGCCAAGGCGACGTTGCGCGAGCGGATTCGGCGATTCGCGCTCACGCGCGTCGGCCGCCGCCGCGTCGAGAAGGAGGCCACGAGGAACCGCGCGCGCGCCATGTACGCCAAGCTCGAACCAGCCGACCCTGTTGTTCGGCATGGATGGCTTTTTGAGAAACAGTGGGTCGAGGAGTCCGCGGACGAACTCGAAGAGGACGACATGGACTTCACCGCGCGCGAGGAGCGAATTCACGCGCTCCGCATCAAGGGGCTCGCTGAGGTGTGGTCCGAGCGCGGTTTCGACGGTCTCGCTGCACTCCTCGCAGACAGCGGGGCCGCGCCAACCGTCGGGCAGTATGCCGCGCTCTGCATCACCGATTTGGCAGGACGAATCGACTTTCTTCTGCGCTGCCTCGAGGTTGGGGGCGACCTTGAACAGAACGCTGATGGCTGCATTCTTGGTTTCCTCTGGTCAGTCGATTCGGGGGGTCGCCAGGCGCTACTGCGCGTAGTCGCTGACAAGGTTGGTGCGGACCAACGAGTGCGACTCTTCAAGTCATCCCCGTTCGAGAAGCTCACATGGCTGACCGTCGATCAGTACGGCGCGGAGATCAGGACCCGGTACTGGAAGGAAGTATTCCCGCAGTGGAGTCGCCGTCACTCCGATTCGGACCTTAACGAGCTCGTTGACCACCTTCTGGATGCCGACCGTCCACGGGCAGCCTTCCATGCCGCGCACATGGATTGGGCACGACTCGAGACGTCCCGCCTCAAACGGCTTCTGACCGATGTGGCCACTATCGGCGCGGAGCCTCAGGGCACATACCGCTTGGACGCTCATGACATCTCGGAAGCGCTGGAAGCCCTTGACGGCCGCGCAGGGGTAACCGTTAATGACATGGCCCAGATGGAATTTCGCTTCGTGACCGCACTCGATCACTCGAAGCACGGAATTCCAAACCTCGAACGCCAGATTGCCGAATCGCCGCCGCTATACATGCAGGTCATGGCATTGCTGTGGAAACGGAGCGACGACAGTGAGGACCCGCCGGAATCGCAAATCGAGGACCCTGAACGGCGCCGCTCCATCGCTTCCGCGATGCACAGAGTCCTCGATCAGATGACGCGCATTCCTGGCACCAACGCCGACGGCAAGATAGTCGCGAACGACCTTACGGACTGGCTGACGCAGGTTCGGGCCCTCGCGGGTCAGTATGCGCGCGCCGACATCACCGACCATTGCCTCGGACAGCTCCTGGCCAAGGCTCCTGCCGAGAGCACGGGCGTGTGGCCGTGCGCGGCAGTCTGCGCGGCGATGGAACGGATCGCCTCGCTCGAGATCGCCAGGGGGTTCCTGATCGGAGTGCACAACTCGCGTGGCGCGCAGTGGCGCGGAGAAGGCGGCGCACAGGAGCGCGGGCTCGCTGCAAAGTATCGCGCATGGTCCCAGCAATTGGCTTTCGAATACCCGTACGTTGCCAGCGTGCTCGAAAAGATTGCTGCTTCATATGACCATGAAGCGGAATGGCACGATTCTGAGGCAAAAGTCAGCAAGCGGCTGAAGCACTGATGATGAAGAAGCTCTTCACTGAACGGCACGGCGAAGGCAAGCCAAGAGTCGCGGAGACGCTCGATGACGCTACGCGAGAAGGGCTTCTCGCGCTCGTTTCTGCCCGCATCGACGAGGAATGGTTCGGGTTGTCATTCAACGAGAAATGCAATGACGGCTATGCGTACGCCGGAACGGACGTGACTCGGCTCGGCCGAACAATGAAGGGTTATGGCGTTATTTGGCCGCATGATGTCGACCGCGACAATCCGCCGATGGACGGCCAGATCTTCGACCTGCTGGAGTTCTCCTACGAGGTCATCGCCGAGGCGAAGGACCCGAGCTACCACAGCTACATGAGTCACTCCCATTACAACTACGACCGCGAATCAGGACGCCTGAAGTTCACCCAGGACGTCAATCGCATGTTCGAGCGAAACGGCATGGCCCTCGAGATGAAAGACGGCGAGGTCGTCAGACTTGCCCCAGCGGTTCTTCAAGAAGCCCTTGCATCAAGCACGTTTCGGACAGGCGATCCCACGCTCGACGAAATGCTTGAGACCTCGCGGTCCAAGATGCTGAACCGGTCGATCGCCATTCGGCGCGAGTCTCTCGAAAAGCTCTGGGACGCCTGGGAAAGGTTGAAGACGCTGGAACCAGGACGCGACAAACGTGAAAGCGCCGGGCGCCTCTTGGACAAGGCGGCGGGCGAGCCGACACTGCGCGCGAAGATTGAAGAAGAGGCCATCGAGCTTACGAACATCGGCAACACGTTCATGATCCGGCACACTGAGACCGACAAGATTCCCATCACGGACTCGGCGCATATCGACTACCTGTTTCACCGCATGTTCTCGATGATCCGCCTGCTCCTCAAGACCAGTGGCCGCGGCACCTAATCCTTAACTGGACGCTCAGCATGCGCTACACATCGCGGAGTAGCGAACCGCCGATCAGCCGAAACAGCCGTGACGCCGGCATCGGCCAGGTCGCGCGCTATGTCGCCCGGATGTCATCGAGTTCTTTTTTTGATGTTCGATGCCTTTGAACGTCGCGGCTTGCCAACGACTTCGTCCAGGTCACGTTGCCCGCCCTTCACGAACTGCTTGGACCCTCGCAGAACTTCAGTAAGGAAATGATCTCCGGCCCCAACTTTCGTTCTGAATTCGGCCTGCGAATAGCTAGTCACGTTGACCTCTCTGCCAAGCTGTTCCTCGACTTTCCGGAGCGTGGGCGCGAGCTCCGCGAGGCCGACAGTGCCAATGACGAGCAGGTCCACATCGCTCGTCGCGTGTTCCTCGCCGCGCGCGATGGATCCGTAAACGAAGGCGACGTGAACTCGAGTGTCGAACTGCTCAAGTAGTCGATGGAGAGTTGGCAACAACCCAGCCGTCTTTTCCACGAGGCCATGCAAGTCGGCGAACAACGGGGATCGCGTGTCGGCCTTGAAGTACGCCCTGGTGCCTTCACGGCGCTGTTCCAGGATTCCACCGTCCACGAGAGCCTTGAGATCCCGCTGCAGGCTCGAAGGGGCCGTTCGGAGGAACTGCGCCAACTCCGACAGATACCACCATTTGTCGGGCTGGGTCAGCGTTGCGGCAAGTATCTCTCCACGGACGGTGGGAAATAGTGCCCTGAGAGCCGTCTTAGACTTACGCACAATGCGTAAATTATTACGCTAATTGCGTAATACAGCAAGCGGAAATCGGTCGCATAGTTCAGTCACTCCTGCCTCACCCCGCTACTCTCCCCGCAACTAGCACCTCCCGTGGCATCGCGTATCTCAATCGCCACTCGATCGTGATTGGCCGTTCCCCGTCCGCCCCGTCTGGATCCACCGGCCCCAGATACCGAAACGCCATTGTCACGCCGGCGCGCTCATCCGCCCGCTCCCGCACGAACAGCAGCGGTGTCACGCTATACCGCGCCGGATCGAGATGTCGCCTTCCCTCCCGTGACTCGCGTGTGGTTCGGGCCTTCGACTGCCAGTGAAATCGCTTCTCGTTGAGGGGGAAGTCCCGGTAACGCAGGTGCTCCTTCGTCGCCGCCGCCTTGTCGAGCGTGACGAGGAGCAGATCGAACTTCTTGCCGTGTGTGAGTTCGACCCCAGTGTAATAGTCGCGAAAGTTCCCTTCCTGGGTACGATGATCGAAGGCTGCGCTCAGCTCGACGCCGAGATACCGTGCATGCAGCGCCAGCGGGATCTCGGGGGCGAGGGCGTGTGGCGGGGTCAGCACCGCGTTCAGCTCGCGCAAGGTCGGCACCAGACCCGCGATCTCTTCGCGCAGTAACCCGTGCTCCGCCCACAACGCTTCGGCACTCGTGCCGGCGCCGATCTCCTTCCCGTAGAGCACCGCGAAGAGCATGCGTGCGAGCCGACGGTCCGCCTCGTCGACGGGT
>MEKT01000030.1:34052-59373 GCA_001767435.1 Acidobacteria bacterium RIFCSPLOWO2_02_FULL_65_29 | reverse complement strand
TTTGTGATCCGGTACCTGGCACAGGTCCGCGTACGTCGCACGCCGCCGCGTGGCGCTCGGCCCGCTCATGCGTGAAGCTTAGCACGCGGATCGGACAGAGTTCGCGGCGACGTCCACACGGTCGCTGGCGGCTCGAGGAATTCCGTGCACATCGAATCTCGCCGCAGCTGCCGCCCGCGACCCGTATCACCCACACCGGTTCCGTGGTCCGGTCCCCCGGCACGCGCCTCGGCGTCTACGAAGTCACCGCGCAGATTGGCGAAGGTGGTATGGGACAGGTGTTACGAGTCGAGCAGACCGTTCTCGATGACGTAGCGCATCAGCTCGGCGTTGGTGCGCATGCCGAGTTTCTCGAGGACTCGGGCGCGGTAGGTGCTGACGGTCTTGACGCTCAGTCCCAGCTCCCGCGCGATGTCCGACACCGTGTGGCCCGAGCCGAGCATGCGCAGCACCTGGTACTCCCGATCGGACAGCGCGTCGTGCGGGGTGGTCGACAACTTCACCTTCCAGCGCTGGAGCAGCTCGCCGGAATCGCGTCCGACGTAGCGCCGGCCGCGCCGCACGTCCTCGATGGCGGCAATGAATTCATCCGGCTCGCTGTCTTTCGTCAGGTAACCTGACGCGCCCGCACTGAGCGCCCGGCGCGCGAATTGCGCCGACGGATGCATGCTCACGACCAGCGTCGGCAGCAGGGGATGCGAACGCCGCAGCTCCTTGATCAAGTCGAGGCCGCTCCGGCCAGGCAGCGAAATGTCGGCCAGGACGACATCCCACGGGTTGTCGCGCACCTGCGTGAGCGCCGCTTCGGCGTCGCCGGCTTCGCCGACGATGGCGCCTTTGATGCGTTCGGTCAGAATGGTGCGGATGCCGCGTCGCACGACCGGATGGTCGTCCACCAGTAGGATGCGCATCATCGCTTTCGTGGCCGCTGGGTCGTCCGGCGGCGGGCGCGCGCGGGCGGCCGTCGGATCGGATCCGGCGCCACCGGCACGCGAACGGTGACCGCCGTGCCTTTACCGCGGCGGCCCGCGATGTGAAATCCTGCGCCGACCAGTGCGGCGCGTTCGCGCATGCCGAGAAGGCCGATGGCGCGCGGGTCGGTCGCCTCGGCGTCGGTGATCCCCCGGCCATTGTCGCGGATGCGCAGCTCGACGTCCTGCCGCCGCTCCGTGAGCGTCACCCGCACCGCGCTGGCCCGGGCATGCCGCACGACGTTGGTCAACGCCTCCTGAAAGATCCTGAAGAAGGCCGTCTGCTGCTCGGCGCCGAGCGCGGTCGTTTCCTGATCGGCGCGCACGTAACAGCGCAGGCCCGTGCGCGCGCGAAACGCCATCGCCTCCCCGCGAACCGCCTCGGCAAGCCCCAGATGGTCGAGCGCCGGCGGGCGCAGACTCATCGTCAGACGCTTGACCGTCTGCAGCGCGATCTCGACCAGGCCGACGAGCGACTGCAGCCGATCGACAGCGACCCTCGGGCTCTGCGGCGCGTTCACCGCGACGATCGCCCGGCCGAGGTCGAGCTTGATGGCCGTGAGCGTCTGGCCGAGCTCGTCGTGAAGCTCCCGCGCGAGCGCCCCGCGTTCCTCCTCGCGCGCCGTCTGGACCCGCGCGGCCAAGCGTCGCAGCTGTTCTTCGGATTCCCGAAGGCGATGGTCGGTATCAGGCAAGTCGTCCTCCAAAGGGGGCGATCGGACGTCCATCTGGTTGGACTTGGTACTACGACTTCGTCTCGATGTCCATGATTTCGACGGGCGTAGGACAGAAGCGGACATACGTGGCCGTCGGATCGAGCCGAAACTGGCTAAGGCATGTCTTCGCGAACCCGATCAAGCCCTGTGTCTCAGGAGGAACCCGAGGCCCTGGTGTCTTCGAACAGGCAGGATGTGCCGCCGGGCTGGCGGCACGACATGAAGAACCAGCTCGGCGTCGTCCTTGGCTTCGCCGACCTCCTCTTGAACGAGCTCGAGCCGGACGATCCTCGCCGGGCCGATATCCAGGAGATCCACCGGGCGGCTGCGCGCGCCCGAGAACTGCTGCTCGAACTTGATGGGGATTGACGTGGCTTCGCCAGAACCATTGAACGTGATGGTCGTCGACGACGAAGTCGGGATGCGGGAGCTGGTGAAGCGCTGCCTGGCCGACCTGTCCTGCAACCTGACCGTGGCGGCCAGCGGCGAAGAAGCGCTCGCCCTGGCCAGCGATCCTCTGGCGCTCGACCTGCTGATCACCGACGAGATGATGACGGGGATCGAGGGGCACGAGCTCGCTCGTCGCTTGCGGTCCGCGAATCCTAGCCTGAAAGTTCTATATCTGACCGGCTTCTCCGATCACCTTTTCGACGCCAAGAACCAACTGTGGGATCTCGAAGCGTTTCTGGACAAGCCGTTCTCTCCGGAAGGCCTCCGCCAGGCGGTCGCGCTGCTCGTTGTAGGACGCCTGACGCTCTAATTTTAGATTTTCAGGCTAACCCCCTAACGAGCACGCGCTGATGCCCAACCCGCTGCGCGTGTTGATCGTTGAAGATTCTGCGGACGATGCCGAGCTTCTCGTGCGTGAACTGCGGCGCGGCGGCTATGGGCCTGTCTACGAACGCGTGGAGACCACCAAGGCGCTACAGGCGGCGATCGAGCGGCAGACCTGGGATCTCGTGGTCTCGGACCATTCCGTGCTGCAGTGCGATTCCCTCGCAGCGTTGAACGTGCTGAAGGCATCCGGGGCGGACATTCCCTTCATCATCGTGTCCGGCACCATCGGCGAGGAGCGGGCGGTGCAGGCGATGAAAGCCGGGGCCAGTGACTACCTTGTCAAGGGGCAGTTGGCGCGCTTGATCCCGGTTGTCGGGCGCGAGCTCAGGGACGCCCAGGAACGGCGGGCATTGCACGCGGCGGAGCAGGCCCTTCGCGATCGCGAGCAGCAGGCAAAGCTGGAGCTGGCCGCCGCGTACGAGGCGACGCTGGAGGGCTGGGGCAGCGCCCTCGATCTGCGCGACAGGGAAACCGAAGGGCATAGCCGCCGCGTCACCGACCTCACCTTGCGGCTGGCGCGCATGATGGGGGTCAGCGAGGCCGAGTGCGTGCACATCCGGCGTGGCGCCCTCCTCCACGACATTGGCAAGATGGGCATTCCCGACGGCATTCTGCTCAAGCCCTCACCGCTGACCCCAGAGGAATGGGACATCATGAGCCGACACCCCACGTACGCGCGAGAGCTGTTGGACCACATCGAGTACCTGCGACCGGCGCTCGACATCCCGTATTGCCATCACGAAAAATGGGATGGTACCGGATATCCTCGTGGTCTGAAAGGTGAGGAAATCCCCCTCGCGGCCCGAATGTTTGCGGCCGTGGACATCTGGGATGCGGTTCGGTCGGACCGGCCCTATCGTCCCGCCTGGCCAGACCACCAGGCTCGTGAGCATCTCGCATCGCTTGCCGGAGCGCACCTGGACCCAAACGTGACGAGCGTATTCTTCGAGCTGTTGGCTTCACTCGAAGTGGCAAGCCAGGCCGGTGAGGGCGCCGGTGATGTTGGAGAGGGTCGAGCAGGCGGTACGATCCTCGTGGTCGACGATTATCAACCCAATGTGGAACTGCTCAGACGGTGGCTGGCCCATGACGGATATGAGGTCCTGACGGAGGGTTCCGGCGAAGCTGCGCTCGCCGCGGTCGCGCGGCATCATCCGGACCTGGTGCTGCTGGACATCATGATCCCGGAGCCGGATGGGTTGACGGTGTGCCGGCGACTCAAGCGGGATCCGGCGACGTCCCGCATCCCGATCATTTTCATGAGTGGCCTGGAACCGTCAGAAATAAAGATTGGCGCGGGGCATCTCGGGGCCGATGACCACCTGACGAAACCGGTCGATCCCTACGAGCTGAGAATCCGCGTCCGCCGAGCGCTGGAACGGGTAGGGCACTCACGCTGATTGTCGACGACGCGCAGCAGGTCTCAGCGGGGTAAGGCCGACAAATCCTGACATCGGGCCGCCGCAATACGTGATAGTGTTCCTCGATTCGGGACCGAGGGGTCGCTGGTTCGAATCCTTCTCGCCGCGATCCCAAATTCGATGAAGCTTGTGTGCCATGCCGGTGGATACCGTGAAAGCGCCACCCGCCGCGACGACGCCGAGTCGGCAGAGAGTGCTCGTCGTCGACGATGAACTGGCCATCAGGCAGTTTTTCGGCCGCTTGATGAGCGCCGCAGGCTACGCCGTCGACTTCGCCGTCGACGGACGGTCTGCGCTCGAGGCGCTCGCCGCCAACGCTCCTGACGTCGTGCTCCTGGACGTCAATCTCCCGGATTTCAGCGGCTTCGAGTTGTGTCGTCGGCTGCGGCAAGACGTCGCGACGCGATTGACGCCGATTATCATCGTCACGGGGCAGGGCGCGCGAGAGCAGCGCGTCGAGGGACTCGAAGCCGGCGCCGACGACTTCCTGACGAAACCTGTCGACACGGCGGAGCTGCTCGCCCGCGTACGCTCGCTTGCCCGCCTCAAGCAGTACACCGATGATCTCGATTCGGCCGCCTCGATCATCATGACGCTCGCGACCATGATTGAGGCGCGAGACGGATACAGCCACGGCCATTGTCACCGGATGGCGAACTACGCCACGAGTCTGGGCCGCGCTCTCTGCTTGAGCGAGGCAGATCTACAGGCGCTCTATCGCGGCGGATTTCTGCACGACATTGGCATGCTGGCGATCTCGGATAGCGTGCTGCGCAAGACAAGCTCCTTGACTCCCGACGAGTACGAGCTCGTGAAATCACATACGGTCGTTGGTGACACGCTCTGCAGCAATCTCCGATCGTTGCAGCAAGTGCGGTCGATCGTTCGATCCCATCACGAGCGCCTCGATGGTTCCGGCTATCCCGACGGCCTGGAGGGCGATGACATTCCCGTCATCGCCCAGATCGTCGGGGTGGTGGATGTCTTCGAGGCCGTGACGACCGAGCGGCCCTATCAGAGCCCTCGGCTGGGTGGCGAAGCGACGGCCGTGCTCCGAAGCGACGTCGAACGGGGTTGGCGGCGAGGCGACCTGGTCGAAGCGTTCATTGCGCTTGTTCAGGCGCGGGGGCCAGACTAACGCTGGCGTGGGACATCGGCGAGGCGCGGAGCCAACTGTCCAGGTCCCTCTTTCGCTGGACCTTCGCGCGCGCTCATCGAATCAACCCGCCCGGCTGCGTGCCCGCGATGAAGGCTTCGATAATTGCCCCCGGACTTTCCGCGTCGGCCACCGCGCCGCTGGCGCGGTCGACGGGCACGAAGACAATGTTTCCCGGGGTTTCGAACTGTGGCGGATTAGCCTTGTCGGGTCTGCCGTCGATGTAGGCACGCATGAATTCGGCCCAGATCGGCAGCGCGGCCTGCGCGCCGGTTTCGTTGGCGCCGATCGACTTCTTCTCGTCGAGCCCCGTCCACACACCGACCGTGATCTCGGGGTCGAAGCCGATGAACCAGGCGTCGGTGTTCTCGTCCACCGTGCCGGTCTTGCCACCGAGCGGCCAGTCGAGTCCGGCGGCGGTGACGCCGCCGGCGGCCGTGCCCCGCTGTACCACGCCGCGCAGCAGGTTCAGCATGACGAACGCGGTGTCGGCGCGAATGACGTCCGACGCCTCGGGACGATTTTCCTCGAGCAGGTTGCCGTCGCGGTCCATCACGTTCAAGACCTCGAACGGCTTCATTCGCACGCCCTGATTGGGAAACACCGAGTAGGCGCTGGTCACTTCCAGGAGCGTTCCGTCTCCCGCGCCGAGCGCGATCGGCAGGTAGGGCCCGAACTCCTGCCCGAACCCGAAGCGCGTTGCGTAGGCGAGCACGCTCTTCGGCCCGAGCATGTCCATCATCTTGATCGCCGGGACGTTGCGAGACTGTTCGACTGCGCGCCGCACCGTCGTCGGGCCCTCGAATTTATGATCGTAGTTCTGCGGGCTGTAGATGTTGCCGAGTCCGTCAGGAAATTCGACCGGTGCGTCAAGCAGCACGGTCGCCGGCGTGAACCCGCGGTCGATCGCGGTCGTGTAGACGATGGGTTTGAACGTCGAGCCGAGCTGCCGATACGCCTGGACCGCGCGGTTGAACTTGCTCCGGGCGAAGTCCCAGCCGCCGACCATCGCGCGAATCTCGCCTGTCCGGTTGTCGATGGCGACGAGCGCGCCCTCCACGATCGGCGTCTGCTCGAGCGCCACGGCGAGCGTCGACATGGCATCGTCGACGTTTCTGACTTCCACGTTGATGAGGTCGCCGGGCTTGAACAGCTCGGCCGCCGTTGCCCGGCGCGTCCAGAGGCGGCCGTCGCTCGAGATGAGCCCTTCGCGCGTCAGGTCGGCATGGTAACGGCCGATTTGCAGGCGCGCTGCGCCGGCCGGCGCCGGCTTCCCGATGGCGGTGACGACCGCGGGGACGACGTCGCCGACGCGAATGGGCCTGTTCCAGCGATCCTCCTTGAAGTCGCCAAGCAGCTTGCCATCCGCCAGCACATTGCGCATCGGACCGCGGAAGTAGCCGTGGCGCTTGTCCAGCCGGCGGAGGCCTCGTGCCACCGCGCGGTTTGCAGCCTCCTGCAGTCTGACGTCCAGCGTCGTCTTCACCGTGAGGCCGCTCTCGTACAGCTGCTTGGCGCCGTACCCCGACTCGAGATGCTGGCGGACTTCCTCCAGAAAGTACGGCGCGATCGATCGCCCCTGTTGCTGAGGCGGCTGCTCGCGCACCACGATCGACCGGGCCTTCGCCTCGTCGGCCTGCGCCTGCGTGAGGTAGCCCTCGTCGGCCATCCGCTGGAGCGCGTAGTTGCGGCGGCCCGTGGCGGCATTGCGATTCACGAACGGGCTCTGACGCGCAGGTGATTGAAAAATGCCAGCCAGCAGCGCGGCTTCCTCGAGCGTGACGCTGTTCGCCGACTTGCCGAAGTAGAGCCTCGAGGCCGCCTCGACGCCGTACGTGCCGTGGCCAAGGTGCATCTGGTTGGCGTAGAACGTCAGGATTTCACGCTTCGTGTAGCGCTTCTCGATCTGAATCGCGACAATTGCTTCCTTGATCTTGCGCTCGAGGTTGATGTCGCCGGCTCTGAAGCCCACCACTTGCGGAAACAGATTGCGCGCGAGTTGCTGAGTCAGCGTGCTGGCGCCGGCCGGTCGCCCGAGCGGGCGGCCGGCAACCTGGTCTTCGACCGCCTGCAGCAGGTCCCGAATCAGCGCAATCGCGATGCTGGGGATGCTGAGGCCGAAATGGCGGTCGAAATCGCCGTCTTCGGCGGCGACGATGGCCTGCCGCAGGTGCGGGGCGATGTCGTCGTAACCGATCTCGACGCGGCGTTCGGTCGCGAACTCGCCGATGAGCTGCCCGTCGCGCGCGCTGACGCGCGTAATCGTGTTGGGCGCGTAGTCGTCGAGCGACGAGATTTCGGGAAGGTCACCGGCGTACGCAAACAGTACGCCGCTGACCACGCCGAGCGTCGCGGCCACGACAAACAACGCGATCACGGCCGCGTGGCGCGCGTACCGGATCACGAACTGCGCGCGCGTCCTCCGTCGCTCGCGCGTGGTCCGTCGCGGGGCGCCGGCCTTCGGTCGTTCCTGCACGCCTCAGTGTACCAAAGGACGAACGACTATCGACTAACGACTATCGACTACGGATGTCTCTGCCTCGCTCCGCCCCCGCCAGAACCTGAGCTGGATCGCGCTCCGGAACCGGCACCTGTGCCGGCACTCGACCGGCCGCCGGTGCCTGAGCCGGCACTCGATCGGCCGCCGGAGTCGCTGCCCGACGGCCGGCTGCCCTCGGACCCGCCGCGCGGTGCGGCCGCACCCTGCCCACGGTACGCGGGTGTCGAGCGCTCTCGTGCCGCGGGCGCTGAGGAACGGTTTTCAGACTGAGGCTCGGTTCGCGACGGCTGGGATCTGCCACGGGTTTCGCCGTATCCGGACCAACGCGGTCCTGGCGAGCGGGGCTGAGCGTTGCCGGGCAGTTCGATCTGCGGCCGAACCGGATCCGCCGGCCGCACCGCACGCGGCGTCGAGGGCCGCGTCACCTCAGCGCCGGGTGTCGTCCACGTCGGAACCCCGTCGCGGCCTCGTGGTGCGGCGTCTGGATTGCGCTGCGGCGACGCGTTCGGATTTCCCCGCGGAGCGGCATCGCTGGCGGCGGGTGTCCGCGGGTTCGGACGTGGGGTGGCCTGCGGAAGCGGTTGTCTGAGCCATCCGTCCGCCTGCTGACGGCGCTGCGCGTTGGGCGTCGTCCGATCGAGGGTCGGTACGCTGCCCAGCGTGGGCGTATCCTCGACCCTCGAAGGCTGGCGTGGCACGGCCCATCTGCCACCGGCATTTTCGCTGCCAGCAGGTCGGTTGCCGACGGGCGACTGCTGGCCAGGGCTAGCCGTTTGCGGCCCAATGGCCGACCGAGGATTGCGGTTTGGCGATCGGCCTTCGGCCGCTCGGCCACCACCGACTTCAGCCGGCTGACCGACGACTGGCGACCGGCGACTGGCGGCTAGCGGCTGGCGACTGGAGACAGGAGACTGCTGAGTCCCGAGCGCTCGCGGCTCCGCCACGGCTCCTGCACGTGCCCCCGCAACGCCGCTCGCATTTCGCGGCACGGCGTGCGTCGGCGGTGGCAGAACGGGCGCCCGACCGCTTGTCAGCCGCGGCAGGTCGCCGCCCAGCCGCCGCGAATCCACGGCCCACCGTCTTACGTGATCGCGTCCAAAATTTGATCGAGGGACGACCGTCCAGCCGGCCCACGAACTGCCGACGTGTACCGAGAGCCCGAACACCGGTCGGTTGTCGAAGCCGAGCGGGCACCAACTGACGTAGCCCGGGGCTGCGCCCCACGACACCCAGGCCGATGCCCAGCGGCGTTCAGGAATCCAGTACCAGCGGCTGCTCGTGTAGCCCCATCGCCCGTAGTGGTGCGTCGGCCACGACCAGACGTCGAAGCCTATCCACGTCCAACCGTATGGCTGCACCGCCGACCAGTAACCGTCGAAGTACGGGCGCCAGTCTTGGGCGACCGCGGGGTACCACACGTAACCGTAGGGCGCTTCGTACTGCCAGGTGCCGTTCCGATCGAACGTTCCGCCGTACACGCGCAGGTCCTCCGGCAAATACCGCGCCGACGCCGCGGCGCCGGCACGCTCGACGCGCCGCGCTTCGGCCCATCGATCGAAGGCATCGAATCGCGCCGAGTTGAACGTTTGCGCAGGCGTGGGCGCGAGGGTGTCGCGAGCCAGCGACCGCTCGCCGGCGCGAACGGCGGTCGATCCGCGCTCGGTCGTGAGCGATGCCCAGCCGCGCAGCACCGCGAGCTCGGTCTCCACGCCAGAGGGGCCCGAGAAGAGCGCCACTCGGAACTCGCCGGGGCCGTCGGTCACGACCGACGCGACCGTTGTGTCGATCTGATAGCGCACGGCTTCCGACGGGTTGTCCGCTCCGGCCACGCGCAAGAGCGTGCGTCCCGCCGTCATCCGCACGAGTGTCGGCGACAGCAGATCGATCGCTGTGAATTCGTCGACGTCGAGCGAGGAGCCATCGGGGAAGATGATCTCGACTCGTCCCGCTTCGGTGCGCAGCCGGTCGCCCGTGACAAAGGGCACGCCACCTGCGGCATCTTCGATCTCTCCCTCGCGCTCGAGTGTTGCGCGGCCGTCGACGATCGCCAGGTGCGCCGGCGCTTGCGCCGCGTCTTGGGCAAAGACAACGGGCGAAGGGCCGACACAGACGGCGACGAGCGTAACGGCGTACTTCAAGAATCGGAATCGGGGATGGGGTAGCCCATGTGGACCCATGTTCCGGCCTCGGTTCGTGGCAGGACTGGCTGGCACTGAAATTATACACCAGTGGTGTCAGAGTGGGGTCAAACCCCACTCTGACCCGCTTTACAATAGAGCACTCAACTTTTATACTTGAGTCGGTATCATGTTGGCTTTCAACTCTGAGCGGTTTCCCGCGAAGGACGTCCCATGAGCAAAATCATTGGTATCGACTTGGGTACCACCAATTCGGTGGTTGCGGTGATGGAAGGCGGCGAGCCCGTCGTCATCACGAATCCGGAGGGCGGTCGTCTGACGCCCTCGGTGGTGGCGTTTGCCAAGACGGGCGAACGACTCGTCGGCCAGGTGGCGAAGCGTCAGGCGGTCACCAACCCCGAGAACACGGTCTTCTCCATCAAGCGGTTCATGGGTCGGAAGTACGACGAGGTGTCCGAGGAGATGAAGATGGTGCCGTACCAAGTCGTGCGCGCCAGCAACGCCGATGCGCGCGTGACGGCGAACGGCAAGGAACATTCGCCGCCGGAGATCTCCGCGATGATTCTGCAGAAGCTCAAGCAGGCAGCCGAGGAGTACCTCGGGCAGCCGGTCCAGAAGGCGGTCATCACCGTGCCGGCGTACTTCAACGATGCGCAGCGCCAGGCCACCAAGGACGCCGGCCAGATTGCCGGCCTCGAAGTGATGAGGATCGTGAACGAGCCGACTGCGGCGGCGCTGGCCTACGGCCTCGACAAGAAGAAAGACGAGACGATTGCGGTGTACGACTTCGGCGGTGGCACGTTCGACATCTCGATTCTCGAGGTCGGCGAGGGTGTCGTCGAAGTGAAAGCGACCAACGGCGACACGCACCTCGGCGGCGACAACCTCGATCAGCGGATCATCGAATGGATCGCCGCCGAGTTCAAGAAGAGCGACGGCATCGATCTCAGCAAGGACCGGATGGCGCTGCAGCGCCTGAAGGAGTCGGCGGAGAAGGCCAAGATGGAGCTCTCCACCGTGATGGAGACCGACATCAACCTTCCCTTCATCACGGCGGATCAGTCCGGGCCCAAGCATTTGCAGATGAAGCTGACGCGCGCCAAGCTCGAGCAGCTCGTCGACGATCTGCTGCAGAGGACCGTCGGGCCGACCAAGCAGGCGCTGGCCGACGCGGGACTCGATCCCTCGAAGATCGACGAGGTCGTGCTGGTCGGCGGATCCACGCGCATGCCGAAGGTCCAGCAGATCGTCAAGGAACTGTTCGGCAAGGAGCCGCACAAGGGGGTCAACCCGGATGAAGTGGTCGCCGTCGGCGCCGCCGTCCAGGCGGGCGTGCTGGCCGGCGATGTCAAGGACCTGCTGCTGCTCGATGTGACGCCGCTCTCGCTCGGCATCGAGACCATGGGCGGCGTCATGACGACGCTGATTCCACGGAACACGACTATCCCGACGCGCAAGAGCGAGATCTTCTCGACGGCGTCCGACAGCCAGACGAGCGTCGAGGTCCACGTGCTGCAGGGCGAGCGCTCACTCGCGCGCGACAACCGCACGCTCGGCAAGTTCCACCTGATCGGCCTGCCGCCGGCGCCGCGGGGCGTCCCGCAGGTCGAGGTGACGTTCGACATCGACGCGAACGGCATCGTGAACGTGTCGGCCAAGGATCTCGGCACGGGCCGTGAACAGAAGATCACCATCACCGCGTCGAGCGGCCTCAGCAAGGACGAGGTTGAGCGGATGATGAAGGACGCGCAGTCGCACGCCGACGAGGACAAGAAGCGCAAGGATGAGATCGAAGCGCGCAACAGGGCGGATCAAGCGGTCTACGGCGCCGAGCGGTTCCTGAAGGACACCGGCGACAAGCTGCCGGCGGGCGATCGTCAGGCCATCGAGACCGCGGCCGAGTCGCTGAAGAAAGCGCTCGAGTTGAACGATGCGGCGGCGATTAGCCGCGCGATGGACGAGCTCACGCAGGCGCAGCACAAAGCGGCGGCGAGTCTGTACCAGCAAGCGTCGGCGGGCGGCGGTGGAGCAACGCCCGGCGGATCGTCGGCGGGCGGGGCCGCGCCGTCCGGCGCCTCGGCCGGTACGGGCCAGTCGGCTTCCGGCGGCGGCGACGTCATCGACGCGGAGGTCGTCGACGAGGGGAAACAGTGACTCGCGAATTTGAGGATTTGAGGAGTTGAGGAATTGAGGATTTGGCAGGATCCTCAGATCCTCAAGTCCTCAAATGCTGAGCGCTGATGGATTTCTACATCCTTTTGGGTCTCGAGCGCGCCGCGACGCTGGGCGACATCAAGCGCGCGTACAAGCGGCTTGCCCGGAAGTTCCACCCCGACATCAACCCCGGCGATCGTCTGGCGGCATCGCAGTTTCATCGGATCGCCGAGGCGTACGAGACGCTGAGCGATCCGGATCGCCGACGGCGCTATGACACCGCCGGACACCTGGCGCCGGCGGCCGAGCCGAGCACCTTCGGGTTCGAAGGGTTCGATTTTTCGGTCAGCGTCAGCGGATCGTCCGCTCCGACATTCGGCGATCTGTTCGCCGATGTCTTCGATCAGCGTGCGCGGCACCCCGAAGGAGGCGCGCCCGAGCGAGGCGCCGACCTGCATCACGCCATCACCCTTCGCTTCGAAGACGCCATGCGCGGCGGTCAACGTGTGATCACGATTACGCGGCAGGAACACTGCCGTGAGTGCGGCGGCACGGGGCGGCTCGAGACCCCGGAGCGGCGCTGCCTGCAGTGCCACGGCGCGGGCATCGTCAAGTCGGTGCGCGGGCACATGGTGTTTTCGAAACCCTGCGCGCACTGCCGCGGTGCCGGGCGCCAAGCCGACACGCGCTGCCCGTCGTGCGGCGGGCAGCAGACCGAGATGCGCGCCGAGGCGCTGACCATCAATGTGCCCGCGGGCCTTGGCGACGGCGCGCTCATGCGGGTGCCGGGCAAGGGCCACGCCGGACCTCGGGGCGGACAGCCGGGTGACCTGCAGGTCACGGTCCACGTCGAGCCACATCCGCTCTTCCGGCGGGAAGGCGACGACCTGCACCTCGTCGTCCCGGTCGCCGTGCATGAAGCGGCGCTCGGCGCCAAGCTCGACGTGCCCGCGCTCGAGGGTCGCGCGCGGCTGCGCGTGCCGCCGGGCACGCAGTCGGGCCAGCGCTTTCGACTGCGCGAGCGAGGCGTGCCGTCGGCGCGAGACGGCCGGCGCGGCGATCTCGTCGTCGAAGTGCGCTTGGTGCTGCCACGAATCCTCGATGAGCGTTCGAAGGAGCTGCTGCGGGAGTTCGGGCGGATCAACGACGAGGATGTCAGGAGAGAGCTGAACAGGGAACGTAGCAATTAATTACAGATATCCATGAAGAAGTCCGGGAAAGCCTACTACATGATCAGCGCGGTGGCGCAGAAGTACAACATCCACCCGCAAACGTTGAGGCTGTACGAGCGCGAAGGCCTGCTCAAACCATCACGCACCGAGGGCAACACGCGCTTGTACTCTGAAGAAGACCTCGAGCAGCTCGAAACGATTCTGTCACTTACCCGAGACTTGGGCGTCAACCTCGCGGGCGTCGAAATCATTCTCAACATGCGCCTGAAGGTCGAGCGCATGCAGCACGAAGTCAACGAGTTCATGGAGTACGTCAAGCGTGAGCTGGCGCGCGGCATCGATGACTGGGAGCAACGCCTGTCGACCGCACTCGTCAAGTCGAAGCCGACAGATTTAGTGCGAACCACCAATACAGAAAGTGAAAAGTTAAAAGTCAAAAGTTAAAAAGGACAATAACGCTGCAGAGTCCTTCTAACTTCTCACTTCTAACTTCTAACTTTTGGAGTATTCTCTCTCTCGTGTCCCGGCGCTACGCGGCAAGTGGAGACGATGCGAGCACGCTCGCTGCCTACCTGCGGGAGATCGCGAAGCTGCCGCGGATCACGGTTGACGAAGAACGCGCGCTCGGCGCGCGCATCCGGCTCGACAAGGATCAGGCCGCGATTTCTCAGCTGGTCGAATCCAACCTCCGGTTCGTGGTCAGCTATGCAAAGCGGTACCGCGGTCTCGGCGTCTCGTTGATCGATCTGGTCCACGCCGGCAACCTCGGGCTGATCGAGGCGGCGAAGCGGTTCGATCCGTCCAGGAACGTCAAGTTCATCACGTACGCCGTCTGGTGGATTCGCGAAGCGATGGTCCACGCGTTGTCGGACCAGGCGCGCGCCGTCTCGTTCCCGCCCAAGCTGCTTGGCGAGGTGGGCCTGCGTGCCGACGACGTGTCGTTGAACGAACCGGTGTCGGCCGATGGGTCACGGCGGCTCGGTGACACGCTGGCGCAGGACCAGGTGCCGCCGGTCGAAGACGAGATGATTCATCGGGCCAACCTCGACGAGTTGGCCTCGGCGCTCGGCGATCTCAACGGCAAGGAGCGCGAGGTCGTGCGGCTGCGCTTCGGCTTGGAAGACGATGAGCCGCGGACATTGCAACAGGTCGGCGATCACCTGCACCTGTCGCGCGAACGGGTGCGCCAGATCGAGTCGCGCGCCAAAGACAAGCTGCGCCGCTCGGCGAAGCTCAGGAGTCACCTGAATTGAGGTCTGGTGGGTCCGGTAGCCCTTCCCCGACCTTCCATGCGAGTGAGCGTTGATGCCCTGCATGTTGTGTGACGACACGGGCTGGAGAACCGCGCAGGTGGGAGACGCCGTGGGAGACGCCGCCCCCGGTTCGGGCGTCCGTCAGGTGGTGCGATGCGACTGCTGGCGCGAGAATGCCGCTCACCAGCGGCTCGTCGGCGCGAATATCCCGCGCCGGTACCAGCACTGCACCATCGCGAACTTCACGGCGTACAACGAGTCGCTCGAGCGCGCCGCGGCGCAGGCACGCCGCGTGGCCGCCGCGTTTCCTGCCGTGACGCAGGGACTCTTTCTCGAGGGGCAGCCCGGCGTCGGCAAGACGCACCTGGCGGTGGCGGTGCTCAAGCAGGTCGTCGAGACCGCCGGCGCGCGCGGTCTCTTCTACGACACGCGTGATCTGCTCCGCGTGATCCGCAGCACGTACGACCCGTCGATCCGCACGACCGAGCTCGACATCCTCCGGCCGGTCATGTCGGCCGACCTGCTGGTGCTCGACGACCTTGGCGCCGAGAAAACCTCCGAGTGGGTCGACGAGACGATGAATCTCATCGTGAACACCCGGTACAACGAGCGGCGGCTGACCATCCTCACGTCGAACTACCCGGATATCCCCGACGATACGGACCCCAACTCGCTCCTGTTCCGCATCGGCGGCCGCATGCGCTCCCGCTTGCACGAAATGTGTGAGTTCGTCGTCATGGACGGCGCCGATTATCGCGAGCTGCCCGACAACGGCGGCGTCGACGACCTGATGACGATGTGGAAGATGCGAAGAAAGGCGCTGCCGTTGCCGGGGCGCGCCGGCCGCCAGGCCCGCGCCCAGTTGCGCGATGGCAGGGCCGACCTCAAATGGCCGGGGGGAAGGGCGGGGAGCTAGTGTCATCCCTTGGTTTGTATCTGCACATTCCGTTCTGTTCCGCCATCTGCAACTACTGCAATTTCAATCGTGGCCTCTTCGATGCGGCGCTCAAGTTGCGTTACGTAGACGCGCTCGTGCGCGAGATCCTCGGGGCCGGCAAGGAGGGCGGGGAGGCCGGGGGCCCCGAGAGCGGTGAAGCCGACACCCTCTACTTCGGCGGCGGGACGCCGTCCTTGCTCGAGCCAACCGAGGTCGCGCGGCTCATCGATGTGTGCCGGGCCGCGTTCGATGTGGCCCCCGGAGCCGAAGTCACGCTCGAAGCGAACCCCGAAACGGTGTCACTCGATCGGCTCGCGGCGTTTCGTGACGCCGGCGTCAATCGTCTCAGCTTCGGCGTCCAGTCGTTTCGCGACGAGGAGCTCAGGCGGCTGTCGCGGCTGCACGGCGCGGCACGGGCGCGCGATGCCTACAGCGAGGCGCGCCAGGTCGGATTCGACAACGTCAGCCTCGATCTGATGATGTGGCTCCCCGAGCAGCGCGTGGACGAGTGGCTGGTGTCGATCGATGCCGCGATCGAGCTCGGGCCGGAGCATCTGTCGCTCTACCTGCTCGAGGTCTACCCGAACGCGCCGCTCAAGGAGGACATGGCGCGCGCGCGGTGGTCGCAGGCGCCTGACGAGGACGCCGCGGATATGTATCTCGAGGCGATGACGCGGCTCGACGCCGCGGGCTACGAGCAGTACGAAATCTCGAACGTCGCCAGGCCCGGACGCCGTTCTCGCCACAACCTGAAATACTGGACCGACGGCGAATGGCTTGGGTTCGGCTGCGGCGCGCATTCGACCCGGGGCGGCGCGCGGTGGAAGAACGTGTCGGGGACCGACGAATATGTCGCTCGCGTGGAATCCGCGCAGCCGACGGCTGTCGAGGTCCGCCGGCTATCGGCCGATGAACGCCTGGGCGATGCCCTGTTTATGGGCCTTCGGCTGTGCGATGGGGTGGACGAAGCCTCTGTCGGGGGCCGGTACGGCGTGGACGTCCGGCGGCGATACGGTCCGGAGTTGGAGCTTTTTCTCGAAAACGGTGTCCTAACGCGAGATACCGGGCGGCTTCGGTTGACCCGCCGGGGAATGCTGGTGGCCAACGACGTCATGCAGGTTTTCGTGTAGCCCGGACTGCCGGGTTTTCGTACAGCCCCGAGTACGCTAAAGTAACGCCCTTTGAACACCCTTTCGCGAAGGAGGCAGGAATGGTTCGTATCTTCGGGTTGGCCCGTGCACACCGCTCAGGCGTGTTCGCCATCGGTGCTTTGAGTGTTTTGCTGATTGGAGGGCCGCTAATCACTCAGAGCAAGGCCGCATCGCCCGCGCAGGCACCGGCGTCCGCCCCTTCGCCGTTCCTGTTCCCGTCCGGCGCCGCGCTGGTGCTCAACTTCATCAAGCCAGACAAGGCCGCTGAATGGGAAGGGCTCATGGACAAGGTCAAGCTCGCACTGCAGGCGAGCGAGAAGCCCGAGCGCAAAGCGCAGGCGGGTGCGTGGAAGATTTACAAGACGAGCGCGGCCGGCCCGTCCGGTTCGGTGATCTACTTCTGGCGAATCGACGGGGCGCCGGCTGGCGTGGCGTACTCCATGGTGGAGATCATGACCGAGCTTTTCCCGAAGGAGGCTCGGGCCATGTACGAGCAGTACTCGGCGGCGTTCCAGAACCCGCCGGCCATTCAGATTTTCCAGCTCGAGCTCGTGAACGATTTCAGCAAGTAGGAAGAATTGCAGAATTGCAGGAAGGATCTCACGGTTCTCAATCCTGCAATCCTGCAATCCCTCAATCCTTTCTGCAATCCTGCAATTCTGCAATCTGCAATTCTTCTCAGAACTTCAGATTCAGTCCCGCGTACACCCGCTGCACCGTCGATTCGAGCGCCGCGTCGCCGAGTTTGAAAACCCGGTAGTCGAGCCTGAGCCGCACGGGACCGAGCAGTGAAATCTTGACCCCGCCGCCCGTGTTCAGCGCGAAACCGGTCTTCTCGTGCGATCCAAGCGTCTCGCGATAGATCCCGCCGCCGGTCGTGGCGTACGGCTGGAAGCCGAAGATGGCGAACGGCGTCTGCACCAGCACGTTGCCGCTGCCAGTCGTGAGCGCGGGCGCGAGCTGAGTGGGCTCGTCTGGCGTCGACCCGTACTCGAATTCGAAGCCCACGACGAGCAGGCCGACGCCGGCGGCGAAGCCCTGATTATGCCGATTCTTCGGCGTCATGTTCGCGCCGATGAACCCGGTGATGTCGGCGGAGGCCGGCGCCGCGGTCACTCCCGTGAGGATCACCGCCAGTAACGCCGCACGTGCGTTCGTCATGCACCCTCCAAAGACATCTTCCAGGTAGCGAAGCGCGAGTCACGCTCGGAAGTTTTGAGGCGGAGCTTCGCTCCTGCCATAATAGTACGGTTTCCTGGGCGGGCGCGACACGCGGCCGTCAGGCGCGCACGGCGCGTCTGCGTCCCTCGACGATGCTCGCCCTGAGCCAGTCGAAGGGCGCAAGCGACCGAGCCGCCGCCTGCGGCAAAGGCTTCGGCGAGCCTCGCCGGAGCTCGAAGAGCGGAGGCGGGGGTGTGGGGCGGAGCCCACGTGAAGGAGGCGCGCACGGCGCGCCTGCGAGGGCGCGGCCGCGTGGCGGAGGGGTCCCCGCCCTTCGACGAGCTCAGGGCGCCGTGAGCCTGTCGAACGGCGCAAGCGACCGAGCCGGGGTGTGGGGCGGAGCCCCACGTTACTAAGGAGCTCGACATGCAAGGACGCCGTGTCGGAATGGTGTGGGCGGGCATCTGGTCGATCGGCCTGTCGGTCGCCGTCAGCGCCGACACGCTCATCATGCGCGACGGCCGGCGCGTACAGGGCGAGCTCATCGCCATACGCGACGGCGTGATCGAGTTCGAGGGCCAGCGGGGCTTCTTCGGCCGCGAGCGCATTCGCGTGAATCGGGACGAGGTGGCGCGTATCGAGCTCGACGAGTACGAGCGTCCGGGGTCCGACGCAGGGGCCGCTCGTCCCGGCCGGCCTCCGGGTTTGCGCGAACGAGACGTCAACGTGAACGCCGCCTCCGCCTGGAACGACACGGCCGTCACGGTGCGCGCCGGCCAGGAGGTTTACTTCGAGGCCTCCGGCCGTGTGCGGTGGGGCCCCGGACGCCAGGATGGCCCCGGCGGCGAACGCGGCGGTCCTCGAAACGAGGCGCGCCCGATTCCCTCGCGGCCAGCGGCCGCTCTCATCGGCCGTGTCGGCGATTCAGACGACTACTTCTTCATCGGCGACGAAACCGGACCCATTCGCATGCGCGCGGGTGGGCGGCTGTCCCTCGGCGTCAACGATGACATGCTCGGGGACAACAGCGGAGCCTTCAGGGTGACGATCTATTACTGACGCTGGATTTGAGGATTTGAGGACTTGAGAATCTGAGGATTTGGGCGTAAATGGACTTCCGGCCCACGGAAGAACAAGCGCTCCTGCGCCGCAGCGTGCGTGAGTTTGCCGAGACCGAGATCCGTCCCCACGTCCGCGAGTGGGACGACGCACAGCATTTTCCCGTCGAGCTGATGCCCCGGCTGGCCGCCCTCGGCCTGCTCGGCGTGCAGGTGCCCGAGGAATACGGTGGCGCCGGCCTGTCGGCCGTGGACTACTGCATCTGCATCGAAGAGCTCGCCCGCGTCGACCCCGGCGTGGCCCTCTCGGTTGCCGCCCATAACGGGCTCTCGTCGGCGCACATCCTGATGTTCGGGACGGAGGCGCAGAAGAAGAAGTATCTGACGCCTCTGGCCCGAGGCGAGAAAATCGGCGCCTGGGCGCTGACCGAATCCACCTCGGGCAGCGACGCCGCGGGCATGCGCACGACGGCGGTCCGCGGACGCGGGTGCTGGATTCTCAACGGGTCGAAGACCTTCACGACCCACGGCCGCGTCGGCGACACACTGGTGGTGATGGCGGTGACTGATCGCGCTGCCGGCCCCAAGGGCATCTCCGCCTTCATCGTCGAGCGGGGCACACCGGGTCTGAGCGCGGGAAAGAAGGAAGACAAGCTCGGCATGCGCGCGAGCGACACGAGCGAAGTGCGGCTCGACCAGTGCCGCGTGCCGGCCGATCAGCGGCTTGGCGACGAGGGGCAGGGGTTCGTCGACACGATGCAGGTGCTCGATGCCGGGCGCATCGGCATTGCCGCTCTAGCGGTGGGGCTTGCGCAAGGGGCGTTCGAGGCCGCGCTCGGCTACGCGCGGGAGCGGAAGGCGTTTGGCCGGCCCCTTGCCGCATTTCAGGCAATTCAGTGGAAGCTGGCCGACCACGCGACGCGCATCGAAGCGGCCCGGCTCCTGACCTATCGCGCCGCGTTTCTCAAAGACCGACATCGCGGCGCGCGGACGACGCTCGAGTCGTCGATGGCCAAGCTGTACGCGAGCGAGATTGCGGTACGGGCGGCCGAGGACTGCGTACAGATTCACGGCGGATACGGGTTCGTCAAAGACTACCCGGCCGAAAAGTTTTTTCGCGACGTGAAGCTCACCACGATTGGCGAAGGCACGAGCGAGATTCAGCGCCTCGTGATTGCGCGCCAGCTTTTGCGATGACCACGACCTCGCCCACGCTCGCCGAGCGAGTGCTTGCTGGCGACCCGCGCGCCATCGCCCGCGCGATCACGCTGGTTGAGAACGAGGATCCGGCCGGCGCCGAGCTGGTCCGCGCGATCTTCGCGCGCACGGGCCGCGCGTTTCTCGTGGGCATGACCGGCCCGCCTGGCGCGGGCAAGAGCACGCTCGTCGATCGATTGATTGCCGAGCTCCGGAGGCAGGGCCGCACCGTCGGCGTCGTGGCTGTCGATCCCACGAGCCCGTTTACCGGCGGCGCGGTCCTTGGCGACCGGCTGCGGATGCAGACGCACGCGGCGGATGTGGGCGTGTTCATTCGCAGCATGGCGACGCGAGGGCACCTCGGCGGACTGGCGCGGGCGACGAGCGACGCGGCGCTGGTGCTCGATGCCGCCGGCAAGGACGTGGTCGTGATTGAAACCGTCGGGGTCGGTCAGGACGAGGTGGACATTGTCCGCACCGCCGACATCTCCATCGTCACGCTGGTACCCGGCATGGGCGACGAGGTGCAGGCGCTCAAGGCCGGCATCATGGAGATCGCCGATATCTTCGTGGTGAACAAGGCGGACCGCGAGGGCGCGGACCGACTGGTGTCGGCCATCGAGGCGAATCTCTCGCTGCAGCACTACGGCGATGGGGAGTGGCGCCCGCCGATTCTGAAGACGACGGCCACGTCGGGTAGTGGCGTGTCGGAGCTCGCGGCGGCGATCGACGCGTTTCGCGATCACGCCAGTGGCCGAGCGCCGGCGCATGCGAGCGGAGCGCGGGACACGATGGCCGCGCGGCGACGGATTCGCGGCGAATACCGGCTGCGCGAGCTCGTCGCGCGGCTATTCATGTACCACCTGGAGCGCCGCGTGCTGGCGGCGGGCGAGCTCGAGGTGATGGTCGACCGCATCGCGGCGCGCGAGCTCGATCCGTACACAGCAGCGACGGATTTGGTCAATCGCTCAATCCAATTACCCGATGACCCGATGACCCGATGACCCAATTCCTGATCGCATGAAAGCCGTCCTCGACCACATTGGCATCGCCGTGCGGAATCTGGACGCGGCTCTTGCCTTCTACCGCGACGCGCTCGGCCTCGAGGTCGAGGCGCCCGAGGAGGTGCCGTCTGCGCGCGTTCGCGCGCATTTCATTCCAGTCGGGGAAGCGGGAGCCGGACCGAGACTGGAACTGCTCGAAGCCACCGCCGGCGACTCGCCGATTGCCAAGTACCTGGACCAGCGCGGCCCAGGCTTGCACCACATCACGCTTCGCGTCGACGACATCGTCGCCGCCCTCGCGCAGCTCACATTGCGCGGCGCGCGATTGATCGACGAGTCACCGCGTCCCGGCGCCGAAGGGTCGCTCGTCGCGTTCATCCACCCGTCGAGCGCCCACGGCGTGCTGGTGGAGCTGAAGGAAGTCGCAGGTCGCAAGTCGCATGTCGCAAGTCCGTCGCAAGTCGCGAGCGAGTCGCCAGTCGCCAGTCACCAGGCGGCAGCCACGCTTGTAGCGCAGGACTTTAGTCCTGCCTCTCTGGCCTTTCCCACGCCTGCCGTTCTTGCAACCCGGTACGCCTTGGGCGATCTCGAGCTCATCTCGCTGTCTGACGGGTTGTTCCGCGTGGACGGCGGCGCGATTTTTGGGATCGTACCGCGGCCCATGTGGTCGGCCCGGATGCCGCCAGACGAGCGGAACCGCATCCGTCTGGCCATCCGCCCGCTGCTCGTCCGCGGGGTGCGGACGATGCTCATCGATGCGGGGCTTGGCGACAAGCAGGACGAGAAGGCTCAGGAGCACTTCGGCATCGAGCGGGCGAGGCACCTCGATCACGCGTTGGCGGAGGCGGGGGTTCGGCCCGAGGAGATCGACATCGTGCTCGCCACGCACCTTCACCTCGATCACGCCGGGGGGTTCACCGTCCGCGACGCCGCTGGACGCCTCCAGCCGCGCTTTCCGCGCGCGCGGTACGTCGCCCGGCGCGGGGAGTGGGAAGACGCCACGCACCTGCACGACCGGAACCGCGGCAGCTATCGGGCGGACGATTTTCTGCCCCTCGCGGAGGCCGGTGTGCTCGAGCTCGTCGGCGACGACCAGACGATCATGCCCGGCGTGCGTGTGCAGCGAACCGGCGGCCACACGATGCACCACCAGATGGTCTGGATCGAATCGCGTGGGACGCGGGCGGCGTATCCGGCCGACATGTGCCCGACGACCGCGCACGTGCCGGCCGCGTGGATTGCTGGCGTCGACCTGTACCCAGTCGATGCGCTCTTCGCCAAGCAGGCGTTCCTGAAGGAAGTGGCGAAGGGCGACACGCTGGTGTTCTTCGATCACGATCCCGTACTGGCCGCCGGGTACATCGCGATGGAGAACGGCAAGCCGCGAGTCATTCCGGCTCCGAGGTAACCGAGTGTTTGCTTTGTCTGCGAATTCCGAGATCTTCGTCGTGGGTCAATTTCGCCACGCTCTCTTGGTCTTCTTCGTGTCTTCGTGCCTTCGTGGCGTGTCTTCGTGGCGTGTCTCTCGTGGCTGTGGCGCCGCGCGCGAGCGAATAGAAAGCTAGTGGTCAAAGAAACATGAGAGTCGAACTCGGAATCATCGGCGGCAGCGGCCTGTACGACATGGCCGAGCTGACCGGCCGCGAAGAGAAGACCATCGCGACCCCGTTTGGCGATCCGTCCGGGCCTTACGTCGTCGGCACGCTTCGGGGCAAGTGCGTAGCGTTCCTCGCCAGGCACGGCGCCGGCCATCGCATCCTGCCGTCGGAGATGAACTTCCGCGCCAACATCTACGGCTTCAAGGCGCTGGGCGTGGAGCGAATCATCTCGGCGAGCGCCGTCGGCAGTTTGAAGGAAGAGTACCGGCCGCTCGACATTCTCGTGCCCGATCAGTTTTTCGATCGGACGAAGGGAAGGATCAGTACTTTCTTCGGCCGAGGCCTCGCCGCGCACATTGCGTTCGCCCATCCACTTTGCGGCGTGCTGTCGGCCATCGCGGCGGACGCCGCCCAGGCCGTGGGCGCGACCGTCCATCGGGGTGGGACCTACGTGAACATGGAAGGCCCGCAGTTCTCGACGCTGGCCGAGTCGAATCTGTACCGCGCCTGGGGAATGGACGTCATCGGGATGACCAATCTGCAGGAAGCCAAGCTGGCGCGCGAGGCGGAGATCTGCTATGCCACCCTCGCGCTTGTCACGGACTACGACTGCTGGCATCCCGACCACGACTCGGTGACGGTCGACCTCATCATTGCGAACCTGATGCACAACGCGGTCACGGCGCAGAAGACGATCGCCGAAGCCGTGTCGAGGATCTCCGGCCCCCGGACATGCGCGTGCAAGGATGCGCTTGCCACGGCGATCATCACGCGGCCGGAACAGGTGCCGGCGCAAACGAGGAAGGATCTTCAGATTATCGTGGGCAAGTACCTGAAATAGGTTCGGGGGATCGCGAGGTTCGGGGGATCGCGAGGTTCGGGGATTGCGAGGTTTCGGGATCACGAGGTTTGGGGGAGCGCCGGGTTCCAAGGATCGACATTCAGGTTCGGCGGGGCGGCGGGTCTTTGCAATTCTGGAGATAGGTCTGCAACCGTTCGTTGGCTGCGATTGCCCGCCGGGTCAGTCGAACGATCGCTTCGTACTGCGATAGGTCGAGGAAGCGGCGGTTGTGGGCCTCGTGCAGGTAGCTCTTGGTTTCGTTCAGCGAGCCGCAGGCGATCCGCAGGAAGCGCAGGAACTCTTTCGGATAGTATCGGCCGAAGCCCTCGGCAATGTTGGCCGGGGCGGAGCGAGCGGAGTCGCGAATCTGATCGCGATATGCGAAATCTCGTGAGGCGGGCCCTGTTGCGGTGAATGCGAGAACTTCTTTTTCGACGGCATCTGCGAGTTGCCACACTTCGAGATCTTCAAATCGGCTGACGCCCATTGCCGCCGACGATGCAGGATTCGATCCAACTCTTGGCTCGAAGAAAAGGCGCAATTCAAGAGGCGTGGCGGAACAAGAGCATCGGCGCGGCATCTGAGACGGGAAGCATTTACCCGCACGGGAACCTGATACCCGCCCCGAACCTCGTGGTGGCACCGAACCATGAATATCGTTGTAACGGGATCAATCGCGTTCGACTACCTGATGTCGTTTCCGGGAAGGTTCACCGAGCACATCCTTCCGGAACACATGAACCGTCTGAGCCTGAGCTTCCTCGTCGATACGATGGACAAGCGCCGCGGCGGCTGCGGGCCGAACATCGCCTACACGCTGGCGCTGCTCGGCGAGCGGCCGCTGCTGATGGGAACGGCCGGTGAAGATTTCGGCGAATACCGCGCGTGGCTCGAGGCCGCCGGCGTCGACACGGGGCACGTGAAGCAGATCGCCGGCAAGTTCACCGCGTCTTTTTTCTGCAACACCGACCAGCACAACAATCAGATTGCCTCCTTCTACACCGGTGCGATGGCCGACGCCGGCGAGTTGTCGTTCCGAACCGTCGGCGATTGCGGCCTCGCGATCATCTCGCCGAACGATCCCGAGGCCATGGTGCAGTACGCCGACGAGTGCCGCGCGCTTGGCATCCGCGCTATCTTCGACCCCGGCCAGCAGTGCGCCCGCATGTCTGGCGACCAGCTGCGCGAAGGCGTCGTCGGCTCGACCATCGTCATCTGCAACGACTACGAGCTCGAATTGCTGCGGCAGAAGACGGAGCTGAGCGAGGACGCCATCCTGGCCGACAGCGAGGCGCTGATCGTGACGCGTGGCGAGCACGGCTCGACCGTGATCACACGCGAGGGGCGGAAGGACGTGCCTGCGCTGACGCCACGGCGCATCGTCGATCCGACCGGTGTTGGCGACGCGTTCCGCGGTGGATTGATGAAGGGCCTCGCGCTGGGCCTCGACTGCGCGACGGCGGCGCAGCTGGGGAGCGTCGCCGCCACGTACGTGCTCGAGCACCTCGGCGGCCAGAGCCACGCCTACACGTGGGACGAGTTCAAGGAACGCTACGAAGCGCGCTTCGGTCCTCTTGCGGCGCCAGCTCGTTGAGGAGGAACACGCTCTCCACCGCAGAGGACGCCGAGGACGCAGAGGTCAAATCGTGTCATCGGCAGCGTGAATGACGACTCGTCAACGGTCATCGCGCCAGCAGCGCCGGCCAGTTGACGACGACCGTGATGGGCTCGGCGAGCTCGTCGGGCGCGCGGTTCACGAGAAACCGTTCGCCGTCAGGCGAAACGGCATACGGGTAGCGACTCGGCAGGAGCGTCGGCCGGGCGTCGAAGAGCGGCTGCACCGCCCCCAGTTCGATCGCCGATGGACCGATCTTCACGGACGCGGCCATGAGCGCATCGTCCGCCGCGAGAAAATAGAGTTCGGTCGCGTCCGCCCGCCATCTCGGCCACCGACCGCCCGCCGTTGAGACGCGGATTCGATCGGCCGATCCCTCGAGCGGCGCGATGTAGATCTCGGCCTGGCCCGATTCGTCCGACTGATATGCCACCCAGCGCC
>MEKT01000030.1:33662-33969 GCA_001767435.1 Acidobacteria bacterium RIFCSPLOWO2_02_FULL_65_29 | reverse complement strand
CCGCTGACTCTCGAATAGAGAATGAAGCGGCCATCTCGCGACCAGCTGATCGGCCATTTGTCGAATTCGTCGGAGAGCAGCACCTCTTCCTGGCCCGTCGCATTGGCGTTGCGCAGGTACAAGTCGTAACGCTCCTTCCGGCTGGATGCGAATGCGACCCGGCGGCTGTCGGGAGACCAGATGAGCGCCTGGTCGCCTGCCTGGTCGGGGGTGACGAATCTTTGCGCAATGCCTCGGGAGACCTCGTAGAGCCAGAGATCGGATAACTGCCCTGGCACGGATTGACGCAGCGCCGCCCACTTACCGT
>MEKT01000030.1:1766-33534 GCA_001767435.1 Acidobacteria bacterium RIFCSPLOWO2_02_FULL_65_29 | reverse complement strand
GTCGCTCGCGGCGGCCGGATCGCGCCCTGAACGTCGTTGGCGACCTGGATGGCCTCGCCCGTCAACTCGCGGCGGCTCAGGTCAAAGCGTTGCGCCAGCAGAGCTGTCCGTCCACGACGGAAGAACAAATGGCCGCCTGCGTACCCGACGTGTGAGCTGGCACGGAAGAGCAGCTTCCGCTCGGCTGCATCGAGCGAGGCCACATAGACGGCGCCGTCCTCAGTGGTGATGCCGCCGTCAAGGTCCATGTACAGGAAATGTTGCCCATCAGGCAGGAACTGCGGGTGCAGGAGGAGTCCCTGTTCGCCCTGTGTCTCGAAGCCCGCCAGAACCGCGCAACTGCCATTCTCCAACAAGAGCCGCTGAAGTCGGCCGGCGCCGGCGAAAAGAATGACCCCCTCTTGGCTCCATGTGGCTTTTGCGTATGCCTGGGCGGCGTCACATCGTGCGACTGCCGGGCCGCCCGCCAGATCGACGGTCTTCAGCTTTCGGTCCGCAAAGAACCCCAAGGAGCGGCCATCCGGGGACCAGAAGGGCGAAGTGGCGGCGTCGGTGCCGGGGATCAATCGTGCAGCCGATGCGTTCAGCGGACGCACCCAGAGTATTCGCCTGCCGTCGGTGTTCCTTGCAATGAACGCGAGCGACGTACCGTCAAGAGAGATTGCCGGATCGTTCTCCGAGATCGCGGGACCACTGGGGAGCATGACGGAGAGCATGAGAGCGTTGGACGCCGCCGGCTCGCTCCGAAGGGCGATCGCCCCCAAGCCGAGCGCCGCGAGGAGCAGAACGCTGGTCGCAGCCACCCACAACAGCCGCTCGCGCGACCATCGCGGCGCCGCCGCAATGGCTGTAGCCGTCGGAACCGAATGCACGATCAGCGCGTCCAAAGCGAACGCCAGGTCATCCGCGGATTGGAATCGAGCCGCCGGACTCTTCTCCAGGCAGCGCCCGACGATGCGCGTGAGGGCGGGAGGAATCTGACGCTCGACGGCCGGCAGCGCCGGCGGATCCTCCCTGACGATGGCCATCATCACGTCCATCGTCGTCTCACCGCGGAACGCTCGTTGCCCCGAGAGCGCCTCATGGAGAATCGCGCCAAGTGCGAAGATGTCGGCCCGATGGTCGGTGGCCAGTCCGCGCACCTGCTCGGGCGCCATGTATCCGACAGTGCCGAGCACCACGCCTGGCAGGGTATTCGGAGGTGCTGTCGCCAGCGCGCTCACGCCGGGCGGCGAAGCGAAGGGCGGGTCCTTGGACCCGCCGGCCGCCGGCTCTGTGAGCTTGGCGAGTCCGAAGTCCAGAATCTTCACCTGTCCGCGCGAGCTGATGAAGATGTTCTCCGGTTTCAGGTCCCTGTGAACGATCGCTTTTTCATGCGCCGCTGCAAGGCCGCGGCAGATCTGAATCGCGTACTCGACGGCTTTCTTCACAGGCAGCCCGCCATCGACGAGCCCGTCGCGGAGCGTCTGCCCTTCGAGGAGCTCGGACACGATGAACGGCGCCCCCTCGTATGAGCCGATCTCGTGGACCGTCAGGATGTTCGCGTGGTTCAGCGCGGCCGTGGCCTTGGCCTCCTGTTCGAAGCGGTGGAGACGTTCGGGGTCGCTGCTGAAAGACGCGGGCAGGATTTTGATTGCGACCTCGCGCCCGAGCCGCGGATCCCGCGCTCGATACACCTCCCCCATGCCGCCCGCCCCGAGTGAGCTCAGGATTTCGTACGATCCAAGTCGAGTTCCAGCGGCGAGCATTTCAGTTTTCGCGAGTCGAGGGGCCAGCGCCCACGAGCGAAAGGACTTCGTAAGCGCCGAGTTGGGTACCGGGTGCGAGCCCCATCGAATTGGCCGGAGCGCGATTATAGCTGGCCTGAAACTGATTGTGCGCCGCGGATAGGGCTTTTTCTGGCCTCGCTTGTGGCCAACCCTCGCGACACGCAATACTACATCCGAGACGGTCCGCTCCCTTGTCGACCTACGTCATCACTCCGGCAGTCCGCCAGAAGATCGAGGATCACGGACTGAGCGTTGACGAGGTCGAGGCCGTCCTGGCCGCACCAGAACAACGAGTGCCGGGCCACGCCGGCCGTATCGTCCTCCAGTCGCGCGTGGGAAGGTTTCTCATTCGTGTAGTCGTTGAACAAGACCGGAATCCGCCTGAAGTCGTGACCGCGTACCGGACGAGCAACGTCGCCAAGTACTGGCAGGTGGAAGATGCGGATTGACTACGACCCAGACCACGATACCGTCTACATCCGTCTGCACGAAACACCACGGACCACCGAGAGCGACGAGGTCGAGCCGGGCGTGATCGTCGATTATGGTCCGGACGGCCAAGTCGTCGGCTTCGAGCTTCTGGACGCTCGCCGTCGTGGTCCGTGGGCCGAGTGGATCACATGGATTGACGCGCTCCAGATTCGAGTGGCGCGTTCACAACCCTGATACTCGAAGTTGCCGCGCCCAGACGCCAGTCGTTCGCATCCGACCAGACGAGTGCCTCGGTGTCGAGGAGGACCGCCGCCGGGCAGCGGCTCGTTGGCAACCGCCGCGCAATGCTGCACGTTGTACACTAGCCGGCATGGCAGGCACGGCTCCGGTCCGGCGTCGCGCGACGTATGCGGATTTGCTCGCGGTGCCAGATCATCTCGTGGCCGAGATCCTCGATGGCGAGCTGCACACGTCACCGCGCCCGGCGCCCCGTCATGCCGTCGCCAGCTCGGGCCTCGTCGGCGACCTGTCGGCGGCGTTCGATCGCGGCCGCGGCGGGCCCGGGGGATGGTGGATTCTCTTCGAGCCCGAGCTTCATCTTGGCCCTGACGTCATCGTGCCGGACGTCGCAGGCTGGCGACGCACGCGGCTGCCAGCCATCCCGGAGAGCGCGTTCTTCACGCTGGCTCCGGATTGGGTATGCGAGACGCTGTCGCCCTCAACCGAGCGGATCGATCGCGGCAAGAAGCTGGCGATCTACGCCCGCGAAGGCCTGTTCCACCTGTGGCTCGTGAATCCGATTGCGGAGACGCTCGAGGCATACCGGTTGGAACAAGGCCGCTGGCTCCTGTTGGAAACCTTCAGCGGCGATGTGGCGCCTCGCATCGAGCCCTTCGATGCGATCGCGATCGAGCTCTGGCGCCTGTGGGGACGATCGGAGCCGCGCTGACCCGAGCTAAACATCTATTTCAAAAAGACTTGGCTTGACGAGCCACGGGCGCCCCTTGTGGCCGCTCTTCCGAGCCGCCCAAACCATTTCTTGACAGACTTCACATGCCTGCACCACGATGGGCGCCCGACATCAACCGCTGGAGGCGCCTGTGTCAATTCCGGTTCGAATCACCATCAACGGCACGCTTCGCCAGTTCGATCTCGACCCGCGCATGCTCCTTGTGCATTTGCTGCGCGACGCCTGCACGCTGACCGGCACGCACGTCGGCTGCGAGACGGGCATCTGCGGCGCGTGCACGGTGCTGCTCGACGGCAGCGCCGTGAAGTCCTGCACCATGTTCGCGGTGCAGGCCGACGGCGCGGAGGTCACGACCATCGAGGGTCTGGCCAAAAACGGCGACCTCCATCCGGTGCAGCAAGGCTTCTGGGAGCGCCATGGGCTGCAGTGCGGCTACTGCACGCCGGGCATGATCATGACCTCGGTCCAGCTCCTCTCGCGCAACGCCAAACCGTCGCGCGAGGAGATCGCACACGGTCTGGCCGGTAACCTGTGCCGGTGCACCGGCTACTCGCACATCATCGACGCGGTTCAGTACGCAGCCGGCATGGGAGGTGCACGATGAGCGCCCAGGCGAAGAAGTACTCGGGCCAGCCGTTGAAACGAATCGAAGACCCGCGGCTGATCAAAGGGATCGGGACCTACACCGACGATCTGCGGCTGCCCGGCCTCCTCCATGTGGCGTTTGTGCGCAGCCCGCACGCCCATGCGCGCGTCACCAGCATCGACACGAGCGTGGCGAAGGCGATCAAGGGTGTCGTGGCCGTGCTCACCGGCGCCGACGTGAACGAAAAATGCGGCGTCGTGCCGTGCGCGGCGGCGATCCCCGATCTGAAGCTGCCGAAGCACACCGTGCTGGCGGGCGACCGCGTGTACTTCGTCGGTCACCCGGTGGTGGTCGTCGTCGCCGACGATGCGTATGCGGCGCGCGACGGCGTGGACGCCGTCGAGGTGGAGTACGACCCGCTGCCGGTCGTCGTCAACCCGGAGGAGGCGATCAAGCCGGGTGCGACGCTCACCCATCCCGATCTCGGGACCAACGTCGCGTTCACCCACAACGTCAACGGCGGCACCGACATCGATGAGGCGTTTCGCAGGGCGGATCGCGTCATCAAGCAGCGCGTCTACCACCAGCGGCTGACGCCGATGCCGATCGAGCCGCGTGCGGTGGTGGCGTCGTATCACGCCGGCGAGGGCACGATGAGCATCTGGTCCTCGACCCAGGTGCCGCATTACCTGCGGACCCTGCTGCCCGGCATGATCGGTGTCGCCGAGAACAAGCTGCGGATTGTCGCGCCCGAGGTCGGCGGAGGCTTCGGTGCGAAGCTCAATGTCTACGCGGAGGAGGCGCTCTGCGGGCATCTCGCGATGCGGCTGGGCGCGCCCGTGAAGTGGGCCGAGTCGCGCCGGGAAAACGCGACGTCCACGATCCACGGCCGCGATCAGATTGGGTACTACGAGGTCGCGGTCAAGAACGACGGGACCATTCTCGGGCTGAAGGCGCGAACGATTGCCGATCTCGGGTCCTACTGCCAGCTGCTGACGCCCGCCGTGCCCACGCTGACCGGTCTCGTGCTGACGGGCTGCTATCGCATTCCGGCGGTCAAGATGGAGATCGTGGGCGTCTACACCCACAAGATGGCGACCGACGCCTACCGCGGCGCCGGCCGTCCCGAAGCGACCTATCTGATCGAGCGGCTCATGGATCTGGTCGCGAAGGAGCTCGGGCTCGACCGCGTCGATCTCAGGCTGAAGCACTTTCCGGCGCCGACGGAATTTCCCTTCGGCACGGCGTGCGGCGTGACGTACGACAGCGGCAACTACCAGGGCGCGCTCGAAAAGGCGCGGCAGCTCGCCGACTGGAAGGCCTTGATGAGCGAACGGACGGCTGCCCGCAAGTCGGGCCGCTTGTTCGGCGTCGGCGTGTCGACCTACGTCGAGATCTGCGCCATCGGGCCGTCGGCGGCCATGCCGGCCGGCGGATGGGAGTGGGGCTGCGTCCGCGTCGAGATTTCCGGCAAGGTCACGGCGATCACGGGCACCTCGCCGCACGGTCAGGGACAGGAGACGAGCTTCGCGCAGATCGTGGCCGATCAGCTGGGCGTGTCGATCGAGGACGTGGTGGTGATGCACGGCGACACGGCCGTGGCGCACTACGGCCGCGACACCTACGGCAGCCGCGCCACCGTGATCGGTGGCACCGCGCTCGTGATGTGCACTGACAAGATCATCGCGAAGGCCAAGATCTTCGCCGCCCATCTCCTCAAGGTGGCGCCCGACCAGGTCGCGTTCGCCGACGGCCAGTTCTCGGCGCCCGGCGCCGAGAAAACGCTCAGTCTTGCCGCGATTGCGGGCGAAGCGTACGTCGCGAAGAATCTTCCGCCTGGGCTCGAGCCGGGGTTGGAGGCGTCCAGCTTTTTCGAGATACCGAACTTCACCTTTCCCTTCGGCACGCACATCGTTGCCGTGGAGATCGATCGCGAGACCGGCCAGGTGGCGATCCAGAAGTACGTTGCGGTGGACGACTGCGGGCCGCAGATCAACCCGCTGCTCGTCGAAGGGCAAGTCCAGGGCGGCATCGCTCACTCGATCGGCCAGGCGCTGTTCGAACAGACCGTCTACGACGAGAACGGCCAGCTGCTGACGGGCGAGTTCATGGACTACGCCATGCCGCGCGCGACCGACATCCCCGAATACATCCTGGGCCATACGGTGACGCCCTCGCCCACCAATCCGCTGGGGATCAAGGGTGTGGGCGAAGCCGGCACGATCGGCGCGACGCCGGCCGTGGCCAACGCCGTGATCGACGCGCTCGAATCGCTCGGCGTGACGCACCTCGATATGCCTCTGACGCCCGAGCGCGTCTGGCGCGCGATTCACCAGCGAACCGTTGCGACGGTGTGAAATGTAGGCCGGGTCCTGTGGACCCGGCGGGAGTCGTGAATGTCGGGCGGGTCCTGTGGACCCGCCGACCAGGAGAACGCCATGTATCCCGCTCCGTTCGAATATCTGCGCCCCGCAACGATTGACGAGGCGATTGCTCTCCTAGTGACCCACGGTGAAGACGCTAAGATCCTTGCCGGGGGCCACAGCCTGATTCCGGCGATGAAGCTCCGATTGGCGCAGCCGCGCTACATCGTGGACATCGGCCGCATTCGCGGCATGAGCCACATCCGCGAGACCGCCGGCCGCATCGTCGTCGGCGCGATGGCGACGCACGACGCCATCGAGCGATCGGCGCTGCTGCGCGAGAAGTGTCCGCTTCTGCCGGAGACCGCCGGGCACATCGGTGACGTGCAGGTGAGGAACAAGGGCACGATCGGCGGCAGCCTCGCCCACGCCGATCCGGCCGGGGACTGGCCGGCGGCCGTGCTCGCGCTCGACGCCGACATCGAGCTGGCTGGCCCGCGCGGCCGGAGAACGGTGAAGGCCGACGGCTTCTTCGTCGATCTGCTGACGACGGCCACGGCGCCTGACGAGGTGCTCGTGGAGATTCGCGTCCCCATCACCTCGGCCAAGGTCGCGTACGAGAAAACCGAGCAGAAGGCGAGCGGCTTTGCCATCGCCGGTGTGGCGGTCGTGGTCGAGCAGGGCGGGGTCCGCGTCGGCGTCACCGGCGTGGCCGCAAAGGCGTACCGGGCCAAAGCCGTCGAGCGGGCGCTTGCCGGGCAGTCGGCGCCGACCGCCGAGGGCATCGCCCGCGCGGCCGCGCTGGCCGCGGAGCGAGTCGAGGCGCTGGGCGACATCCACGCGTCGCCCGAGTACCGGCTGCATCTCGCCGAGGTGAACACGGCGCGCGCCCTTCGCCGAGCGTACGGAAATTAAGAAGTAACAATTAAGAATTAAGAATGCGTGCTCGAATTTCTCAAGGCGCCGCTCGTCGGTCCGAATTCTTAATTCTTACTTCTTAATTCCTAATTATTCCTAATGTGAAAATCACCACCTCGGCCGCCGTGGCCGCCCCTCGAGAGCATGTCTTCAGCGCGCTCAACGATCGCGGCGTGCTCCGTCGTTGCATTCCAGGTTGCGAGGAGCTGACCGACGTCGATGAGGAGACCTTCGCCGTCAAGCTGAAGCTGGGTGTGGCCGGCATCAAGGGCAAGTACGCGGGCACGGCGACCCGACAGGATCTGCTTCCGCCCGAGTCGTTCACCTTCGCGCTCGACGGCAAGGGCAAGACGGGTTTCGTGCGCGGGACAGCGGCCGTTCGCATCGAGACACAGGGAGAGGCGTCGCGCATCGATTGCGAGGCCGACGTGCAAATTGGCGGCGCCATCGCCGCCGTCGGGTCCCGCCTGATCGGCGCGGTCGCCAGAAAACTGACGCGCGACTTCTTCCGCGAGCTCGCCGACGCCATTGGCGCCCCGCCTGACGTCTCCGACCAGAACGAGATCGACGCGCTGCCCGACCCCGGACGCGACGAGCGGCTGGAGTAGACTTAGGATCCGAGGACCCTTACAGACCGTGCCTGCGCGCGCAGTTGACAACTCCCAATCGGGCCGGCTCGTGCTGTTGTGTCTCGCGGCGTGGATCCTCCCGGGTGCGGGTCATCTGTGGCTCGGCCGCCGCACGACGGGCCTCATCCTGCTCGTGGCCCTGCCGCTGATGTTCGCCATCGGACTCGGCGTCGAAGGTCGCCTGTTTCCTTTCACGCTGTCGGAGCCCCTCGTCTGTCTCGCGGCCATCGCCGATCTTGGCATTGGCGTTCCGTACTTCGTCGCGTCCGGGCTCGGGCTTGGCGCCGGCAGGGTGCTGGCCGCGACGTACGAGTACGGCAACGCATTTCTGATCGCCGCCGGGCTGCTCAATCTGCTCGTGGTCGTTGACGCGTACGACATTGCGCTTGGCCGCAAGTGATGCAGAGCCACCTGCTGCTGCTCGTCCTCTTCGCGTTCTTCGTGTCGCTCGTCTTCGCGCTCTTGAGCAAGGACGATGTGAAGGAGCAGCTGCGGTTTGGGGCGCTGCTCCTCGCCGGCTTCATCGCGGCGGCTATTGTGCTTGGCTGGTTGATGTACCCGTTTCCGCTGTAGTCGACCGTTTACACTTGACAGCTCACGGTCCTGGCTGTCGACTTCGAACTGTTGACTGTGGACTGTCGACTGTTGACTGCTGACTGTTGACTGCCAGATCTCGCATGTCGCTGTGGGCGCCAGTTGTGGCGTACATGGCCCTCATTTTTGCGCTGTCGTCGATCTCGGAGCCGCCCGAGGCGCCGGCGGCCGTCTCCGACAAGGGCCTGCACTTCATCTTGTACGCCGGGCTCGCCGCGCTCGTCGTGCGGGCGCTCGCCGGTGGCTGGCGTCGGCCGGTCTCGCTCGGCGTCGTCGGGCTCGCGATTGCGATTTCGTCGGTCTACGGCGCAACCGACGAGCTGCACCAGTACTTCGTACCTCCCAGGCAAATGGAAGCGCTCGATCTTCTGGCCGACACGATCGGCGCGTCGCTCGCGGCCTTCGGCCTGCTCCTGGCCAACCTGTCCCGCCGAAGCCGAACGGGCCGGCAAGGCGTTCGCCGAAGGCGGATATAATTCGAACCCGTCATGGCCTTTGACAATCTTCTCCTCGGCCGCGACCGCGACGGCCGCGTCGCGCTCGTGACCATCAACAGGCCGAAGGTTCTGAACGCGCTCAACACCCCAACGCTCGACGAGCTCAGGCGCGCGCTCGGCGACTTGAAGCAGGACCGTGAGATTCGCGTCGTCATTGTGACCGGCGCGGGGGAGAAGTCCTTCGTCGCCGGGGCCGATATCAACGAGCTGGCCGTGCAGACGCCCGCCTCGGGCCGCGACCACGCACTCGCCGGGCAGCACGTATTCGATCTCATCGAGAACCTCGGCAAGCCGGTCATCGCCGCCATCAACGGTTATGCGCTCGGCGGCGGATGCGAGCTCGCCATGGCGTGCACGCTCCGGGTCGCCGCTGATACGGCGAAGCTCGGGCAGCCCGAAATCAACCTGGGCCTGATTCCGGGCTACGCGGGCACGCAGCGGCTGTCCCGACTCGTGGGCAAAGCCAAGGCCATGGAGATGATTCTGACGGGTGCGCCCATTTCGGCGGCTGAAGCCGAGCGTATCGGGCTCGTCAACCGCGTCGTGCCGGCCGGCGAGCTCATGACGGCGGTGAACACGCTGGCCGCTCACCTCGCCGAACAGGCGCCGGTGGCGATGCGGTACATCATCAACGCGATCAACCACGGGCTCGAGATGCCATTCGAGAAAGGCGAGGTCTTCGAGGCGACACTCTTCGGGCTGGTCGCGTCGACCGACGACATGCGCGAGGGGACGCGCGCGTTTCTCGAGAAACGCAAGGCCGAGTTCAGGGGCAAGTAGGGCGGGTAGGCGATGCGCATTGCACTGGTCGTTTCCAATTACCACGACTTCGTGACCGACCGCCTGCAGGCCGGCGCACTGGCCGCGCTGTCTGCGGCGGGCGTCGAGGCAGCCGCTGTCACGGTGCTGCACGTGCCCGGTGCGTTCGAGATTCCGTTTGCCGCGCGCAAGGCCGCCGAGACCGGGCGCTTCGCGGCGATCGTCTGCCTGGGCTGCCTCATCAAAGGCGCCACGCCGCATTTTGATTTCATCGCGTCGGCCGTGGCGCACGGACTCACCGATGCCGCGGGCGCGACAGGCGTGCCCATGGCCTTCGGTGTCCTGACGACGAATTCGGTCGAAGAGGCGCTCGAGCGCGCCGGCGAGGGTTCCGCGAACAAGGGATGGGAAGCGGCCACGGCCGCACTGCAGATGGCCGAGCTCGCGGCCCGATTCAAGACGTGAAAAAAGACACACGCCGCCGTGCCCGCGAGGCGGCCTTGCAGATTCTGTATCAATGGGACGTCGGCAAGCTCGACATCGACCGCGCCATCGAGACGTTTTTCGACTTGCAATGGGCTGACGCACAGCCGCCGCCTGACGACCTGCGGGCGTTTGCCTCGGGCCTGGCGCGCGGCACGGTCGAGCGGTTGTCGGACGTTGATACGCTCATCGCGAACACGACCGAGCGCTGGCGGCCCGAGCGAATGCCCGTCGTCGATCGGCTCGTGCTCAGAATGGCCGTGTGCGAGCTCCTCCGCGATACGGGCACGCCGCCCGCCGTGGTGATCAACGAGGCCCTCGAGCTTGCGCGCACATTCAGCACCGAGGAATCGGTGAAATTCGTGAACGGGATGCTGGATGGGATCAGGAAGAAGATAAACAGGCTTTAGGCTTTGGCCGTCAGGCTTGAGGCTTTGGCCAAAGCCTAGAGACCAGAGACCAAAGTCCGTACTATGTCCTCACAAGACGAACAAGTCGCCCAACGCCGCTCCAACCTCGACGCTCTCGCCACGCTCGGTGTCGACGTATACCCGCACGCGTTCGAGCGTCGGCATACGGTCGCGGACCTGGTCGACGCCTACAACGCCCGCACCCACGACGAGCTCGAGGCCGAGCGGCCCGAGACGGTCACGAGCGGCCGCATTCTGGCGATCCGGTCGTTTGGCAAGGCCAGCTTCCTCGCCATCTCGGATGGCCGCGCAAGAATTCAGGTGTACATCCGGCAGGATTCGCTTCCGCCGCTCGACTTTCAGATCTTCAAGCTGCTCGACATTGGCGACTGGATCGGCGTCGAGGGGCGGCTGTTCCGGACCAAGACGAACGAGCTGACGGTCTGGGCGTCACGGCTGCATTTTCTGGCCAAGTGCCTGCTGCCGCTGCCCGAGAAGTGGCACGGGCTGACCGACGTGGAGATCCGGTACCGGCAGCGTTACCTGGATCTCATCGTCAACGCCGAGTCGCGTCGTGTGTTCGAAACGCGCGGCCGTGTCGTGTCGGCGGTTCGCGAGTTCATGACCGGACGCGGATATCTCGAGGTCGAGACCCCGATGATGCAGCCGATCGCGGGCGGCGCACTGGCCCGGCCCTTCGTCACGCATCACAACGCGCTCGACATGCCGCTCTACCTGCGGATCGCGCCCGAGCTCTACTTGAAGCGTCTGACGGTCGGCGGCCTCGAACGGGTATTCGAGATCAACCGGAGCTTCCGGAACGAGGGGATTTCCACCCAGCACAACCCCGAGTTCACGATGATGGAGTTCTACGAGGCCTATGCGGACTATCAGGTGCTGATGCGCATGACCGAGGAACTGGTCGCCACCGTGGCCAGGCAGTCGATTGGCACGGATCAGATCGCGTTCGGCGATCACCGCATGTCGCTGACGCCGCCGTTCGCGAGGCTGTCGCTTCGTGACGCGGCGCGCGCGGCAGCCTCGAGCACGCTCGGGCGCGCGGTGTCGGACGGCGACCTGCGCAATCAAGAGTGCGCCGCCGGCCTCGCGCGGGCGCTCGGCGTCGACATCGAGCAGGGCGAGGGCGCCGGGAAGATCACGTGCGCGATCTTCGAGGCGCTCTGCGAGGATCAGCTCATCCAGCCGACCTTCGTCTACGATTTCCCGACCGAGGTGTCTCCCTTGTCGAAGCAGAAGCCGGGCGATCCGGACACCGTCGAGCGGTTCGAGCTCTACATCGGCGGCTTCGAAGTGGCGAACGCCTTCAGCGAGCTGAACGATCCCGCCGAGCAACGGCGGCGCTTCGAGGACCAGTTGAAGGAGCGCGCGCGCGGCAACGTCGAAGCGCACGCCATGGACGAGGATTACATTCGCGCGCTCGAGTACGGCCTGCCGCCCACGGCCGGCGAGGGTGTCGGCATCGATCGGCTGGTCATGCTGCTGACCAACAGCCCTTCGATTCGCGATGTGATTCTATTTCCACTGATGAGAAAGAGAGAGTAGCCACGAAAGCACGAAAACACGAAACCTTATAGGCTTCTTGTGTGGCTATCAGCTCTCAGCCGTCAGCCATCAGCCTGCTGGCTGTCCAGAGCCGAGAGCCGTGGCTGAGAGCTGATAGCTGATAGCTGATAGCTGACTGTCTGTGAATATCCCATTCGAGCTCCACGTCGCCCTCCGGTATCTCGTCGCCAAGCGGAAGCAGGCGTCGATTTCGGTGAGCTCGTTCATCTCCGTCCTCGGCGTCAGCGTGGGGGTGACCGCCGTGATCATCGCGCTCGCGCTGATGACCGGCCTGCAGACCGAGCTCCGCGACCGCGTGCTCGGCGCGAACCCGCACATCTATGTCTGGAAGCAGGGCGGCATCGGCGCCGACTACCGTCCCGAGCTCGAGAAGCTCAAGCGGGTGCCGCACGTGGTCGGCGCGGCGCCGGAGGTTCTCGGGCAAGGCCTGGTCTCGGCCTCCACTGTCGACGCGCCGATTCAGGTCAAGGGCATCGACTCCGTGCTCGAGCTCGAGGTGACCGACATCCGGCGCGCAATCCTGACCGGAAGCCTCGACGCGCTCCAGCCGAGAAACGAGGACGACCGCGACGGTATCCTCCTGGGAAAGGATCTGGCGGCGAAGCTCGGCGTCGAGGTGGGCGACTCTGTGCAGATCATGTCGGCGCACCTGGTGTTGTCCCCGGGCGGCCGAATCCCGCGATTCCGGCGCCTGCGTGTCGCCGGCACGTTCAGCCTCGGGCTCTTCGAGCTCGATACGACCTTCGGCTTCGTGTCGCTCGACGTCGCGAAGCGGCTGTTCGACAAGCCCGAAGCCGAGATGGTGCAGCTGCGCGTGGACGACATCTATGCCGCGCCGGCGGTGGCCGCGACGATTCGCGACACGCTCGGCGCCGAGTACATCACCGAGGACTGGGCCAACATGAACCGCTCGCTGTTCTCGGCCCTCTGGCTCGAAAGGCTCGCCATCTCGCTCGCCATCGGCCTCATCGTCGTCGTCGCGGCGCTGAACATCGTCGCCTCGCTGATTCTTCTGGTGATGGAGAAGCACCGCGACATCGCCATCCTGAAGACGATGGGCGCGAGCGCGAAGAGCGTGACCGCCATCTTCATGGTCGAGGGCGTGATCATTGGACTGCTCGGCACCGCGATAGGCGGGATCGCCGGGTCGGCTATCGCGACCATCGTCGATCGCTTCGAGCTCATCCCGGTGCCGCCGGATGTGTACATGGTGTCGCACATGCCGCTGACCGTCGTCCCTCTCGACGTGCTGCTGGTCATCACCATGGCGCTCGTCATTTGCTTCGTAGCGACGATCTATCCGTCGCGCCAGGCCGCGAGACTCGATCCTGCTCAAGCGTTGAGATATGAGTAAGTCGTTAGCCCGTTATGCTGGTCGAAACGAGAATTTTGTACTCGGTCCGCATAACGGGCGAGGCGCGCACGGCGCGCCTGCGAGGGAGCGGCGCGGGGCGGAGGGGTCCCCGCAAGCGACCGATCCGGGGTGTGCGGCGGAGCCCCACGTGAGTTTCGTTAGTCGATGGTCGTTAGTCACGACTATCGACTATCGACTATCGACTATCGACTAGCATGGCATTTGTCGAGGCACACGGCATCCAGAAAGCCTACTGCGTCGGTGGGAAGCCTCTGCCCGTCTTGCGCGATCTCGATCTCACCGTGGATCGAGGCGAGATGGTCGCCATCATGGGCGCGTCGGGTGTGGGGAAGAGCACGCTCTTGCACGTGCTCGGCGGTCTCGACCGCGTCGATGCCGGGACCATCGCGCTGGACGGCACGGTCCTGACGACGATCCCCGATCAGGAGCTCGTGACGTTTCGCAACCGGCACGTCGGCTTCGTGTTTCAGTTCCATCATCTGCTGCCGGAGTTCAACGCTCTCGAGAATGCGGAGATGCCGATGCGCATCGCGCGCGCGCCGCTGGCCGACGCGCGGCCGCGCGCCGAGGACCTGCTCCGCCGCGTCGGGCTCGGTGATCGCCTCACGCATCGCCCTGGCATGCTGTCGGGCGGCGAGCAGCAGCGCGTCGCCGTCGCGCGCGCGCTCGTGATGCGTCCGGCCGTGCTCCTGGCCGACGAGCCGACGGGCGATCTCGACGAGCAGACCGCCGACGCGCTGCACGCGCTCCTGCGCGACATGCACAAGACGTTCGGGCTGACGTCGATCATCGCAACGCACAACCCGCGCCTCGCCGGCGCCTGCGATCGCACGCTGCGCCTGGAGGGCGGAAGGCTCACGGGATGAACGGCGCAGGTTCCGCCGGGTCCACAGGACCCGGCCCACGTACGGCCGCTTGGGCGGGAACCCTAACAGCTACAGCTACTTATCGCGACTGATGGTGCCGATAACAGGAGAGGATGCCGTATAATGTGGTCAGAGTGACCTTGACCCCCATAGCATCGGCATTTACGTAGATGTTCGAACGGTACACCGAAAGGGCCCGGCGAGTCCTCTTCTTCGCCCGCTACGAGGCCAGCCAGCTCGGAAGTATTTCCATTGAGACCGAGCACCTGCTCCTTGGTCTGATTCGTGAAGGCAAGGGCCTCACGAGTCGAATCTTCGCGCGCTCGCATCTGTCGCTCGAAAACATCCGCAAGGAAATCGAAGGCCGCACCGTCTTCCGCGAGAAGGTCTCGACGTCGGTCGAAATCCCGTTCAGCGCGGAAACCAAGCGGGTCCTGCAGTTTGCGGCCGAAGAAGCCGACCGTCTGCTCCACAGCTACATCGGCACCGAGCATCTGCTGCTCGGCATCCTGCGCGAGGAACGCTCGGTCGCCGCAGCGATCCTCACGGAAAAGGGGATGCGCCTGAACTCGGTGCGCGAGGACATCGTACAGCTGCTGAACGAGAAGACCACGCTGACCCGCGTCAAGGAAACACCGCTGCTCGCCGAGTTCAGCCGCGATCTCACCGAGTCGGCCATGAAGAACCAGCTGGACCCGCTGGTCGGCCGTGACCACGAGCTCGAGCGCGTGCAGCAGGTGCTCTGCCGCCGCACGAAGAACAACGCCGTCCTCATCGGCGAGCCTGGCGTCGGGAAGACCGCGATTGTCGAAGGGCTGGCGCAGAAGATCGTCTACGGCGACGTGCCGCACTTTCTCGCCGACAAGCGGATTCTCGCGCTGGACATCTCCTTGATTGTCGCGGGCACGAAATATCGCGGTCAGTTCGAAGAGCGCCTCAAGGCGATCATGAAGGAGCTGACCGACAACCCGAACATCATCGTCTTCATCGACGAGCTGCATACGCTGGTTGGCGCCGGGTCGGCCGAAGGCTCGCTCGACGCGGCCAACATCCTCAAGCCCGCGCTCAGCCGCGGCGAGATCCGCTGCATCGGCGCGACGACGCCCGCCGAGTACCGGAAGTATATCGAGAAGGATCGCTCGCTCGAGCGCCGCTTCCAGGCGATCAAAGTCGACCCACCGGGCGAGCGCGAGACGATCGAGATCCTGTTGGGGGTGAAAGACCGCTACGAGACCTTCCACCACGTCGAGTACACGCGTGAGGCCCTCGAGGCGGCGGTGTACCAGTCCAACCGCTACATCACGGACCGTTTCCTGCCCGACAAGGCGATTGATCTGGTGGACGAGGCGGGTGCGCGCGCCAAGCTGCGTGAGGCGGGGTACAGCGAGGAATTCGGGGAGATCAACAAGTCCATCCGCGTCGCGGTCGAGCAGATGGAGAGCGCGGTGTCGCAGAAGGACTTCGAGGCGGCCCAGCGCTATCGCGAACAGGAGCTCACCGCGCGCGACAGCCTGCAACAGGTGCAGGCGCGCTTCGATATCAAATCCAGCGCGCGCAAGGTCATCGTCGGCAAACAGGAGATCGACGAGGTCGTATCGAAATGGACCGGCGTCCCGATGACGTCGATCAACCAGGACGAAAGCGACAAGCTCCTCCGGATGGAGCAGGAGCTGCACCGCCGCGTGATCAGTCAGGAGAAGGCCATCTCGGCCGTCTCGCGCGCGATCCGGCGCTCGCGCGCGGGCCTCAAGAACCCGAATCGTCCCGTCGGGAGCTTCGTCTTCCTCGGACCGACCGGCGTCGGCAAGACCGAGCTCGCGCGCGCGCTCGCCAATTTCCTCTTCGGCAGCGACCACGCGCTCATCCGCTTCGACATGTCCGAGTACATGGAGAAGCACTCGGTCTCCAAGTTGATCGGCTCACCGCCCGGCTACGTCGGGCACGAGGAGGGCGGCCAGCTCACCGAGAAGGTCAAGCGCAATCCGTACTCGGTCGTGCTGCTCGACGAGATCGAGAAGGCGCACCCCGACATCTTCAACATCCTCCTGCAGGTGTTCGAAGACGGGCACCTCACCGATGGCCTCGGGAATCGTGTCAACTTCAAGAACGCCATCATCATCATGACGTCGAACATCGGGGCGCGTTTCATCCAGAAGAAGTCCTCGATGGGTTTCCAGTCGTCCGACACGGGCGAGATCGCCAAGAGCGTGACCGACATGGTGCTCGGCGAAGTGAAGCGCACGTTCAACCCCGAGTTCATCAACCGCATCGACGAGATCATCGTCTTCGAGGCGCTGACCGACGAGGACCTGCGGCGGATCATGGGGCTGCTGGTCAACCAGCTGAACGAGAACCTGGTGGACCGCAAGCTCCGCATCGCGCTCACCCCGGAAGGCGTCGACTGGGTGATCGAAGCGACGTGCAAGGACCGCTCGTACGGCGCTCGGCCGCTCAGGCGGGCCATCCAGCGCTACGTCGAAGACCCCCTGTCGGAGGAGCTCATCCGCGGCCACTTGCGCGGCGGCGAGATCGAGGTCTATCTGGACGCCGGCGTGCTCGCGTATCGCCCAGCCGGCGAATTGGAGGCGGGGCGCAAGCTCGCCTAGCTGACCGTGGAATTTGAGGATTTGAGGATTTGAGAATTTGAGAATTTGAGGATGTGAGGATGTGAGGATCTCTCGAAATGTGATGATTTGCGCAGTAAATCGCGAGGTTGTCGATCCTCGAATCGCTGCAAATCCCCAAATGGCGCCAACTCCTCAAGTCCTCAACTCCCCGAATCCTCAACTCCTCAAGTCCTCAAATTCCAGACTTTCCCGTCCGTGTGTTCGTCTAAGTTTCAGCTAAAATAAGGGTTCAGTGCCGAAGGTTCGCTCGCTGGCTCGTGTGATCGTTCTCGCGGCCTTCGCCGCCTGTTTGCCGGTCCCTTCGGCCTTGGCGGAACAGGCTCAGGCCCCCGCACGGCCCGGTCCTCCCGCCAAGGTGTGCACGGTCGACGTCCCACCGCCGCCGGCGGCCCAGCTGCCGCCCGCCAGCTCGATCCCGGTGTTTTGGCTGGTGGCGCCGTGTTTCGAGGCGCAGGGCAACGTGTCGCTCGTCGACATCCAGACCTACCTCTACTACATCCAGTCGCAGCAGAAGGTGAGCCGGCCGTCGCAGGGCCTCTGGACGCCCTACGACGAGAGCCTGGAAGAGATCATCCGCGCCGACTTCCGCCGGTTGTGGAACACGAACTTCCTGGACAACCTGTGGATCGACGTCCAGGACTACGCCTTCACCAACGGCGTGGTCGGCAAGATCGTCGTCTACCACATGGAGGAGCGCCAGCGCGTCAAGGTCGTCGACTTCGTCGGTTCGAAGAAGGTCGAGACGTCGAAAATCCTCGAGCAGCTCCGCACGCAGAACGCCGAGATTCGCATCGACACGTTCATCGACCCGGCGCTCTTGCGGAAGGTCGAAGTCATCCTGCGCGAGATGTTGAAGGAGAAGGGCTTCCAGAACGGCGAGGCGACCCACCAGATTACTGAAGTCGCCGGCGGGCCGAAGCTGATCAACGTCACGTTTCTGATGACCGAAGGCCCCAAGGTCAAGATCCGCAGGATCGAGTTCGTGGGCAATTCGGCGGCGAGCGACCGCGCGCTCAAACGCCGGATGAAGAACAACAAGTCCCAGTGGATGTTCTCGTGGATCACCGGCCGCGGCACGTACCAGGAGGCCAAGTTCGAGGAAGACGCCGACCGTGTGATGCAGTTCTATCTCGACCGCGGCTACATCACGGCGCAGGTCGGGACGCCGGAAATCAAGGTCATCGAGGACTCCGAGGACCAGAAGTCGCGATTCATCGAGCTGCGGATTCCGGTCACCGAAGGCAACCGGTACCGCGTCGGCAACTTCGACTTCGTCGGCAATACCGTCGTCAAGACCGAAGCGCTCAGGCCGCTGTTCAATGTGAAGGCGGGCGACTACTACAGCCAGGGCGACATTCGGAAAGGTTTCCAGAAAGCGCAGGAGATGTACGGCGGCGGCGGATACATGGAGTTCACCGGATACCCCGACAACCGCCCGCGCGACCTCCCGGATCCGTCGCAGCCCGAAGCGCCCGCCGCCCTTGCCGCTGTCGACCAGAAGAAGGGGCCGCCCATTGTCGACGTGACGATGCGGATTACCGAGGGGAAGCAGTACTACATCAACCGCATCACGTTTGTCGGCAACACGACGACGCGCGACAACGTGATTCGGCGCGAGATGCGGCTGTACGAGAACGGCGTGTTCAACAGCGAAGCGCTGAAGTACAGCATCCGGCGGCTGAATCAGCTCGGCTACTTCAAGGCACTCGAGGGTCCGCCCAAGGACGTGACCGTCGAAAAGATCCCGACCGTCGACGGCAAGGTGGACGTGCGGATGCAGCTCGAGGAGCAGAATCGCAACCAGTTGTCGTTTGGCGCGGGCGTGTCGCAGTTCGAGGGCTTCTTCGGCCAGTTGTCGTTCCAGACCGCGAACTTCCTGGGCCGCGGCGAGAGCCTCACGGTGGCGCTCCAGGCCGGGTCGCGCGCGAAGAACTACACGCTGTCGTTCACCGAGCCGTTTCTCTTCGACCGGAACATCACGGGCGGCCTGAACGTGTTCAAGCAGGAGGTCCGCTACATCAACCAGTTCACGCAAGAGTCGGTCGGCTCGTCGGTCACGTTCGGCTTCCCGCTCGGCCGCGGCTTCACGCGGATGTTCACCAACTACAGCTACCAGAAGGTGCGCGTCACCGAGATCAACGACGCCTATAACGATCCGATTCTGCTCGCGCGCAACCCGTTCCTCCGCGATTCGCTGCTCATCGGCGCCGGCGGCGAGCGCATCATCAGCCAGGTCTCTCCGAGCGTGGTCTACAACACGGTCGATCAGCCGATTTTCCCGACCACGGGCAAACGGCTGTCCGCGTCGGTGGACCTCGCCGGATTCGGCGGCAATACGAATTTCTACAAACCGATGCTCGAGGCCGTGTGGATCCAGAGGCAGAACGCACGGATGTCGCTCGCCATGCGCGGGCAGCTCGAGTACATCCAGACGTTCAGCGGGTCGAGGGAGCTGCCGATCTTCGAGAAGCTCTTCCTGGGCGGCGAGTACAGCATTCGCGGCTTCGACATCCGCTCCATCGGCCCGGAGGATCCGGTCACGCACCTGGTGCTCGGCGGCAACAAGAGCCTGCTCTTCAACGTCGAGCAGATTATCCACATCGCGGGTCCAGTCCGCGCCATTCTGTTCTTCGACGCCGGCCAGGTCCGCAACAGCGGCCAACCCTTCTCGTGGAAGGAAGACGTGATCAACGTGTTGACTCCGCCCCTGCCGCTCCTGACCGATCCGTTCGCTCCGGTCTTGCTGCAGAGCCTGGAGGAGTCGCTGAGGCCGATTCAGACGGAAGTGACCGGCAGGGCCGCGGCGTTCAAGACGTCGACCGGCCTTGAAATCCGGTTCTTCATGCCGGTGCTGAACGTCCCCTTCCGCCTGATCTTCGCGGAGAACCTGTCTCGGGCTGGTGTGCGGAACAACAACCTGCAGCCGCAGAAGGCGTTCCAGTTCCGATTCGCGGTCGGGACGACGTTCTGAGGCGGCCGATGGCCGCAAGTCAACAGTTCACAGTTGACAGTTCACAGTTCTGAGGGCGACACTTAACGCTTTACGGCCGGATGTCCAACTGTCAGCTGTCGACTGTCGACTGTTGACGTCAACCGTTAGCTCTCTACGAAAGGACTGATCGTAATGAGAGGTTTCGCCCTTGCTGCGTCGTTCGCGCTCCTGGTGAGCGGCGCTCCCACGTTGGCCCAGACTCCCGCGCAGCCCGCGACGGCCAAGCCGGCCGCCCCGGCGCCCGCCGCGCCGGCGGCCGCTCAGCCGGTCCCGCCGGCGAAACCGCCGGCCCCATTCCCGCAGGGCGCCAAGCTCGGTTACGTCTATTTGCAGCAGATTGCCGCGTTGTCGAGCGACGGCAAGGCCGCGCAGGCCAAGGTCTCGGCGTTCACCCAGAAGAAACAGACCGAGATGGCCGAGAAGACCAAGGCGTTGCAGGCCAGCCAGCAGAAGCTGCAGACGGGCGGCGGCGTGATGAGCGACGCGGCGCGCGCGCAGCTCGAACGGGACATCGAACGCCAGCAACGCGACCTCGAGCGACTGCAGCAGGACGCGCAGGCCGACATCAACGAGCTCACCCAGGAAGTGCAGGCGGAGTTCAACAAGAGGCTGTTCCCGATCCTCGAGCAGATGGCCAATGAAAAAGGTCTGCACCTGCTGTTCAGCGCGACCGACGCCGGGCTCATCTGGGCCGCCGACGGTCTCGACCTGACGCTGGACGCTGTGAAGAAGCTCGACGCGGCGGTGCCCGCCAAGCCGTAGGCAGGACAAGTTCATAGAGCGACCGAGCCGCCGCCTGCGCCGAAGGCTTCGGCGAGCCTCGCCGGAGCTCGAAGAGCGGAGGCGGGGGGTGTGGGGCGGAACCCCACGGTAGTGAGGCGCGCACGGCGCGCCTGCGTCCCTCGACGTGCTCGGGACGCCCTGAGCATTGTCGAAGGGCGAGGGAGCGGCGCGGGGCGTAGGGGTCCCCGCGAGCGACCGAGCCGGGTGTGGGGCGGAGCCCCACGTTAGAAGTGGACCACCCCTAACTCAAAGGTGAGGGGCTCCACGAGCTTCCCGACATCGTAGACCCGCACGCACAGGGCCCCGGTCGCATTGACCGTCGCGTAAATCACGGAGCCCTGAATGGCTGAATCGTCCGACAGCACGGCGGAGCACGTGGCGCCGTTCCAGGTCCCGAGGCTGAGGCCGACCCCGATGGTCGGGTCGGGCGCCACGCTCCGCAACGTGGCCGTCACCGTGCCGCGATTTCCCAGGAACTGGAACGTCGTCCCGCCGTTGACGGTCAGCGTTCCGGCGAAAGTGTCGGTCGTCTCGGTCGGCGTCGGCGCGGTCGGAAACAACAGACTCTCATCCGCACAGGCGGAGGTCACGAGGGCCGCCCCGAGGAGCGCGAGCAGCGGGAGCCCGCGAGTGGATACTCGAATCATCCTTTCACCATAACACGTCGGTAGCGAAGCTTCGCCTCAAAAAGCCGAACACTTCTCATACGCAGGGACATCGGCTTGAGAAGATGTCTGGGTTAAGACGCTCGGGGCCTTCTGATAGACTTGTGCCCCGTGCCGATCAACATCCCGCAGGCGCTGGACCGCCTGTGCTACCGGTACCCCTCGATGCTCGTGGATCGCATCACCGAGCACGAGAGGGGCCGGCGTCTGGTGGCCGTCAAGAACGTCACCGTCAACGAGGAATTCTTCCAGGGGCACTTTCCCGGCGCGCCGCTCATGCCCGGTGTGCTGATGCTCGAGTCGCTGTCGCAGGTGGCGGCGATTCTGCTCGTCGAGCGCGGCGATGCGCCGCCCAACACCCACGTCTATCTGCGCGGCGTCAACGATTGCAAGTTCCGCAAACAGGTCGTGCCCGGCGATCGGCTGCGACTGGAGATCTCGCTCGGCCGCCGGCGCGTCTCGCTGGCGAGGGCGCAGGCCACGGCGTTCATCGGCGACCAGGTGGTGGCCGAGTGCGAGCTCCTGCTGGCCGTGGCGCCCGACCGGTACGAGATTCACCCCACGGCCATCGTGCACGCGTCGGCCTTCGTGGGCGAGGGGACGACGATCGGGCCCCATGCCACGATCGGCGCGGGCGTACGCCTCGGCAGGGACTGCCGGGTCGGCGCCTCGGCCGTGATCGACGGCCCGACCGAGATCGGCGACGACACGGAAGTGTTTCCCTTCGCGTCGATCGGCCAGATTCCGCAGGATCTGAAATTCAAGGGCGAGGAGACGCGCCTCCTCATCGGCCGCCGGAACATCTTCCGTGAGTTCGTGACGATCAATCGCGGCACGCGCGGCGGCGGAGGCGTCACCCGGATCGGCGATCGCAACGTCTTCATGGCCTACGTCCACGTGGCGCACGACTGCCACGTCGGCGATGACACGATCTTCGGGCCGCACGCGACGCTCGGCGGCCATGTGGTGGTCGAGGACTTCGTCAACATCAGCGCCGGATCGGCCGTGCACCAGTTCTGCCGTGTCGGCCGCCACGCGTTCATCGGCGGCTACTCGGTCGTGACGAAGGACGCGCTGCCGTTCGCCAAGACGGTCGGCAGCCGGCCGGCCCGGGTCTTCGGTGTGAACCGGGTCGGGCTGGATCGCCGGGGCTTCTCACCCGATGTGATCATGAAGCTGAAGCGTTCGTTCCGGTATCTGCTCCAGTCGAAGCTCAACACGACGAGCGCGCTCAGGCAGATCGAGCGCGATCGCGCGCTGGCGTGCGCCGACGTCCAGTATCTGGTGGAGTTCATCCGCACCTCGGCGCGAGGCGTCATCCTCAGGCGGGCCACCCGCCGCGCCGAGGAAGTGCTGGCGGACGAATGAGAGGATTGCCTTCCTTTCTGCAATTCTGCAATTCTACAATCCTGTAATGCGTCTAGGTCTCATCGCGGGCAACGGCCGGTTCCCCTTTCTGGTGCTCGACGCGGCGCGCGGCGCCGGGCACGACGTCACGGTGATCGCGATCAAGGAGGAAGCGTTTCCTGATCTGGCCGACGCCGCCCGGCGCGCGCCCGAGGCGCCCCTCCACTGGGTGTCGCTCGGACAGCTCGGCACGTGCATCAGGCTGCTCGAGGACGCCGGCGTGACCGAGGCGGTCATGGCGGGTCAGGTGAAGCATACGAAGCTCTTTGCCGACATCGTGCCCGATCTGACGCTGATGTCGGTGCTGATGCGCCTCAAGGCACGCAACACGGACGCGCTCATCTCGGGTGTGGCCGACGCGCTCGGCGACCACGGCATCACGCTGCGAGACTCCACCGCGTTCCTGGCGCCGCTGATGGCGGGCGCCCGCGTGCTCACCGCGCGATCGCCGTCCGCCGAGGAACAGGCCGACCTCGACTTCGGCTATCGGATGGCCGATGCCATCGCAGGCCTCGATATCGGACAGACGATTGCCGTGAAGACAGGCGCCGTCGTCGCCGTCGAGGCGATGGAAGGCACCGACGCCGTTGTCGCACGCGCCGGGCAGCTCGCCGGCTCGGGCGTGCGTATTGTGAAGGTCGCCAAGCCGCACCAGGACATGCGCTTCGACGTACCCGTGATCGGCGTCTCGACGATCGAGGCGATGGCCGCTGCCGGCGCGACAGTCCTATCGGTCGACGCGGGCAAGACGCTGATGGTCGATGGCCAGGCCGTGATTCGCGCCGCCGACGAGGCCGGGATCGCGATTGTGGGGAGAGTGAAGCCCGATGCGTGAGCGCCTTGTGTTGGCCACGGTGTCACGAGGATGCGAAAAGGAAGTCTTGGGTATTCTTCGTGTCTTCGTGTCTTCGTGGCTGCGGCGATGACGCTGCGCCTCGGAGTGATCGGCGTCGGCCATCTCGGCAAGCATCACGCGCGCGTCCTGTCCACGCTGCCGGGCGTCTCGCTGGTGGGCGTCGCCGATACCAACCGCGCGCGAGCGGATGAGGTTGCGGCGGCAAGCGGCACGCGCGCGCTGTACGACGCGCGCGATCTTCTTGACGAGGTGCAGGTCGATGCCGTCATCGTCGCCGTGCCAACCGAGAAGCACCTCGAGATTGCGCTGCCATTTCTGTCGGCCGGCGTGCCCACCCTCGTCGAGAAACCAATGGCTCGGTCGATCGCCGAAGCCGACGAGATGATTGCTGCCGCGGCGAAGGCGGGCGTGGCGCTGGCGGTGGGACACACCGAACGCTTCAACCCGGCCGTCGAGCGAGCGCGGCCGCTGCTCTCCGATCCGAGGTTCATCGAAGTCCATCGGCTCGGCGCCTTTCCCGATCGCAGCCTCGACATCGACGTCGTGTTCGATCTGATGATTCACGATCTCGACGTGGTGCTGTCACTCGTCGATGCCGACGTGACGTCGATCGAAGCCGTCGGCGTGCCGGTCCTGACCGAGCGCGTGGATATCGCGAACGCACGGCTGCGGTTCGGCAACGGATGCATCGCCAACGTCACGGCCAGTCGCATCAGCCGAGACCGCGTACGGAAAATCCGATTCTTCCAGCCCATGGCGTACGTGTCGATCGACTACGCCGCGCAAAAGCTCGAGGTCTGGAAGCTCGTTCGAAGTCCTGGGCTCATGCCCTCGATTCAGGGCGGCGAGGTGGAGGTGCCGAATCAGGAGCCTCTCGAACGGGAGCTGACGGACTTCGTCGACGCCGTCGTGGCGAGGCGCCCGCCGACGGTCGACGGCGCCGGAGGGCGCCGCGCGCTGGCGCTGGCCCAACAGATTACGGATAAGATGGCCACGGAAATGCAGCCACGAAAACACGAAATCACGAGACCGAATCTTTAAGAACACGTTGCAGAATCAAACGCTCCACTGAAGTCTTTTTCGTGTTGTCGTGGTTTCGTGGCTCGTCTATGACACGAAGGTACGAAGCAAACATGGCATGTGGTCTTTTCGTGCTTTCGTGGTTTCGTGGCTATGTATTCTGATCTCGACGAATTTCTTTCCGATCTCGACACACGCGGGCTGCTGACGCGCATCGCCGAGCCCGTCAGTCCCAACCTCGAGATCGCCGCCGTCATCGACCGCGCGTGTAAAACGACCGGCGGCGGTCCGGCGCTCGTCTTCGAACGGCCCACCGGCTTCGACATCCCGGTCGCGGCCAACGTATTCGGATCGATGGAGCGCATGTGTCTGGCGCTCGGCGTGAAGTCGCTTGACGATCTCGGTGCCGAGATCGACGAGCTGATGACGCCGCCGGCGCCCAAGGGCCTGATCGACGCGCTGAAGCTCCTGCCGACGCTCGGCCGGTTGAAAGACCTGATGCCGAAGACCGTCAAGGACGCCCCCTGTCAGGAAATCGTGCAGGAGAACGGCACGCTCGACGAGCTCCCGATCCTCACGTGCTGGCCTGAAGACGGCGGCCCGTTCATCACACTGCCGCTCGTCTTCACGCGCGACCCGGAAACCGGTGTACGCAACATCGGCATGTACCGCATGCAGGTGTTCGACGGCCGTACGACGGGGATGCACTGGCAGCGGCACAAGGGGGGCGCGCAGCACTACCGCGTGGCGGAGCGGCTGGGCCGGCGGCTCGACGTGGCCGTCGCGCTCGGTCCGGAGCCGGTCCTCAGCTACTGCGCGACCGCGCCGATGCCCGAAGGCCTCGACGAGCTCCTGCTCGGCGGCTTCCTCGCCAGGCGTCGCATCGAGATGGTGAAGTGCGTGAGCGTGGACCTCGAAGTGCCCGCCAGCGCGCACATCGTGCTCGAGGGCTATGTCGAGCCGGGCGAGCGGCGGCGGGAAGGCCCCTTCGGCGATCACACCGGGTTCTACTCGCGGCCGGACGACTACCCCGTGTTCCACATGACCTGCGTGACGCGCCGGAAAAAGCCCACGTACCTGACGACCATCGTCGGCATTCCGCCCATGGAGGATTTCTATCTCGGCATGGCGAGCGAGCGAATCTTCCTGCCGATGATTCAGAAGACCGTGCCGGAAATCGTGGACATGCATTTTCCCGCCGAGGGCATCTTCCACAACCTGGTCATCCTCTCGATCGACAAGCGGTACCCCGGCCACGCGCGCAAGATCATGCACGCGGTCTGGGGCCTCGGCCAGCTCATGTTCTCCAAGACCGTCATCGTCGTGGACAAGGACGTGAACGTGCACGATCTGCGCGAGGTCGCGTGGATCGTCGGCACGCACATCGATCCGATGCGCGACGTGCAGATGACGAAAGGCCCGGTGGACGACCTGGACGACGCCGCTGAGTTACCCGCATATGGCGGGAAGATGGGCATCGACGCCACGCGAAAGTGGGCGTCCGAGGGTTACAGCCGTACGTGGCCGACGCGGCTCAAGACGACCGAGAGCGCCGCCGCGCGCGCGGCCGAGATCTGGGCGCGGCTCAGAATCGGGTAATCGGATCGCAATGTTTGCTTCGTGGTTTCGTGTTTTCGTGGTTGAGTCGACCGACCATCCGGCTCCTCTGTCTGTCCACGCGCAGATGAGCTGGGCTGAAGAGGGCAGCCCGCAAGGCCGATAAGGGCATGGGGACGAGGCTCAGTCATTGATCCGTGTTGAGGGAGTGATGCGAACGTTGCCCATTCTGATCGCCCTGGCGGCGGCGGCGTCTCTAGCCGATGCCGGCCAGCTGCCGACGCTGGGCGACGCGGCGAGGAAGGCCGAAGAGGGCCGGAAGGGTGCGCCGCCGCCGGCCTTCAGAGCGAAGGACCTGGTCGGCGACGTCGAGTGGATCATCACGCGTGAGGGGCTCGAGGAGTACGCGAGCGCCCGGGCCGACATCGCCGCGCTTCGAAGAAAGACCGCGTCGCTTCACACCCGTCTGTTCGAGACGAGCCGCCGAGCCGCCAAGCTGGCGGACCTGGCGCCGGCGCTCAGCGCCGAGCCGGCGATCGTCCAGACGCTCGGCCGCTACAAGTTGAGCTCGAGGGACTATCTGCGGCGCGAGCAGACACTCGTGAACGCCACGGCGTGGGCTGCCCAGAAGGCCCTGCCGGATTCGCTCAAGAGCCGGCCGATTCGCGTGCAGAACGTGGACTTCGTCCGCGACAACGGCGTCGTGATTCGCGAGATCACCGCTCGGTACCAGAAGGTCGAAACCTCGCCGATCTGGTTCAATGCCGCGCGCTTCGTCGAGAAGCCATAGAAGCCAGTCAACACGACGCTGCCACCCGGATCCACACCTCCTGGCTGTCATTGAAGCCCGCGTGTGAGTGCCTGATCGTTGGCGGTTTTCTGGCCGACACGTCGATGCAAGATTCAACGGTCCACATCATGGCGGCCCCGCCGGATTCACCAGACGCCGTTCGCCTCATTCGGGCGCTCGATGATGACCTGTGCGGTCGATATCCCGGCATCGCGCCTCACGGCCTTCGTCCCGAAGACGTCCGGGATCATCGGCTTGTATTTCTTGTCGCACGAGCCGATGGCGAAGCCATTGGTTGCGGGGCGGTCCGTGAGCTCGGGCCTGGTGTCGGGGAAGTCAAGCGAATGTTCGTGCAACCGGCGTGGCGCAGGCGGGGCGTTGCCCGACAGGTGCTGGCCGCGTTGGAGGTCCAAGCGCGGACGCGTGGTTATGTGGCGCTGCGGCTTGAAACGGCTGTGGGTCAACCGGAGGCAATCGGTCTTTATCGATCGGCCGGATATGTCGATATTCCGCCCTTCGGTGAGTACCTGGGCAGCCCGGTGAGCGTGTGCTTCGAGAAACGACTCCCTAGCCTCTAGCCCCCAGCCCCTACTATGATCGTCGCCCAGTGCCTGTCACCGACGCCGAGCTCGTCGCGCTTGCCGCCACACACGACATCATCACGCTCGGCATGCAGGCCGACGATGTGCGGCGCGCGCGCCACGGCCCGACTACGACCTTCGTCCGCGTGGCGGAGGTCGCCGTTGGGCCCGGACAGCCGATCGTCGTGCCCCCTGCCGCGGGCGAGCTGCGCATCACGGGCACGCCCGCGTCGCGGTCCGGGGCCATCGAGCGGACGGCCGAGGTCGCGCGCGCGGCACGCGGCCTGCCGGTGTCGGGCTTTTCGCTCGCCGACCTTGAAGCACTCGCCGGGCGCGAGCGCGTCACGCTGCGCGCGCTCCTCGAGGAGCTTCGTGCGGCAGGGCTCGAGCTGGTCGCCGAAGCCCCCTTCGATCGGTTGCGCGACGCTCGCCGATCCATCGAGGAAGTCAACATCGCCGGCCTGGCGCTGGCGAGGCTCACGATCGATCAGCTGCCGGCTATCGAGGCGCCGGTCCTCCTGACACAGATCGCGATGCTGCAGCGTGAAGTGGCGGTGATCCGCGCGTTTGCTCCGCTCCCGCGGCGCGTGAATCCGGCGGCACCGACCACCGGCTACGACGATGTGAAGCGGGTGGCGTTGGCGCGGCTGGCGGTGGAGGTGCCGTCCATCCAGGTGGATTGGGCGCTGTACGGTCCCAAGCTCGCGCAGGTGGCGCTCACGGTGGGCGCCGACGACATCGACGCCGTCTCGGCCGTCGACGACCTGAGCGATGGGCGGCGCCGGGCGCCGCTCGAGGAAGTCATGCGGAACATCAGGGCGGCTGGGCTGGAGCCGCTCGAGCGCAACGGCCGCTTCGAGCCCATCACCCGATGAGCCACGTCCGTCTTGGCGCCGTAGGGTATCTGAACGCCCGCCCGCTCGTCTTCGGACTCGAAGGCTCATCCCGCTTCGATCTGCGCTTCGACGTGCCGTCGCGCTGCGCGACACTGCTTCACGAGCACGGCATCGATGTCGGCCTGATTCCCTCGATCGACTACCTGCGGGGCCCGGGCCCGTACTCCATCGTCCCGGGTCCGGCCGTGACGTCTCGAGGCCCGGTCGCGTCGGTCGCGTTGTACACACGAAAAGAGCCGCGAGACATTCGAACGATCGCGATGGACACGAGCTCGCGCACGTCGATAGCCCTTACGACGGTCCTCGTCAACCGCGTGTACCGGATCGCGCCAGACACCTTGGCGATGCCGCCCGACCTGGACGCCATGCTCGCGCGCGCGGATGCCGGGCTGATTATCGGCGACCACGCGCTCTTGCTGGATCACGGCGCGGCGGGCGCCCGCAAGATCGATCTCGGCGCGCTCTGGACCGATACGACAGGGCTGCCATTTGTGTATGCATTTTGGGCCGGATGGCCGGGCGTGCTGAGCTCCCCGGACGTGAGGGCACTTCAGCAGGCGAGGGATGACGGCGTCGCGCATACCGACGAGATCGCACGCACCTACTTCGAGGACCGCGTCGACCTGCAGGCGGTCGCCAGCCGGTATCTGCGCGATAATGTCCAGTACTTCCTCGGACCCGAGGAGCTGGAAGGACTTCGTGCCTTCTACGGGTACGCTGCGGAGTGCGGTCTCGTGATCTTCGACGGCCAGATGCGGTTCTACGATGCGGAGCATTCCGGATCTCGCTGACAAAGTGCGTGGCGGGGCACGTCTCGATCGAGACGAGGCGCTCGATCTCTATCGCCGCGCGCCGACGCCGCTCCTCGGACAACTGGCCGACGAAGTGCGCGGACGGAAGCATCCGGAACGCGTGGTGTCCTACATCATCGACCGCAACGTCAACTACACGAACGTGTGCGTCGCCAAGTGCAGTTTCTGCGCGTTCTATCGGCCCGTCGGGTCGCCCGAGGGTTACGTCCTTGGATTCGACGAGCTCTTCAACAAGATCGACGAGACGATCGCCGTGGGCGGCGTCCAGCTGCTGCTGCAGGGCGGGCACAATCCCGATCTGCCCCTCACGTGGTACGAAGATCTGTTCCGGGCCGTCAAGACGCGATACCCGTCGTTCAAGCTCCATGCGCTCTCGCCACCTGAGGTCATTCACCTGTCAAGGCTGTCGCAGCTCGCCGTGCCCCAGGTGCTCGAGCGGTTGATGGCCGCCGGGCTCGACAGCGTCCCGGGCGGGGGAGCCGAGATTCTCTCGGACCGCGTACGAAAGCTGCTCCACTGCCATGGCAAGGCCACCTCCGATGAGTGGCTCGACGTGATGCGCCACGCGCACCGCATGGGCCTTCGCACGACCGCGACGATGATGTACGGAACCGTCGAGACCGATGAAGAGCGGCTGGAGCACTTGTGGCGGCTGCGGGACCTTCAGGACGAAACCGGCGGCTTCACGGCGTTCATCGCCTGGAGCTATCAGCCCGACCACACCGAGCTCGCGGGCGTCGAGGCGACAGGCATCGACTATCTGCGGACGCTGGCCATCGCCCGCCTCGTGCTCGACAACTTCGACAACCTGCAAGCGTCGTGGGTGACGCAGGGCGGGAAGGTGGGTCAGCTCAGCCTGGCCTACGGCGCCAACGACATGGGTAGCGTGATGATCGAAGAGAACGTCGTACGGGCCGCCGGCGCGAGCTATTGCATGGACGAAGTCGAGATCGTCAGGAACATCGAAGACGCGGGGTTCACGGCCAAGCGGCGGAACATGCACTACGAGATCCTCGGCGATCCGATCTTCCGCGAGCGTGACGTGCCTCGCATGACCGAGTTGGCGACCGCGCGCCAGGAGGGCGACACCAGCGTGCCCGCCGAGCTGCGCCTCTATCCGGCGAGGAGCAGGACGGGCAGGAAATTGTAATTCCCATGGTCCGCTACCGCGCGGCGTGGGTCGTTCCCATCAGCCGGCCCACGATCCCCGATGGCTGGGTGGCCGTCGATCGCGGGCGGATCGTCGCGGTTGGTGTGGGAGCCGGAGACCGCGATCTCGGCCGTGTGGCCGTGATGCCCGGCCTGGTCAACGCCCACACGCATCTCGAGTTGTCCTACCTTCGCGATCGGGTGCCCGCCTCTTCCGACTTCGTATCCTGGATCCGCAGTGTCGTGGCCCATCAGCGCCGGCGTCGCTCGTCGGCGCCTGAAATCGTCCAGGGCATCGAGCGCGGGATCGCCGAAGCCGTGGCATCGGGCACGGCGGTGGTCGGCGACATCGGCAACACCCTCGCCAGCGTCGAGCCACTCGCTCGCAGCCCGCTGGCGGCGGTGGTCTTCAACGAGCTGATTCGGTTCAACGCGCCCAGTCCCGAGGCAATGGTCGACGAGGCCGTCGCCGCCATCCGTGCCTGCGCGTCCGCCGACGTCCTGCTCAGACTGAGCCTGGCCGCGCACGCGCCGTACTCGGTCGGGCCTGGCGTGTTTCTGGCGATCCGCCGGGCGATGGATCGAGGCCTCTTCGGACCGTGCGCGGTGCACCTGTCCGAGTCGGCGGCGGAAGTCGAATTCATTCGCACCGGAGGCGGGCCGTGGCGCGCGTTCCTCGAAGAGGTTGGCGCGTGGGATCCCTCGTGGGCCGCGCCGGGCGTCAGCCCGGTCGAGTATCTCGACGGTCAGGGGTTTTTCGACGCGCGCGTGCTGGCGGTGCACGGGGTGCAGATGACCGGAGATGACCTGGCGCGCCTGGCCGCACGCGGCGCGACCCTCGTCACGTGCCCGCGGAGCAATGCGCACACGGGCGCGGGCGCGCCTCCTCTCGATCGGTTCTACGCGTCGGGCGTTCGCGTGGCCGTGGGCACCGATAGCCTGGCGAGCACCCCCGACCTCAACATGTTTGCCGAAATCGCGGCGATGCGGGCCCTTGCGCCTGGCGTTCCGGCTTCGGCGCTCCTCGACAGCGCCACGCACCAGGGAGCGCGCGCGCTCGGGTTCGCGTCGGAGTTCGGCACGATCGAGCCGGGGAAGCGTGCGCGGCTGCTCGCCGTCGACGTGCCGCCGGGCATCGACGATGTGGAAGAATATCTGGTGTCGGGGATCGAGCCTGCACAAGTCCGGTGGCTCGACTGAAGATGAGTCCACAGTTCACAGTCGACAGTTGACAGTTCTGTTTTGACTGTCAACTGTGAACCGTCAACTTCTTCAGAGCCCGAGAACTGAGAACCCGATGGGCAGTCTGTCGACGTATCTCTCCTTCGTGCGCTTCAGCCACACGGTCTTCGCGCTGCCGTTTGCCCTATCGGGCGCGCTGCTCGCCGCGCGCGAGGC
>MEKT01000030.1:0-1751 GCA_001767435.1 Acidobacteria bacterium RIFCSPLOWO2_02_FULL_65_29 | reverse complement strand
GTCGCCATGGTCGCCGCCAGAAGCGCCGCCATGGGGTTCAACCGGCTGGCCGACGCGCGCTTCGACGCCTTGAACCCGCGGACGGCCAATCGGGAGCTTCCGAGAGGCGCGATGGGCACGCGCGAGGCGACACTCTTCGTCGCCGCGTCGTCTCTGGTCTTCGTGTTCGCGGCCTGGCGTCTCAACCCGATCTGCTTCGCCCTGTCGCCCGTCGCGCTGGCCATCGTGTTTTGGTACTCGCTGGCGAAGCGGTACACGACGTGGACGCAGCTCTTTCTCGGGCTCGCGATGGCTGTTGCGCCCGTGGGCGGCTGGCTGGCGGTCGGCGGACGAGGCGGCGGGGAGCCGTGGCTGCTCGGCCTGGCGATCGGCGCGTGGGTGGGCGGGTTCGACGTGCTCTATGCGTGCCAGGATCTCGAGTTCGACCGCGCGCATGGCCTGCAATCGATTCCGGTGCGGTTCGGTGTCCGCGCGTCGCTGGCGATTTCGCGCCTGATGCATCTTGTGGCCGTGGCTTCGCTCGCCGGGCTGGCGTGGATCGCCCCGCTGCCGGCGTTCTATCTCGCGGGCGTGGCCGTGGTGGCGCTGCTGTTGGCCTACGAACAGTCACTCGTGCGCGCCGACGACCTGTCGCAGGTCAAGCGCGCGTTCGATATGAACGGCTACGTCGGGATCCTGTATTTCCTGGTGCTCGCCGCGTCGATTTGGAAGGCGTAGCCGACTCCCTCGACAAGCTCGGGATGCCCTGAGCCCGCCGAAGGGCTATATAGTCTCTTCACGTCGAACAGAGGAGCCCCAATTTCGATCTTTTTTCGTGTTTTCGTGTCTTCGTGGCCAGACTGGGTTGGTTATGGCGAGTGACAACCGGGCACAATCGATTGCCATCGCCGTGACCGGCGCGAGCGGCGCCATGTATGCGGCGCGTACGCTCGCGGCCCTTCTGGCGCGCGGCGTGCACGTCGAGCTCGTCGTGTCGGAGTACGGCCGGCGCCTGCTGCGCGACGAGCTCGGCGAGCAAGCCAGCGTGGATCGGATCGTGCCGTTTCTCGTCGAGAAGTACGGTCCAGACGTGTCTGCCGGCTCGGTCACGCTGCACGGCAACCGCGACCTCGGCGCCACCCTCGCGAGCGGCAGCCACCTCTGCGCCGGCATGGCCATCGTGCCGTGCTCGATGAAGACGCTGGCCGGCGTTGCGCACGGGCTGTCGCGCAATCTCGTGGAGCGTGCCGCCGATGTGATGCTGAAGGAACGCCGGCCGCTGGTGATTGTTCCGCGCGAAACGCCGATGAGCCTCCCGCAGCTCAAGAACATGGTGCTCTGCGCGGAGGCCGGCGCCCACATCCTTCCGGCGATGCCCGCGTACTATCAGCTCCCCAAGACGATCGACGATCTCGCTGATTTCATGGCCGGGAAGATTCTGAGCGCGCTCGGCTTCGATCACGATCTATATCCGCCCTGGACCGGCCAGGTGAGGCCATAGGAAGCCGCGCGCGGAAACATTTCAAATCCTCAACTCTTCAAATTCTCAAATCCTCAAATTCCACGACACTTTAGTGCCTGATCTTTCCAAGTCGCCCGCTCGGATCGCCGGGATGTTCGACGCGATCGCCGGACGGTACGATTTCCTGAACCATCTATTGAGCGCCGGCATCGATCGCCGGTGGAGGAGACGGGCCATTGCGTCTCTGACGCTGACGGGATGTGAGCGCGTCCTGGATCTCTGCACCGGCACGGCCGACCTCGCCATTGCC
>MEKT01000029.1 GCA_001767435.1 Acidobacteria bacterium RIFCSPLOWO2_02_FULL_65_29 | reverse complement strand
GCTGTCCAAACGCGCCTCTCGCGGCGACATCGTCGTCATGCACGACGGCCATCACGTCGATCCGTCGCCGGACCGCCGCTACGCGGTCGAAGCCACCAAGCAGCTCGTGCCGGCGTTGCGAGCTCGCGGGTACGGGTTCGGCCGACTCTGTTGACTATCTGCAAACGACAGTACGACGTTGAACGCAGAGATCGCGGAGGTCGCGGAGAAAACAGTGCGTCGAGGGATGCGCCCTCTGCGTTGATCGCTATGGCGCGCTCAGAATCGGAAGAGCGGCCGTCCGTTGGCGAGCCCCGGCCACGGAATGCCGGCGAGGATGGCGAGCGTCGTGAGCGCGAAGAACAGGAAGCGCCATTTCCGACGATCGGCGGGTGTCTTCGCGTTGATGGCCAGCACGCGGCCGACCCGGACGGTCGCCGTCGCGGCCACCATGGCCCCGAGGTGTGTGAACGTCCAGAAGCGAAGGTTCGAGTTCCCGAGCGCGACGCCCATGTTCTCCAGACCGAACTTCGTGACCGGGCTGAGCCCGAAGTAGAGCAGAAGCCCGAAGAGGACCTGGAAATCCAGAGCCATCATGAAGAACGTGTCCCAGTGGCGGCCTGGTGGCTTCAGCGACAGATCCCGGTCGGGGCGCCACGCGTTGATCGTGGCGCCGACGGCGAGCAGCAGCGTGAGCCAGCGCAGCCAGGAATGGATGGAGAGGACGGGCGTGTACAAGGGTCAGCGCATCATTTCTTCTGGAACAAGCCGCCAAGGCCTTTCTTGATCGCCTTCTGCGCTTCCTCGGTCACTTTGTTGGTGACGGCGCGCTTGGCCATGCTGCCGATGTCGATGCGCACCTGTGGACTGTCGGCCGATCCGGTGATGGTGGCCGGGAACGTGACCTTGCCCTGCTCCTGCGTATAGCGCACGAGATCGCTGCCGGCCTGCTTCGTCAGCTCCTCGGAGAGCTGCAGCTGCCCTTGAAGGTTGATGGCCGAGCCGTCCAGCTTCACGGCGCCTGCGGCCGCGAGGGTCACGTCTTTCGCTTCGAACTTCAGGTCCTGCGAGCTGGCCGCCCCGCCGGCAACCGAGAGCGTTGCGCCCAGCCGCGTGAACGGCTCGTCCCTCGAGCCGCTCCCGAGCCGACTCTTGGCGTCGGCGCGTCCCGACGTCACCACCACGACCGTCTGAATGAGGCCGAGGTTCTTCACCGTGCCGTCGGTGATGTCGACGCGGGCCGTGCCACGCGTTGATTTCAGGACGGCAGGGGCTTCCATGCCGCTTCCGGTGAGGTCGATGGTTCCCGACAGCCTGCCCGTGATCTGGTTCGGGCTGCCCGCAAACGCCGTGGCGGCGGCCATGTCCACGCCTGACAGCTTGGCCTTTATGTGAAAGTCTGGCGTCTGGCCCAGCGTCAGCGCGAGCGTGCCTTCGTAGCGTCCGCCGAACAGGCCGAAGCTCACGGGGTCGAACGTCACGGCGTCCGGCGTCACGCGTGCACGTCCCGACAGCCTGTCGAGGGCGAGCGCGCCCATTGAGGCCTTGTCAGCCTCGATCGCGACCGAGAGATCCATCGGCGGCGCGGATCCCGCGGCCGGCGCCGATGGAGCAGCGGGAGCGGGCGCCGTGTCCGTGGCCGTCGCCGCGCTCATGCCCGCGCCGCCGGCAAAGTCCGACACGAAGGCGAGCAGCTGGTCGACGTTGAGCGCGCCGGCTTTCACGCTGAGCTCGCCCGAGGGACCCGCCAGATCGGTAAACTGGCCCGTGATGTCGATCGTCGCGTTGTCGGCGCCGAGCGAGATTCTGCGTACGGTGAGGCCCTTGCCCTGGGGCACCACTTCGACGGTGCCCTTGAGCGTGCGGCCGCCGCTCACGATCTCCACGTCGCTCAGCACGATTTCATCGATCGACACGATTTCCACGGGAGACGCGGAGGCCTGTGCGCCTCCAGAGGGCGCGGCGCTCGAGGCCACGGTGAAATCAGGGAGCGGAAGCTCGATGCGCGCGCCCGACAGGGTCATGCTCGCGTGCTCGATGCGGCGGGACAGCAGCGCGCCGAAATCGGTGCCGACGTGCAGGCTCTGGACCGTAATCTTCGCCGGCTGGCCGATGCTCACATCCCCGAGGGTGATGGTCACTCGTGGATAGATGGTTGCGCCGATGCGGCCAATCGTCACCGGCTGGCCGAGGTTCTTCGACAGCTGCCCGGCGATGGCGCTTCTGACGCCCTCCTGCCCGAGGACGGAGCGCGCCCAGACGAAGAGGCCCCCCGAGAGGAGCAGGACGAGCACAACGACCGCGATGAGCGCCTTCTTGAGCATCTCAGGTAATCCTCTTGGGGCCAGCCCGCAAGCCAAGCCTTCGCCGCATTATCGACCGCGCCGTCCGGGCGCGTTAGCCCCGAAGCACACGGGACGGGGGGCTCTCTTCAGCTTTCGGCTCTCAGCGCAGCTCTCAGCTCGCAGCTTTCGGCCGATTGCGTCGCCGAGAGCTGACAGCTGATAGCTGAGGGCTGGCCGCTTCGCGCGCGATCATCACCTCGGTCGACTTGATGATGGCCACGGCATCGTCGCCGCGCCGCAGGTTCAGCTCCTGAATCGCGTCGCGCGTGATGACAGCCGTGAGCGTCTGGTCGCCGATCCTCAGGCGCACCTGGCCGAGGAGGCCGTCGGACCTTACCTCTTCGACGAATCCGCGAAGGCGATTCCTGCCACTCAGCGCCACGATGAAGCCGGTGGCCGCGGGCTTCGCAGACGCCCGCGCCCTGGCCCCGGGGTGCTGTCGGGTCATCAGCCGATCGATTTCCGCGTCGGCGATGCGATGGTGCCCGCCCGCGGTCGTCGTCGTCCGGACGCGTCCCTGATAGATCCACTGCTTCAGCGTCGAGTATCCGACACCGAGCCGATCGGCCGCCGCGCGCACGGTGAGTTGTTTCACGACAGCGCTCCCGATGGCTCCACCAGTCTACATGAGTGGGTCTTGATAATGAGCCACACCTCGTCCGCCTCTTCGAGACGGAGCGACTCGCACGCCCCCGGCGTGAGGTGCACGGCGAACGCGGCGCCCGCGTCCACGTCGGCCCGGACGGTCGGGCCTTCGCGCGTGAGCGATCGTACGCGGCCTCGGAGGATGTTGCGGGCGCTCAGCCCTCGCGGCTCCTGGTTGGCGAGCAGGATGTCGCCCGCGCGAATCGCAATACGGACGGCTTCGCCTTCCGTGGCGTGCGACAACGGCACCTCCAGCGGGATGCCCGCCTGCGCCAGCCGGCACTGCATGGTGCCGGCGTCGGGGCGGCGCGCCACGACGGCGCCGTCGAAGAAGTTCTCGAAACCCGCGAGCTGCGCGAGAGGCTCGTGCGCCGGCGCCTCCATCACATCGTGCGTGGTCCCTTCGGCGAGCACGCGCCCCGCGTCGAGCACCATCACGCGCTCGCCGAGCGCGAAGACCTCGCGGTGCGCGTGGGTGACATACAGGATGGGAATCGCATGCGCGGTGTTCCACGCGCGCAGGTCGGCCATGATGCGCGACTGGGTGGCGTGGTCCAGCGCCGACAGGGGCTCGTCGAGCAGCAGCAGATCGGGGTCCGTCACCAGCGCTCGCGCGAGCGCCGTGCGCTGCCGCTCGCCGCCGGAGACCGCCGAAGGCTTCCGATCGAGGAGGTGATCGATCCGGAACGACTCGGCGACCGCTCGCGTGCGTTCGGCGCGCACCTCGGGCGACAGGCGGTGGAGTCCGTACCTGATGTTGTCTCTGACCGACAGGTGCGGGAAGAGGGCGAGCTGCTGGAATACGAATCCCACGCCGCGGTCCCGCGCGCTCACGTTGCAGCCGGAAGGCGAGTCGAAGAGCACGCGCTCGCCAACCACGATGCGTCCCGCGTCGGGGCGATCGAGCCCGGCCAGGCAGCGGAGCAGCGTGGTCTTGCCCGAGCCCGACTCGCCAAACACGATCGTGATGCCAGCAGGCGCCGAGACCTGTACGTCGAGCGCAAAACCAGGTGAAAGGCGCTTCTGGATCGAGCCAGCCAGCGCCCGGTGAGGGCCTTCCGGGCTCATATCGCCACCAACGGCTTTCGCCTGAGCCCGTAGACAAGGGCGAGCACCACGAACGAGAACGCCAGGAGCAGCAGCGCCGTACGGTTGGCGGCGGCGTAGTCGAGCGCCTGCACGCTGTCGTAGATCGCGATCGACACGGTGCGCGTCGCACCCGGCAGATTGCCGCCGACCATGAGCACGACGCCGAACTCACCGATCGTGTGCGCGAACGCCAGCACGGCGCCGGCGATCACGCCCTCGAGCGAAAGCGGGAGGATGATTCGAAAGAAGGTCCGCCGCTCCGACGCGCCGAGCGTCGACGAGGCTTCGATGAGCGACGCGTCGACCTGCGAGAACGCGGCGGCGATCGGCTGCACGGCGAATGGCAGGCTGTACAGCACCGACGCGATCACCAGGCCTTCGAACGTGAAGGCGAGGCCGTGTCCGGTCCAGGAGGTCCACAGCCGGCCGACCGGACTGCGCGCCCCGATTGCGACGAGCACGTAGAAGCCGAGCACCGTCGGCGGCAGGACGAGCGGCAACGCGACCACGGCCTCGGCCAGAAACTTCCAACGCCAGCGAGAAAACGTCAGCCAGTAGGCAATCGGCAGCCCGACGCCGAGCAGAATCGCGGCGACGACGGCGGCGAGCTTGACGCTCAGCAGGATGGCCGAATAATCCAATCCGAGACTCCCAAAATCCTCAGATTCTCAAAATCCTCAAATCCTCAAGTCCTCAGATTCTCAAATTCGCGAATCAGCGGAGGTCGGCTGCCGGCGCGAATCCATATTCCCGCATGAGCTGTTGAATGTCCGGCCGCTCCACGAACCGGAGGAATTGCCGCGCGGCTTCCTTCTGGCGTGAGGCCGCGAGGACGACGGCGCCTTGCACGATCGGCGGGTAGAACGCGTCGGGAATCCGGTAGACCGTGCCCGTGTCTCGGAGCGCGGGCATGAGGGCGAGCGACAGCGCGAGGATGCCGGCGTCGGCGTTGCCCGACTGCGCGAACTGTGCGGCTTGGGAGATGTTTTCGCCGAGCACGAGTTTGCCGCGAACCGCGTCGTAGACCGTCTCGTGTCGGAGCGCGGCCACTGCCGCGCGTCCGTAGGGCGCGTGCTCCGGGTTGGCGATGGCGACGCGGCGTACCCGGGGATCTGCCAGGATCATGAGGCCTCGCGCGGCGTCGATTCCGCTGTCCTTCCGGCTCCAAAGAACGAGCCTTCCCGTGGCGTATTCGTACAGGCTTCCGGACTCGGCCAGACCCGCGGCCTGCAGGCGCCTCGGGTACTCGATGTCGGCGGAGAAGAAGAGATCGAAGGGCGCGCCGTTCTGGACTTGCGCGAAGAAGTTGCCCGACGAGCCGAACGTGAGGGCGACTTTGCGCCCGGTCTCGCGCTCGAAGCGCGCGGCCACTTCCGGGAAGACCGCCTGCAGATCCGCCGCCGCCGCGACCGCGATCTGCTGCGCCGCAGCCGGCGTTCCGGCACAGGCGATGAGCGCCGTGATGATCAGGATCGTCCTGAGGCCTGGCCATCTCATGAAGAAAGAACCTCTGCGTCCTCCGCGGTAGGTAAGAAGCTAGCGTATTACACGATTACATGCGATTCAAGCCGATTTTATTATCGTATACGGGCGGTATAAAGTTCCGTGCCGATGCGCGCACTCCGGGTCGCCACGATGGACGGCAAGCCGCTGCCGGCCTGGGCGGGACCGCTGCGGCTCGTGGCTCCCCACGACTCCCGTCCGGCGCGCTCGGTCCGAATGCTCGAGCGTCTCGATCTCGTTCGTGTGAGGCGATGAAGCCGTTATCTCGTAGAATCAGCATTCAGGATGAGTGCTCATTCTTCGGCCGTGCTACTCCTGACGGGAGCTGCCCTGGTGGCCGCCGCAGCCTGCGGCCCGAGCGGCCCCGCGACGCCGCCCGGTGGGAGAGACGCTGCGGCGCTCGCGCAAACGCTTTCGGCCTACGCCGTCGAATTCCTGCGGCGTAATCCGACGACGAACACGTATCTGGGAGGCGCCGGGCTCGATCCATCGCTGCGCGAAGTGGACGGCATGCTCCGCGATCACTCCGCCGCGTCGATCGAGCAGGAGGATCGCTGGCTGGCCGACGTGTCGAAAGTGCTGGCGGAAACGCCCACCGCTTCCCTTTCGGCCGGCGCGCGGATCGACCGCGACGTCGCGCTGGCTCAGATCCGCTTTCTTCTGCGCCAGCACCAGGTGCGCAAGTACCAGGAACGCGCGCTCGACACCTACGTGAGTGAGCCGTTCCGCGCGCTCGACTGGCAGCTGCAGGGGATGACCGAGACCGGCCCCGGCGCGTACGGCACCGCCGACGAATGGACGCTCCTCGTCAGGCGCGTCAACGCGATTCCCACGTTCCTGGCGATCGCTCAGGACCAGCTCGAAGCCGGCGTGAAAGCGAACCGGACGCCCGATCGCCGGATGCTCCAACGCGACGGCCTCAACACGTCGGAAGCCAACGCGCGATATTTCGCCGAGACACTTCCGAAGCTCGCCAGTGAGCGCGCGAGCGGTCCCGACAGGGATCGCATCGTCGGCCAGGTGCGCGACGCCGGCACGCAGGCAGCTGGCGCCTACACGAAGTTCCGCGAGTTTGTCGCGACGACCTTCTTCGACAACACCTCGCAGGGCAAGGTGAAGGAGGCGTTCGCCTCGGACCGGTACGCGATGGGCCAGGAGGAATACAACTGGGCGCTGAAGAACAACTTTCATCTGACCCAGACGGCCCCCGATCTGTACGAGCAGGCGTGGCCGATCGTCGAAGCCACGCGGACGTCGATGATCGATCTCGCTAGGGAGATAGGAAGGCGGCAGGGGTGGCTGTTGCCTCCCGATGGACCATCCGACGTGCGGTTCGTCTTCGACGAGCTCTCGAAGGATTCCCCGAAGTCAGACGAGGAGATGGTCGCGTGGTACCGGGAGGCGGCGTTCCGCCTTGTCGACTACGCGCGCAAGACGGGCATGTTCGAGGTGCCCGCCGACTATCAGCTCGAGGTCACCGAGACGCCGCCGCCGCTCCAGGCCTCGATCGATGGCGCGGCCTACTATCCCGCGCCGCCGTTCAAGACGACGGGCGTCGGTCGGTTTTATGTGACGCCCACCCACAACGATCGAGCGGCGCTCCAGAGCAACAACCGCGCGGCGCTCGCCGACTTGTCGGCGCACGAAGGGTTTCCCGGCCACGACTGGTACTACAAGGTGCTCACCGGATCGCGTGGAGGGATTTCTCCGGTCCGCTGGCTGACGCCAGGCGCCGTCGAGGATTCGTCATCGATGTGGGAAGACTCGATGCCCGCTGAGGGCTGGGGGCTGTACGCCGAGGCGCTGATGGCCGAGCCGCAGCCGGGCTCGCCAGGTGGGTTCTATACGCCGGAGGAACACATCTACCAGCTGCAGGGCCAGCTCTATCGCGACCTGCGCGTCAGGATCGACACCGGCATTCACACCGGGCGCATGACATACGACGAGGCCGTCGATTTATTCTCTGAGATCGTTGACTTCCTGCCGGGGTCGTGTGGAAGCGCCGCCGCGAAGAAGCTCGATGCGAAGCGCGCGAGCTGCGAGGCGGCCGAGCGCGCGATCTTTCGCTACTCGAAGTGGCCGACGCAGGCCATTACGTACCGGCTCGGCAAGGATCAGATTTTCGCGATGCGCCAGGAAGCCGCAACGCTCCTCGGCCCGAAGTTCTCGCCGAAGAACTTCCACCTGGCGTTCATCAGACAGGGGACGATTCCATCCGGCTACTTCAGGGACGAGCTGCTGAGGGAGCTACAGACGCCGTAGGGGCTAGGGGCTAGGGACTAGGGACCAGGGATGCCGCTTGTAATCGGATCGCGTCTCGGCTCGTATGAAATTGTCGGCGCGCTTGGCGCCGGCGGCATGGGCGAAGTCTACCGCGCCCACGACACGAAGCTCGATCGCGACGTCGCCATCAAGATCCTTCCGGAGACGTTCGCCGCCGATCCGGAACGGATTGCGCGCTTTCAGCGTGAAGCCAAGACGCTGGCGTCCCTGAATCATCCGAACATCGGCGCCATCTACGGGCTGGAGGAGGCCGGCGCCACAAAGGCGCTGGTCCTGGAGCTCGTGGAAGGCCCAACGCTCGCGGACATGTTGGCCGGCTCTGGGCTCTCGGCTCTCGGCTCTAGCAAGAGCGTACCGTTCAGTCCCGGCCAAAGCCCAAAGCCTAAAGCCCAAAGCCTGCCCTTGGACGAAGTGCTTCCGATCGCCATGCAGATCGCCGACGCGCTCGAAGCCGCGCACGAGCACGGCATCATCCATCGCGACTTGAAGCCGGCCAACATCAAAGTGACGCCCGACGGTCGCGTGAAGGTGCTCGACTTCGGTCTCGCAAAGGCGCTCGAGTCGAATGTGGTGGACCCGCATATGTCGGCTTCGCCGACGATGTCCTTGTCGGCTGCCGCCTCGCGCGTCGGGATGGTGCTCGGCACGGCGGCCTACATGGCGCCCGAGCAGGCCAAGGGCAAGCCCGTCGACAAGCGGGCCGACATCTGGGCCTTCGGCGCCGTCCTTTACGAGATGATGGCCGGGAAGAGGGCCTTCACCGGAGACGATGTGTCGGACACGCTCGTGTCGGTTTTAAGAGATGACCCCGACTGGTCAGCCCTGCCGCCCGACACGCCGGCGAGCACTCGCCAGACGCTGCGTGTGTGTCTGCAGAAGGACGCGAAGCGGCGAGTTGGTGATATCTCCGCGGTGAAGCTCGCGCTCGAAGGGGCGTTCGAGACGCCGGCGACCCCGCGCGACACAGCCGCACTTGCCACGGCCTCACCGCGCCCATCGTGTTCGCGACGGCGAACAGCAAAGGACTGTTCCGCGTCCCGGCGGTCGGAGGCAAGCCGGAGCGCATCACGACTGCCGACCCGGCGAAAGGCGCGCTGGCTCATTTCTGGCCAGAGACGTTGCCCGATGGTCGCTCGGTGCTCTTTACGTTGTGGAACGGTTCTGTCGATCGGTCGAGCATTGTGGCCGTATCTCTCGAAACCGGAGCAATTACCGACGTCGTGCCAGGGGGTAGCAGCCCGCGGTTTTCCCCAACCGGGCATCTCGTCTTCGCGGCGGCGGGAACATTGCGCGCCGTGGGTTTCGATGCCCGCCAATTGAAGGTTGTCGGGAACCCCGTTCCTGTCGTCGAACGTGTCGGGATCGAGTCGACGGGGGCCGCACAGTTCGCGATCGCCGAAGACGGGACGTTGGTGTATGGGGTCGGGACCGGCGGCCTGATTGTGAATCCGCGAACCCTGGTATGGGTGGACCGTAAAGGTCGCGAGGACGCGATCAACGTCCCACCAAGGGCATACACGTACGCTCGCCTGTCGCCCGATGGCAAACTTGTCGCTCTCGATTCCCGGGACGAGCAGAACGACATCTGGATTTGGGATCTCGCGCGGGAGACGCTGCAGCGTCTGACGAACGATCCGGGCTTCAACCGAGGGCCGGTGTGGACGCCGGACGGCAAGAGGGTTGCGTTTACCGCCGAGCGTGACGGCGTGGAGAGCATTCATTGGCAGGGATTCGATGGATCCGGAACGCCAGAGCGGCTGAGCAGCGGTTCGGCTCTACAGTTCCCAGAGTCGTTCTCGCCAGACGCCCGAATCCTCCGTACGACTTGGGTGTCCTCTCGCTGGAAGGCAGCCGCGAGTTTGAGATGCTGTTGCGATCGATCGAGATGACGTCGACGCCCATCAGCGGGATGCGCGCCACCTGTTCCTGATACACGTGGAGCGTCCGGACGATCTCAGGCTTCGCTCGCAGCTTCTTGACGATGTCCTTTCCCGAAAGAAGCCCGGCGGACACGGCCTCGATGATCATCAAGCGATGAGCGACCTCGGCCAGCACCACCGCGGACGTGATGCCGGCGACATCGCCGGCTTCCGAGCGCTCGAGAAGCGCGCGGCATTGGGGCGAGGCGCCGGTCGCGTGATAGATGAAGATGGTCGAGTCGAGAAATACCCGCGCGCCGGACGGGATGCGGTCAAGCGTCAAGCAGGCCTTCTTCGTCCTGTAGCATCCGATCGAGCATCCGCCGATTGAGCTTGAGGACACCCCACGTCTCGGCGACGACACCAGACGAGGCGCGGCTGCCGGTGTCCGTGAGATATCGCTCGAGCGCTTCGCCCAGGATGGCGCTCACCTGCCGGCGCTGCCGGACCGACTCGAGCTTCGCCCGCCGGAAAAGATGCTCGTCGAGAATCGTGCTGACCTTGCGGCGGCGCATGTCTTGACGATATCTTGAAATCATGGACTCGTCAAGCCCGACGCCCAATCGTTCGCCGATCGCCGGCCGAGGCTCGACCCCGGCGCGCCGACACCCTTCGCAGCCGTCCGTCGCGATCGCACGAAAAGCGGCGCAGGCCGGCACCACCGAAGGCATCAGGTTCAGCCGAACACCAAGGGTCACCCGTGGTATCCTCCCCACGCGACACGGCCGACGGGGTGAGGGCCGCGCCGGCTGAACATCAAGAAGGAGCCAGGTTATGGAACGAAAGAAGGCGTCCGACTACCCGCAG
>MEKT01000028.1 GCA_001767435.1 Acidobacteria bacterium RIFCSPLOWO2_02_FULL_65_29 | reverse complement strand
TGTGGGGCGGCGCCACGTTCGACACCTCGATGCGATTCCTGCAGGAAGACCCGTGGCAGCGTCTGGGCGAGCTTCGCCTGCGGATTCCGAACATCCTGTTTCAGATGCTCCTTCGCGCCAGCAACGCCGTTGGCTACACGACGTACCCCGACAACCTCGTCCGCGCCTTCATCAGGCGGAGCGCGGCCAACGGCATCGACGTGTTCCGCATCTTCGATTCGTTGAACTCGGCCGACAACATGCAGCTGGCGATCGAGGCTGTTCGAAACGACACGAGCGCGATCTGCGAGGCGGCCATTTGCTACACGGGAGACATCCTCGATCCGGCGCGCACCAAGTATTCGCTCGGCTACTACGTCCGGCTGGCCAAGCGCCTGGAGACGCTGGGCACGCACATCCTCGGCATCAAGGACATGGCCGGGCTGTGCAAACCCTACGCGGCCTACGCCCTGGTGAAGGCGCTCAAGGAAGAGGTGGGCGTGCCGATTCACTTCCACACCCACGACACGAGCGGCGTCAATTCGGCGAGCGTGCTGCGAGCCGCGGACGCCGGCGTGGACATCGCCGACGCGGCGCTCGCCTCGATGAGCGGGATGACGAGCCAGCCGTGCCTCAACGGCCTCGTGGCCGCTCTCCGGCCGACCGGGCGCGACACGGGGCTCGACCAGCAGGCGCTCGATGAGCTGAGCCGGTACTGGGCCGGCGTGCGCGAGCTCTACTATCCGTTCGAGGAAGGGCTGAAAGCTCCCGGGCCGGACGTGTATCAGCACGAGATGCCGGGCGGTCAGTACACGAACCTGCGCCAGCAAGCGAAGGACCTCGGGCTGGACAATCGCTGGACCGACATCTGCGAGGCCTACGCAGAGGCCAATCGCCTCTTCGGCGACATCGTCAAGGTGACGCCGTCGAGCAAGGTGGTGGGCGATCTGGCGCTCTTCATGGTGACCAACAATCTGAGGCCCGCCGACCTTCTGAATCCGAAGACGCCGCTGGGGTTCCCGCGCAGCGTCGTCGAGATGCTGCAGGGGATGCTCGGCGAGCCGGAAGGCGGATGGCCGAAGGCGTTTCAGGAGGTCGTGTTGGGCTCGGCGCGCGTCTCGCCGATTGTCGGCCGCCCGGGCGCCTCGATGCCGCCGGCGGACTTCGCCGCCGCCGCCAGAACGATTCAGGACAAGGCCCGGCGCGAACCGCCCGAAGAGGAGGTGCTGTCGTCCCTGCTCTATCCGCAGGTGTTCATGGATTTTCTCGAGCATACGCTGCAGTACGGAGATACGTCGACCATTCCGACGCCGAATTTCTTCTACGGCCTGCAGCCCGGCGAGGAGATCGCCGTCGAGATCGAGCGAGGCAAGACGCTCATCATCCGCTTCCTGACCACCGGCGAGGTGCGCGAGGACGGGACGCGGACCGTGTTCTTCGAGCTGAACGGCCAGCCGCGCGACATCCGCGTGATCGACCGATCGAGCGAAGTCACGGTGAAGCCGCGTCCCAAGGCCGAGCCCGACAACGAGCATCACATCGGTGCGCCAATGCCGGGCAAGGTCTCGTCGGTGGCCGTGCGGGCTGGCCAGACCGTGCAGGCCGGCGAGCGTCTGCTCTCGATTGAGGCCATGAAGATGGAGACCGCGGTCTACAGCCCGCGAGATGGAGCGGTCGAGAGCGTGGTGGTCGGCCTGGGAACGGTCGTCGAAGCGCGGGACCTGCTGGTGACGCTGAAGCCGACGCAGTCCTTTTAACTTTTCACTTTTAACTTTTCACTTTTCTGTCAAGCGCCCCGCATCCAGGTCGTTCCAGTTCATGATCGCGTTGAACCCGAGCGTGTAGGTTCCCTGCGTCTGCCAGCGCCAGAACGGGCGGATCGCGAACATCACGGCGTGGCCCTGTCCGATCCGGTCGTCGACGGCGATCGCGCGGCCCGAAAGAAACTGGCCGTTGGCGATCGTGCCCGACAGCAGCAAGTCGTTCGGATTGTCGGGGAATCGCATCACGACGCGCGGACGGTTGGTGTCGGATGACGCGCTATTGGGATCGTTGGGATTATTGGGCGCCTGCTGCCGAAGCCGCGCCACGTCTTCCTCGCGCGGCCGTTCCGGCGGGCGCGTGGCGCCTTCCTCGGGCTGATCGCCGTCGAACGTCGAGAGCCGGAGCGGCGCGACATTCGGCGTGATGACCTGACCCAGGCCCGCGTTGGGATTCTGCGGCGCGGGCGGCGCGCCGCCCCGCCCGCCGCCCCCGGCGTTCAGGACCGGCGCCTGGCTGAAATAGACGGGGAGATCGGTGCCCGCGTAGCCATAGACGATCGGACTCTTGGCATCGGCGATCCGGCCACGCAAAATCGATCCGCGCACGAAGAGCTGCGGCGGCTCCTCGACCGTCACGCCGCCCGAGAGACCGTACTCCGGGAAGATCGTCGACGTGGAGCCCTCGGTGATGAGCGTGCCGCCCTCCTGGACGAACTTCGCGAGCTCGGCCAGGCCTTCGAGGCCCATGCCGCCGCGGATGTCGTCGCTCGAGTCGATCCCGCCAAGGTTCGGCGTCTCGGGCGTCCTGGTGTACGGAAGCGGCGACTTGCCGGTCCTGGCCATTCCGTTCACTTGCGACACGGCATTGCCGCCAACGTGTGGAAAGAGAATCACGTCGTACGTCGAGCGCAGGTTGCCGCCACGCAGTTTCTGATCGGCGAAATACGTGTACGGGATCCCATAGGCGTCGAGCGCGGCGCGCCACCACCCTTCGTCCTGCGTGCGGGTCCAGCTGTGCACGTAGCCGATGCGGGGCACGTCCAGGTCGTGCGTTTTCACCGGGGGCGCGGCCGACACCGCGCGGGCCGTCAGCCCGAGGTCCCGGAGCATCGGCTCGAGGCGCGCCCGGTCGGCGTCCGGCACGATGACGGATCCCGCGCGGAAACGGCGGCCGTCGAGATCGAAGTCTTCTTCGGCGGCCAGCATCTTCACGCCGGCGTTCCTGAAACGGAACGTCACGAGGTTGTTGTCGGCCGTGTGCTCGACAACCAGGATTCTGCCCCTGCCCTCGACGCCGCCCACCGCTTTCACGTCGGCGGTCACGAGCGTCATCGGCTGATCGAGCACACTCTTGTCGATCACCGGCACGATGCGCACGTCTCGCATCAGCTGAAACGTCCAGCCGGTGTCGTCGTACGGGGCCGGATTCTGCGGCGCGTAGTTTTGAATCGAAAAATACATCTCGGCCAGCGTCCGGAACGGTTGATCGCCACGCACGACGTAGTCGCCCTCTTTCACCTCGACGTTGCCAGCCCGAAAGGATCCGCTCGCGCGCGAGATCTCGAGACCCTGCCGCCGGAGGTCGTTGACCGCCCGCGCGGTGTCGGACTTTCGCCGCTGACCAGCCGGAACGACCCAACCGTAGACAGGGCCGACTCGTCCTTTCTCGACAGACCGTTTGTTCTTCAACCAGTAGTTCTCGAGGTAGAGCTGCCGGTTCTTCGCCACGTGATTGAGCGAGAACAGCACGGCCGATTGCTGGATGTTCGTGTTGTTGCGCGGGCCCCACTTGATGTACGGCAGCGGCGGATTGGGCCGGAACCACTCTTTGCTCAGGACGTTGGCGCCCGGACGGACTTCCGCGTTGTCCGGACCATAGCTCTGCACTTCGTAGAACCGCCCGATCGCGTTATGGCTGTGCGCGATGAAGATCATGTAATTCGGCACCCAGCCGTCGTAGAACCCATAGGTCCACACGCCGGGCACACCGCGCTTGGTCATCTCGAGCACATCGTTCTGCGCGAGCATCCACCATTCGCTCACGGTAATCGGATCGAGCGCGTCGTTGTAGGGGCCCGTGCCAGTCGACGTGTACAGGTACGTCTGCGCCTCGTGCAGATCGTGGACGATCGTCGGATGCCACGCCAGCGTGACGTCGGTAACCGCCTGCGTCAGCTTCAACAGCTGGCCCATGCCGTCGCGGTTGTTGTCGTGCTGGACGTACTTGCCCCAGTACATCAGCGGCAGCCGCTGTTCGCCCTGTCCGAGCAGTCCGCGTTTCTTGTTGAAATAGTACGTGTCCACCTGCTTCTCGCGCCCGTCGACCTCGATCACGGGCGTGATGAAGGTGATGACGTTGTCGCGGATCGACTGAATGAACGGCGTCTCCTCGACGATCAGGCGGTACGCCAGCTCGATGAGCATTTCGGGGCCCCCGTTCTCGGGCGAATGCATGCCGCTGATGATGTAGTAGATCGGCTTGGCGCTCTCGACGAGCCGGCGCGCCAGAGCGTCTGGCGTCCGCCGCGGATCGGTCAGCGAGCCCAGCCGCTCCTGGTACGTCTCGAGCGACGCGATTGTCTCCTCGTCGGCCACCGCGAGCACGACGATGTCGCGGCCTTCTTCGGTGGTGCCGATCGTCCAGAACTTCGCGCGGCGCGACGCCCGCGCAAGCGCGTCGTAGTAGCGATGAATGTCTTTCGCGTACGTCAACTCGCCGGGCGTGCCGACGATTCGGCCGAAGAACTCGAGCGGCGACGGCACGGTGTCGGACGCCGGCAGATGATCGACGAGCTCGGTCGAAATCCGCGGATCCTGCAGATGCTGGCGGATCAGCTGTGTGTACTCTTCGTCGATCGGCTGCGACGGCGCCTGTGCGCCGCCTAGATCGCTTTGCGCTTCCGTGTAGTGCAGGACTTCAGTCCTGCCTACCGCGCCGGCCGGAGCGCTTTGCCCCGGCGTGTCGTGCAGGACTTCAGTCCTGCCTCCCGCGCCGGCTGGAGCGCTTTGCCCCGGCGTGTCGTGCAGGACTTCAGTCCTGCCTCCCGCGCCAGCTGGAGCGCTTTGCCCCGGCGTGTAGTGCAGGACTTCAGTCCTGCCTCCCGCGCCAGCTGGAGCGCTTTGCCCCGGCGTGTAGTGCAGGACTTCAGTCCTGCCTCCCGCGCCAGCTGGAGCGCTTTGCCCCGGCGTGTAGTGCAGGACTTCAGTCCTGCCTCCCGCGGCGCTTGCTCCACGGGCTGACAGGGGCGTGCCCGGCCTGCTGGCGAATACGACAGCCAGTACAGCAAGGACGGTAAACGGGAATATGCGAGACATGAAGGGGATGATACGCCCGGCGGCCGGTTGGAAGGGCCAGCCCACAGCTGAATATGGTCTCGGCCAGGGGACAGACGCATAAACAGGGGACGATCGGCCCCGGCGAGCCGATCTGGTAAACTAGCCCATCTCAATGACTTAGGGCGCCGGCTCGACCGCAGCGTCGGGTACGAGGCTTGCGTGAGGGACCAGCAGGGCTCCCTGTCAGAACTGTCCCAAGGAGAAAGTGTCCGCCATGTTTTCCAATCGACTCGCCTTCGCCGTTCTCGCGGCCGCGTGTGTCACGGCCGCCGCCAGCGGCGCATATCTCGCGACGCGGCAGAACAGGCAATCCCCGGCAGCCGTGGCGACCCTGTCTCCTGTAGAGGCGCCACCCCCGTCGACCGCCGCCAAGGCCGTGCAGGAAACCGAGGCCGTCATTCAAGATGCGCCGCGTGCGGCTGAGCCGGCGCCTGCCGTCGTTGCCGCGGAACCGACGCGCGTCCCGAGTCCGGCGCCCGCCCCGGCAGCGCGAAGGCGCGAGGAGCCGAGCCGCCGCACGGCGCAGTCGACCCGACCGGCTGAAACGACGTCGACGCGCAACAGCCAGCTACCAACGCTGGAGCGCGGCTGGCCGAACGCGCCGAGCGCACCGGCACCCGAGCCAAGCGTGCCCGCGGTGGTCGAGCCGCCGGCTCCACCGCCTGCGGCCCCGGTCGAGCAGCCGTCCGCGCCCGAACCGCCGCGCGAGCCCGAGCCGCCGGCCAGGCTGTTCGAGGAGCTCGTCGTCGCGGCCGACTCGGTCGTCGGCCTCCGAGTCGATTCGCCGGTCACCAGCGAGACGGCCCGCGTCGAGGATCGCGTTGAAGCCCGCGTGGTGCGCGACGTCCGAGCCGGCGAGGCCGTCGCGATTCCCGCAGGATCGCGCATGCTCGGCTCGGTGACTGTGGTCGAACGAGGCGGCAAGCTCAAGGCGGTTGGCCGCCTGGGCATCCGCTTCCACACTCTGGTGCTCGCCGACGGCACACGGCTGCCGATCACCACCGAAACGATCACCCGCTCAGGCGAGTCGCAGGGCCAGGCGAGCGCCGCCAAGATCGGAGGCGGTGCCGTCGTCGGCGCCATCCTTGGGGCGATTGCGGGCGGCGCGAAGGGCGCCGCCATCGGTGCCGCGGCCGGCAGCGGCGCGGGCGCGGCGTCGGTCGCGACCGGCGATCGGAGCGAGGCCACATTGCGCGCAGGCGAAGAAGTCACGGCCCGCATTCTGTCGCCGATCACCGTCACGATAGAGAAATAGCGGCCTGCCCCGCCCGCCCTCTGTTTGGCGCTATGATGGAGGCCTTGGGCCGGCGGAAGAATTCTGGTGTGCACCGAGCCGGGGTGTGGGGCGGAGCCCCACGTTATGGAGGCTTGATTATGAGAGTGCGAGTTGTGGCAGTCGTCCTCGCGGTTGGTCTGGCTGGCGTGGTCCATGCCCAGCAGGTCACCAAGAAGACGCTCCCCGGCGTCACCAACTTCGCCACGGTGGAGACCACGGTGGCGTGCGCGGGCGCGGTCGACGTCAGCGCGATTCCCGACATCAAGAACCTGGGCTTCAAGTCGATTATCAACTTGCGCCAGGCGAGCGAGCAGGGAGCGAACATCGAAGGATCGACCGCGGCGGCCAAGGCTGCCGGCATCCCCTACGTGCACATTCCCTTCAACACTCAGAGTCCGTCTCCGAATCTCGTTCCCGATTTCCTGGCCGCTGTCACCAATCCAGCCAACCAGCCGGCGTTCATCCACTGCGCGGGTGGCGGACGCGCCGCCTCGATGTGGATGATCAAGCGGCTGAAAGTCGACGGCTGGGATCAGCAGAAGGCGGTCGACGAAGCGACCGCGCTCGGACTCGCGAACGAGCGGCTGAAGACGTTCGCGCTCGACTGGGTGAACGCGCACAAGTAATCCGCGTGGACCCGGCGGACTTCCGGCGGCACGGCCACGAGCTGGTCGACTGGATCGCCGAGTACCTCGAGCATCCGGAGAAATACCCGGTGCTCGCCCGGGTGAAACCGGGCGACATATCGCGAGCCCTTCCGGGTGAGGCGCCGGAGGATCCGGAATCCTTCGGCGCCATCATGGCCGACTTCGAGCGCGTGCTCGTGCCCGGCCTGACCCACTGGAACCACCCCGGCTTCCTGGCCTACTTCGCCATCACGGCGAGCGCGCCCGGCGTGCTCGCCGAATTCCTGTCGGCAGCCCTCAACCAGCAGGCCATGCTGTGGCGCACGTCGCCGGCTGCAACCGAGCTCGAAGAAGTCGCGCTCGGCTGGCTCCGGTCGCTCATCGGCCTTCCGCCGGCCTTCGAGGGCGTCATCTACGACACGGCGTCCATTGCGACCATGCACGCGCTCATCGCCGCTCGCGAAGCCGCGCTTCCGTCGGCGCGGTCGATGGGTCTGGCTGGTCGCGACGGCGTGCCGCGGCTGCGCGTCTACACGTCCCAACAGGCCAACCTGTCGATCGACAAGGGGATGATTGCGATAGGCCTCGGCCTCGACTCGCTCAGAAAGATCCCCGTGGACGATGAGTTCCGCATGCGAGTGGACGCGCTCGAACGCGCCGTGGCGGAGGATCGGGCGGCGGGTATTCTGCCGATTGCGGTGATGCCGACCGTGGGCACGACGGTCACGACCAGCATCGATCCGGTTCCCGCCGTCGCCGACCTCTGCGAGCGCGAAGGATTATGGCTGCACGTCGATGCCGCGTACGGCGGCGTGGCAGCCATGCTCCCGTCGCACGCGCATGTGCTGGCCGGCGCCGACCGCGCCGATTCGCTCGTCGTCAATCCCCACAAGTGGCTGTTCACGCCCTTCGATTTGAGCGCCTTTTTCTGCCGGCGGATGGACGTGGTGCGCGCCGCGTTCACTCTGACGCCCGACTACCTTCACCCGGAGCCGGGCGAGATCAAGAATCTCATGGACACCGGCGTGCAGTTGGGACGCCGGTTCCGTGCGCTCAAGCTCTGGATGATCCTGCGGTCGTTCGGCGCGCGCGGGATCCGTGACCATCTCGGCCGGCACATCGCATTGGCGCAACAACTCGCGGGCTGGGTCGACGCCCACCCGGATTTCGAACGGCTCGCGCCGGTCCCGCTGAGCGTCGTGTGCTTTCGCTGGAAGCCCGCGACCCGATCGCTCACCGAAGCGGAGCTCGACGCCGCCAACGGGCGTCTGGTGGACGAGGTGAATCGCACGGGAGACGTCTTCGTGTCGACCGCGCGCGTTGCGGGACACGTGGCGATCCGCATCGCGATTGGTCATCTGCGAACGACAGAGGTGCACGTCCGGCGCGCGTGGGACCTCATCAGAAACTGCCAGCCCCAGACATCTTCATAAACCCCTGGCCCTTACGGTATGAAGCAAGTCTTGGGCTCAGCCCGTGCAGAATCTACACGGGTGTCGTCGCGCCGAGGCGAATTCAGGCCTGAAACTCAACTGGCACACCCCTGGGGAAGAGGTCTTTGCCCGCGACCGCCACCACGCCGCCCGCTGAGTTTCGACAGGCACATCGCTTGCAGGCCTCAATCCGCGATGTCGTGCATCTCAACAAGGAGTTGTACACCGATGCCACGTGCAATGAATGCTGTTTGCCTCGCGCTCATGCTCGGCATGGTCGGACTACCGGCTCGCGCCGACGCCGAGGCCTTCGTGAGTCCCTGGATCGGCGCCAACTTCGCAACCGATCTTGGTGATGGACGGAACGCCTTCGGCCTCACCGCCGGTGGAATGGGAGCTGGGGTGATCGGCGGTGAGATCGATTTCGGCTATTCGCCGAGCTTTTTCGGCACCGACAACATCTTCGGCAGCAATAACGTGCTCACCGTCATGGGGAACCTGATTATCGGAGTCCCGATTGGAGGAACGCGCGGCGTCGGGTTACGGCCGTACGGAACTGGCGGCATCGGTCTCATCCGCTCTTCGGTCGACGGACTGCTGACGCTGGACAGCTTCTCCGACAGCAGCTTCGGGCTCAATCTGGGGGGCGGCGTGATGGGCTTCCTGGGCAATCACGTCGGCGTGCGAGGCGACCTCCGGTACTTCCGGACGTTCAACGTCGGCAACCTGACGCCGAACGCGTTCAATCTCGACCTCGGCGGATTCACTTTCTGGCGCGCGTCGGTCGGCGTGGTGTTCCGTTAGAGAGAAGGGAGATTACCTCCCAGTCGCCATTCCTCCACCCAGGTCTCTCCCCCATCGTCGGTTCGGAGCGCCACCGCGCCGTGAAGCGGGAACGTGGCGGTCTCGTCGCCAACCAGCAGCGCGAGAAGCGCTGGAAGATGCGGGAAATGTCCCGCGATGAGAATGTCGCGCGACTCTCCGCGCAGTCGGTCTCGCATCCAGGCTGGCTGATCGCCCGGCTGCAAGTCGCGCGTGGCGGCGAATTCGGCTAGGGCGTTACACGCGCGCCGGAACGCTTCGGCCGTCTGTTTCGCGCGAAGCTTGCCGCTGTGCCAGACGAGGGCGGGACGCGCGCCGCGCGTGGCGGCCTCGGCCGCCAGACGCTCGACGGCCGCAAGGCCGGCCTGAGACAGGGGACGTCGCGGATCGACGTCGGGGCCCAGCGCATCGCCATGATGGACGAGATAGATCCTCAAATCCTCGCCAAATCCTCAACTCCCCAAATCCTCGACTCCTCGCCAAATCCTCAACTCCTCAACTCCTCGCCAAATCCTCAACTCCTCAAATCCTCAAATCCTCAAATTCCAGCTTCACCCTGTCGCTCTATCCGTGATCTCCAACCCGCGGTCGATGATGCCGAAGGCACCACGGAGCTCTGCTTCCGTGATGATCAGCGGCGGGTTCGTGAAGAACGTATTCCAGCGGACAAAGGTGTACAGGCCCTCCTCGCGGAAGAAACGCGAGAGCGCCTTCATCTCATCGGACGTGCCGTTGAACGGCGCGAGCGGCCGGCGTGTCTGCCGGTCTCGGACCAGCTCGATCACTCCGAAGAGGCCGATCGACCGCGTCGCGCCGACCGACGGGTGGCGGGCCGCCAGGTCGGCCATCAGTGTCTTCATGATCGCGCCCATCCGTCGCGCGTGCTCGAGCAGACCATCCTCTTCGTACACATGAATCGCCGCGAGCGCGGCCGCGCACGCGAGTGGATGGCTGTTGTAGGTCAGCCCGCTGTAGAACACCTTGTCCTTGAAATGGTCCGCCACGGCCTGGCGCATGCCGACCGCGCCAAGCGGCACGTACGCGCTCGTCAGACCCTTGGCCATGGTCAGCAGATCGGGCACGACGTGCCAGTGATCCACGGCGAACCACTCGCCCGTGCGTCCGAAGCCGGACATCACCTCGTCGCAGATCATCAGGATGCCGTGCCTCGTGCACAGGTCGCGCACGCCCTGCAGGTAGCCGTCGGGGGGGACGAGGATCCCGTTGGTGCCCGTCACCGTCTCGAGGATGAAGGCGGCGATGGTGTGAGGTCCTTCGAGCTGAATGACCTCCTCGAGCATCGCCAGCGCCTGCTCCGCCGAGTCCCAGCCGCGCTCGATGCCGTGATAGGGATCGAGCACGTGGACGACGCCGGGGATGCCAGGCTCCGACGTCCAGCGCCGCGGGTCGCCCGTGAGCGTGACGCTCCCGCCGGTCGCGCCGTGGTACGAGCGGTACCGCGCCAGAATCTTGCGCCGTCCCGTGGCCAGCCGGGCCAGCTTGATGGCGTTCTCGTTGGCCTCCGAGCCGCCGTTGGTGAAGAAGAACACGTCGATGTCGCCCGGGGCGATTTCGGCGAGCTTCGCACCCAGGCGCGCGCGCGGTTCGGTCGCCATGAACGGGTTCACGTAGGCCAGCGCGGCGGCCTGCCGCTGGATCGCGGCGATGATGCGCGGATCGCCGTGGCCGGCGTTCACGCACATCAACTGGCTGTTGAAGTCGATGAAGCGTTGGCCTTCGGGCGTCCAGAAATACACGCCTTCGGCGCGCGACACCGGAATCGGTTCGACGGCCCCCTGCGCCGACCATTCGAAGAGCGTGTGCTTCTTCGAGAGGGCGATCATCTCCTCGCCGGTCATCCTCAGCCTCCAGCCTCCAGCCTCTAGAGCGCTTTGCACATCGGCGTAGCGAAGTTCACAGTTGACAGTTCACAGTCGACAGGTGATCAACGTCAATTTTTTGTTCTGTCAACTGTAGACTGTCAACTTTCGACCGCGTCTGGTACTACGGACAAGTGAAAACCGCTGTAGCCTGCATTACGGCGACGGGACGCCGGCCTTCAGTTGCGCCTCGCGCGTGGCCTTGAATTCGCTGCCTGGCTTCCAGTCGGGGAACCGCGCGGCTTCCGCCACCCGATACCCGACGGCAAAGAACACTTGGAGGTCCTCGCGCGCGCCGGTCAGATCCCAGTCGGGCCTCACGATGTCGCTCGGCTTGTGATAGTCGTACGTCGTATAGCGATCGCGGGCCTTCTGCCCGTAGTCCGACGGCTTGCCGACGAAGTCCACGCCCTCGTCGGGATCGAGCGCCGGCACGCCCAGCTTGGCGAAGTTGAAGTGATCGGACCGGTAGTAGAAGCCTTTCTCGGGCTCCGCGTCCGGGCGAATCACGCGGCCCTGCTCGCCAGCCGCGTCTCGCGCGTATTCGTCGAGATCGGACGCGCCGTATCCGACGAGCGTCAGGTCCTTCGTCCGGCCGTGGATGTTCAGGCCGTCCATGTTGATGTTGGCCGCCGTCTTCGCCAGCGGGTAGAGGGGCGCCACCGTGTAGTACTGCGATCCCAGCAGCCCTTGTTCCTCGGCCGTGACAGCCAAGAACAGAATCGATCGTTTGGGCGGCTGCGCAAATTTGGTGAAGGACCGGGCGATTTCCAGCAGTCCGGCGGTCCCGACCCCGTTGTCCACCGCGCCGTTGTAGATGGTGTCGCCGGCAACCTCCGGCCCGACCCCCAGATGGTCCCAGTGTGCCGTGTAGATGACGTACTCGTTGCGAAGCACCGGGTCGCCGCCGTCGATCCGGGCGATGACGTTCCGCGAATCGACCGTCCGAAGCGTGTTCTTGATCGTCATCGATGCAGTCACGCCGAGCGGCACGGGAGTGAACGCACGTGTCGCTGCCTGGTACTTCAGCGCGTCGAAGTCCTGACCCGCGAGCGCGAGGAGGCTCTTCGCCTTGGCGAGCGTGATCCAGCCCTCGATCGACACCCGTCCCATGTTCTTGTCGGGGGTCACCAGGTCGAACTGCTCGCTCACCCACGACTGCACGACCTCGAAGGGATAGCCCGCGGGTCCCGCCTCGTGAATCAGGATGACGCCGGCCGCGCCTTTGACAGCGCCGATCTCGTACTTGTACGTCCAGCGGCCGTAGTAGGTCATGGCCTTGCCGCCGAAGATCTTCGGATCGAGCTCGGCCGGCTTTCCTGCTTGCGCGACAGGCGGGTCGCTGACCAGCATCACCAGCGTCTTACCTTTGACGTCGAGACCCTTGTAGTCGTCCCACTCGTATTCGGGTGCGACGACGCCGTAGCCGACGAACACGAGCTCGGAATCCTCGATGCTGGCGCTGTCGGCCACGTGCTTGGTCCACGCCACCACATCGTCCTTCCACGCGAGGCGCTGCTCGAGGGCGCCCTTCCGGAACACGAGCGGCGCCGGCGTTGCCGTGATGCCGACGAGCGGCACCTTTTGGATGAACGTCCCGTCGGGGTTGCCGGGCTTCGCGCCCATCTTCTCGAACTGGTCGACGAGGTACGCGACCGTGAGGTCTTCGCCCTTCGCGCCTGGACCGCGGCCCTCGAACTGGTCCGAGGAGAGCACCTTGGTGTGCGCCAGCACGGCGTCGATGTCGATTTGCGGAAGCTGACCGATGGGCGTGCGCGGCACGGCCGGCGTCGGGCCCGGCGCCGAATCGCTGTTCGGTTTCGGCTCGGGACTCGAGCACGCCGCGACAAGAATCATGAGGCCGCCAAGAAGACATTCGAGGGAGCGCTTCATGCGGTCTACAATAACCTAATCTCGGAAGGCAATTGTGCTGACGTGTGTAGTGCAGGTCTTTAGACCTGCCGCCTGTAGTGCAGGTCTTTAGACCTGCCGCCGCCGACGGGCAGGACTGAAGTCCTGCGCTACGTGGGCGGCGATACGTCGACTCAAGTGCCTTTGGGGGCTTAGTCAGTAGAATAGCGAGCGTGCAGATGCGGACACTGGCAGGCTGGTTGGCGGCGTCAATCGCGCTCGCGGCTCCGCCGGCGCTGACGGTGGACGCGCAGCCGGCGAACCACACGCTCACGTCGGTCGCGGGCATTCGAGTCGGCCATCACACCCTGCCGAACGCGCCGACCGGATGCACCGTGATTCTGGCCGAGACAGGCGCCACTGCGGGCGTCGACGTCCGCGGGATGGCGCCGGCATCAGCCGAGACCGACCTCCTCAATCCAGTCAACCTCGTGCAGCAAGTGCATGCCATCACGCTGTCGGGACGAAGCGCCTTCGGCCTCGACGCCCGATCGGGCGTGATGCGATATCTCGAAGAGCGGCAGATCGGCGTGGCGTTCGGCCGGGCGCGCGTGCCGATCGTGCCGGCGGCGTCGCTGTTCGATCTCGGCGTGGGCGACCCGTTGGTCCGCCCCACCGCCGACTGCGGGTATCAGGCCGCGAAGGGCGCGTCGGACGCGCCGGTCGTCGACGGCAGCGTCGGCGCGGGCGCGGGCGCCACGCTCGGCAAAGCCGCGGGGTTGTCGCGCGCGTTGAAGTCTGGCGTCGGCAGCGCCGCCATCACGCTGTCCAGCGGCCTCACGGTGGCCGCCCTCGTGGTCGTCAACGCGTTTGGCGACGTGATCGATCCGGCGACCGGACAAGTGGTCGCCGGCGTGCGGACCATGGACGGCAACGGGTTTGCCGACGCGAGGAAACTGGTGCGGGCCGGCTCGATCACGTTCGGCGGCGGCGGCAACACCACGCTCGGTGTGATTGCGACCAACGCGACGCTCACGAAAACGCAGGCCACGCGTGTGGCCGAAATGGCCCACGACGGCTACGCACGGGCGATCTCGCCCGTCCATACGCCGGTCGACGGCGATCTGATCTTCGCGCTGGCGACCAATGCCAGACCCGGCGCTGCCGACGTCGGCATCGTCGGCGCCCTGGCGGCCGAAATGATGGCCGAGGCGATTCTCCGCGCTGTACGCCAGGCGACCGGTGTCCAGGGCATTCCCGCGTTGAGGGATCTGCTACCGCCATAGCCCGTTATGCTGGTCGAAACGAGAATTTTGTACTCGTCCGCATGACGGGCGAGGCGCGCACGGCGCGCCTGCGAGGGAGCGGCGCGGGGCGTAGGGGTCCCCGCAAGCGACCGAGCCGGGGTGTGGGGCGGAGCCCCACGTTAAGTGACAGTTCACAGTCGACAGTCAACTCTACGTTGTCACTTTCGGTGGCACCGGCCGACATGTCGTGCTGGCGAACCGGATATTCTTCCAGCGGCGCGGGAAACCTCATCTCGGGATCTGGTGGCGGCATGCGGCAACTCCGTGAGTTGCCGCGGATTTCGGCCCTTCGATTCGGTTTCCCGACTGACGCCGAGACGCGCCGCTCGCAAGGTTCGCTCACCAGCACATGTCAGCCGCTGGTTGCTGCGCGAAAGCGACAACGTGGTGTTAACAGGTTGCGCAGAATTCACTGTGAACTGTTAACTGTCAACTGTTGACCAGCGCGAACATGCCACACACACACAAGATTGCAATCATTGCCGGCGACGGGATCGGCAAAGAGGTGATTCCCGCGGGGCTCGCGGCTATTGAAAAGGCGGCGCGCGGTTCGCGCGTGTCCCTCGAACTGACCCACCTTCCCTGGGGCTGCGATTACTACATCCGCCACGGGAAGATGATGGACGAGGACGGCTTCGAGCGCCTGGCGGCCTTCGATGCCATCTACCTCGGCGCGATTGGCTCCCCCACGGTGCCCGATCACATCGCGGTATGGGACCTGCTGCTGCCGCTGCGCCAGCGGTTCCAGCAGTACGTCAACCTGCGGCCGATGCGCCTCTTGCCCGGTCTGGTGTCGCCGCTCGCGAACCGCGGACCCGCCGACATCGACATGATCTGCGTGCGCGAGAACTCCGAAGGCGAATACGCGGGCCTCGGCGGCCGGGTGCACGTGGGCACGCCGTACGAGGTGGCGGAGCAGACGGGCCTCTTCACTCGAAAAGGCATCGAGCGCATTGTTCGCTACGGGTTCGAGATCGCCGTCAAGCGGCCGCGACGGCTCCTGGCGAGCGCCACCAAGTCGAACGCGCTGCGTCACGCGATGGTGCTGTGGGACGAGGTGGCTGAGATCGTGCGGACAGACTACCCGTCGGTCGAATACCGAAAGTACCACGTCGATGCGATCGCGGCCCGCATGGTCACCCACCCGGCCTCGCTCGACGTCATCGTGGCCTCGAACCTGTTCGGCGACATCCTCACCGACATCGGCTCGGCTATTTCGGGAAGCCTCGGGATCGCACCGGGCGCGAACATCAACCCGGAGCGCGACTTTCCATCGATGTTCGAGCCGATTCACGGCTCGGCGCCCGACATCGCCGGCAGGGGCGTGGCCAATCCCATCGGCGCCGTCTGGGCGGGCGCGATGATGCTCGACCACCTCGGCCACCGGGACGTGCACGATCGGATTCTGGGCGCCGTCGAGCGCGTCGTCGCGTCGGGGAAGAACCGCACGCCCGACCTGGGTGGCACAGCGACGACGAAGGAATTGTCCGACGCGATCTGTACCGAAATCTAGCCACGAAGACACGAAGGCACGAAATCGGAATATTCCCTTAGTTTAGTTCTTCGTGCGTCTTCGTGACCTTCGTGTCTTCGTGGTTGCCTTTAGTGGGCGAAGGTCTTCAAGTGCTCCCGGAGCAGGTCGCGCCCGAAGTCGCCCTGGAAATCTCTCCAGACCGAGTGGATGTGGTTCGCGTTGTTCTGCGTATTGTCGTACTCGATGAGGAAGGTGGGGCCCTGGACGCGGTAGTAATGCCGCGCGCCGCGCTGGAGCTCGCCCGCCCATGCGAAGGCGATCGTATCCAGGCCGCCCTTGCGTAGCCGGACCATCCGATCCTCAGCCACGTCGCTCGCCATCGCCGACACGTAGGTCTCGACGATTTTCATCAGGAGCTCGCGCTGAGCCGGTCTGAGCTCGCTGGCGACAATGCCCGCGGCGGCAAGCGGATCGACCTTCACCGTGTTCATCGTCGCGATGTCGTTCGGCGCCGCTTTATCGATAATCGCCTTGGCGCGCTGTGTCCCGTCGAGCGCCATGACCAGCGCGCGCGCCGTATCCTCCTGTGCCGCGAGGATGCGTAGGCCTTTCTTCGGCCCATCCTTCACCTCGGCCGGATTCGATCCGAAAAACGACGGCGCCGACGCGACGAGCGATCCGTTGACGATGGTGAAGTTGAGGGAGACGTGGTGGCCTTCGACCCGCCAGCCCCACGTGCCTTTCGCGGCCGGCGTACCGAAGACCGAGAAGTAGTACTTGACCGGATCGCGGACCATGATGTTGGCGTTCCCTCGACCCTGTGGTGCAACTTGCCGCGCCGACTCTTCGATCACGCGAAGAATCGACTCGAGCTCCATGATCGACGACGCCGTCAGATAGCCGCGCTGGCTGAGACCCGTGCGGAGCAGGTCGTCGGCAAGCTTGCGCTGCGCCTCGCTCATCGCGCCGAGGATCAGACCGTTTCTCGCGAAGATCTCGGTCGGCACGAATCCCCAGTGCTCGCGCTCGCTCGAGTCGAAGGGAAAGGTCGCGTGTTGCCGCTGCTCCGCCGTGAGCGAGCCCACAAACCGTGTCGCCGCGTCGGCCATCGCGGCCGGCGAGCGTTCGGCCGCGCGGACCGCGCCCAGCCAGGCGACACAACAGGCGGCGACGATGAGCACCCGGGGCAATCGACAGACCTGCATGGCGGCTCCTTTCGCAAGGGCCAGGGCGGGTCTAAAGACCCGCACTACATTCTGCCGAGCAGACTCCCAGAGCGCGTTGCGCTGGCGTCTGGAAAACTGCTCTACATGGCAGCGGACGCCAAGATTCTACTCCGGCTGGTCGTCGAATTGCCCTTGCGCCAGTCGCATCGTTCCGGGAGGCCGTCTGAAGAAGCGTGCGCGAACGTAGCTCCTTACTAGGAGAACATCCATACGACAGGATCTTTCATACAACTTATTGGATCCTGGTCCGCACACAGCGAATTCTGAGAGAATCTGAGAATCCGTGTAACGTCAAGCAAACAGAGACATTACGTTCGTGCGACTTTCGCTCTTGCCGGGATGGCATTCTGCATGCTCTAATCATCGGCTGCTGAACAAACGTTCAAACACATGGGTATCTGGGAGGCGACGGTCATTCTGCGAAGCCCGCGCCGGCAGTTAGGGCATTAGGAGGAGAGATGTCGATGACTAGACTACGGAGAATCCTCAGCGTGTGTGTTCTGTGCCTGGCATGGGCCGTTGGGGCCTCGGCGCAAGGAACGACAGGAGGTCTAGCGGGTGTCCTGACCGATTCGACGGGAGCGGTGATGCCTGGCGTCGCCGTGACGCTGACCGGCCCCAACCTGCAAGGTGCTCGTCAGGTAGTCACCGACGACCAGGGCTTCTACCGCTTCCGCAACGTGCCACCTGGTTCCGATTATACGGTGGCCGCGAAGATGAACGGCTTCCGGGATGCGACGCGGGAAGGCATCCAGATCTTCCTCGGCCAGGAAGGCACCATCCACATGACGATGGCACCTGGCTCGGTCGCCGAGGTCGTGTCGGTCACCGCTGAATCACCGCTGATCGACATCAGTCAGACGACGACGGGCGTGAACATCACACGCGACCTGTTCGAAACGCTCCCCTCAGCCCGAGGCTTTCAACAGCTCACCACGATGGTGCCGAGCGTGACGCTGGAAATGGGCGATCACGACCGCAGGTTCGAGCAGAGCCCGACGGTCGGCGCGGGGTCCGCTCCCGAGAACAACTACATCATCGATGGCCTCTCGGTGACCGATCCCCGCTATGGCACATCCGGTGCGAACCTGACGATGAACTTCGTACAGGAAGTGCAGGTGCTGACGGGCGGCTTTCAAGCCGAGTACGGTCGCTCGACGGGCGGGGTGTTCAACGTCGTGACGAAATCTGGCGGTAACGCCTTCCACGGCGACCTGTTCAACTACAACCAGAACAAGGACTGGACCCCCGACAACGTCGAGCGGCGTCGCAACAAGGAGTTGGTCACGTTCGCCAACCGGACGTCGAGCTATGACATCGGCGGCTCCCTGGGCGGGCCGATCGCGCAAGACCGGCTCTGGTTCTTCGGAGCATACGGCCCCATTCGCCAGACCACCTACCTGGGTGGCACGGTCGAAGCGGGACAGGTCGCGAGCCCCGCGTTGCAGCGCGAATATGACCGGAACGCGGACGTCTATGCGCTCAAGTTGACATTGACGATGTCGTCGAACCATACGCTGGTGGGCTCTCTCTTCGGCGATCCCACCGAGCGCAACGGCTGGCTGACGCCCGCCTCGGTCGGCGTCAACGCCGATCCAGCCGCGGCGCTGCGCCTGGAACGGACGGGGGGGCACAACGTCGGAGTCAAGTACAGCGGCGTCTTGTCGTCGACCTGGCTCCTCGACATCACGGCCGGCCGCCATTCGCAGCGTGCCGACCTGGAGGCGGCGACCGACGCGGGGAAGAACGCTCCGCTCCAGATCGACGAGACACTCGGGGGGTACTATCGTGGCGGCTTCCAGCGCGTGCAGGACGACGCGGCGACGCGCGACGCCTTCGCGGCCAAGTTTACCAACACGATCGGCGGGCATGACCTCCGGTACGGAGTGGACGTCGAGATCAACAATTACACCGCCGACCTCCACGAGACCTGGTACCGCTTCTTCGGGCCCTCGGCTGGCTTCGCCTCGTACATTCAGGAGCGCAATTACTTCGTGCAGGGCGAGGGAACGACGAACAACGTGGCGTGGTTCGTCCAGGATTTCTGGAAGATCACGCCCCAGGTACAGCTCAACCTTGGTCTCCGCTACGAGGACCAGTCGCTCGGCTCGGCCAACAACGTCGCCATCGCCGGCCGCTCGGACGCCGAGGCCTGCACCGCGCTCGGGGAGTGCCGGATTGTCGATTCGCTCCGCCTGACCAACAACTGGGCGCCACGAATTGGAGCCACGTGGGACCCGTTGGGGACCGGCCGGACGAAGATCTACGGGTTCTGGGGGCGGTTCTACGAGGCGATCCCGCTCAACATGAACATCCGCGCGATCAACGGCGAGCGCTACATCATCCCGCAGTTCGTCAGCCAGGTCCCACTGAGCTCGAGCAACTGGTACAACGCGACCGGAAGTCCGCTCGCGAGAAACGGCCCGTGGACCGTGCGACGCACGTCCACGCTCACGGCAATCACACCACTTGACGAAGACCTCAAGGCCCAATACGAGGATCAATTCATCGTGGGTGGTGAGTACCAGTTCCGGCCGACCTGGAACTTCGGTGTGCGATTCATCAACCGCAAGCTGGAGCGCATCATCGAGGACATCGGCACGTTCACCGACCCGGCCGATCCATTGGCGCTCACGGGATACGTGATTGGCAACCCCGGCGAGGGGTTCTTCGGCGGGCCATTCGACAAGCCGAAGCGGACGTACAACGCGGTGGAAGTCACCCTGCAGAAGGCGCTGGCGAATCGCTGGCACCTCACCTCCTCGTTCGTGTTTGCCCGAGCCACGGGGAACCATGAGGGGCTGTACATGAGCGGCTACGACCAGCTCGATCCGAACATCACGGCGCTCTACGACATCCCGTCGTTCCTGCCGAACGCCGACGGCAAGCTGCGCGCCGACAAGCCGGCGCAGTTCAAGCTGTACAGCGCCTACCTGTTCGACTGGGGGCTGACGCTGTCGGAGGGCATGCTGTTCTCGTCGGGGATTCCGATCTCCTCGCAGGGTCCCGAGATCGTCAACGGCTACGGCGACGGCACCATCTTCCTGCGGCCGCGCGGGGCGGACGGGCGCACGTCGAAGTTCTGGAACTTCGACTTCCACGCCGACTACCGGCTGCCGGTGTTTCCGCAGCGCGGGGAGCGTGGGCTGAGCCTCGTGCTCGACGTGTTCAACCTGTTCAACCGGCACGAGGTGCTCGAGACCGACCAGGACTACATCTACGAAGGGATGACCGGGTTCGGCGCGTGGGAGACGGCGTCGAACCTCGATGCCTTCGGCAATCCCAAGTTCAACTCGGCACTGGCCAAGAGCTCGTTCTACGGGACGCCGATCCTGTTCCAGGCGCCGCGGTCTGTGCAGTTTGGTGTGAAGTTCACGTTCTAGCGCGGATCTAGCGAGCCACCCCTGCTGGGCCTCCCAGCCCAGCAGGTGCAGGGCCAGAAATTGCTTCATAGGGTGGCAATGGCCTGTGGAGTAATGAATCGAATGATTGCGCTCATTGCGACGGGCCTGCTCGTCAGCCTGGCCGGCCCGACCGCGGAGGCCTCCGCGCAGGGCGTTCAGACCGGCGCCATCCGAGGTACCGTCGTCGACCAACAGGGTCTGCCCGTCCCCAACGTCACTGTGGCGGTGGCGTCGCCGGCTCTCCAGGGTCAACGCAGCGCCACCACCTCACCCGACGGCTCATACGCCTTCATGCTATTGCCGGCTGGCGAGTACGTGGTGACGTTCGAGGCCGCGCAGTTTGCGCCCGCGAGCCGGACGACCTCTGTGCTGCTCGGCCTGTGGGTCGAAATGAACGCGGCGCTGCGGGCCGCGGGCGTGTCGGAGCAGGTGCAGGTCGTCGCCGAGACACCCGCGCCCATTGCGACGCCGACGGTCGGCACCAACCTCAAGCACGACGAGATCGAGGCGCTCGCGACGCCGCGGACGCTGTTCGGCATCGCGCAGCTCGCGCCCGGCCTCACCACCAACACGCCAAACGACGCCCAGGTGACGATCAACGGAGCCTTCGCATTCGACAACGTCTTCATGCTGAACGGCGTGGACGTGAACGATAACCTCTTCGGCTCGCCCCAGAATCTCTTCATCGAGGACGCGATCGAGGAGACGGCCATCATGACGTCGGGCATCACCGCCGAATACGGACGATTCACCGGCGGCGTGATCAACGCGATCACGAAGAGCGGGGGCAATACGTTCACCGGCAGCTTCCGCACCAACTTTTCGAACCCGCGCTGGATCGAGCAGACGCCCTTCGAGCTGTGCGATCCGGCCGTGACCGCCGCGACCTGCCGCAAGGCCGCCCTGCGGCCCGACGACGTGCAGCAAAGCTACGAAGGCACATTCGGCGGGTACGTGGTGAAGGACAGGCTGTGGTTCTTCGGCGCGGGCCGCCACCAGAAGACGTCGACCGCGACGCCCCTGCCGCTGACCGGCACGCCCAACACGCAGACCGACACCAACAAGCGCGGCGAGATCAAGCTGACCGGTACGCTGGCGGCGGGCCACACGGTTCAGGGCGAGTATCTGAACAACGCCCGAGACCAGGCCAGCCGGCCGACCTTCGCCTTCACGATCGACCCGATTGCAACGGGCAACCGCACGCTGCCCAACTACTACTACTACACCAATTACCGCGGCGTTCCGCGGAACGACTTTCTGATCGAAGCGCACTTCTCGCAGCGCAAGTTCGGGTTCAAGAATGCGGGCGGCAGCGGCACGGCGCTCAACGACTCGCCAATTTTCTCACTCAACCAGAGCGCGGGCAGCGGACCGGCGCACTACAACGCGCAGTACTTCGACGCGAGCGACCCCCAGAACCGCAACAACTATCAGCTGACAGGCAACCTCACGTATTTCTGGAACAGGCCGAGCGCGGGTCGCCACGAGATCAAGGGCGGCTACGAGTTCTTCCGCAGCCAACTCAACGGCGGCAACTCACAGTCGTCGACCGGGTACGTGTACAACGCCGACTACCTCGCGGACGCGTCGGGCACCGTGCCGATCCTCGACGCGCAGGGTCGCCTCATCCCGGTCTTTGTGCCGGGTGAGGCGATCATCGAGAACTGGCTGCCGGTTCGCGGCGCCGAGCTGAACGTCGACAACCAGTCGTTCTACGGGCAAGACCACATCGCGATCAACAACCGGTGGTCGGCCGACCTCGGCGTCCGCTACGAGCGTGTCCGCAGCGAGGCCACGGGCGACATCGTCGGCGTCGACACCGACATCGTCGTGCCGCGCCTCGCGCTCGGCTACGACGTGATGGGCAACGGTCGCCACGTCGTGCACGTGACCTACGGCCACTACGCGGGCCGGTACAACGAGGCGCAGATCGGCACCAACAGCAACGTCGGCATCCCCGACGTGCTGCTCGGCATCTATATCGGACCGGCGGGCCAGGGCCGCAACTTCGCCGCTGGCTTCAACCCGGCCAACTACTTCACTGTGTTCGGCCAGTTCCCAACGGCCAACATCTTCTTCGAAGACGGTCTGTCGTCGCCGGTCGTCAGGGAATTCACGACGTCGTACGGCGCGAACATCTTCGACGGAAAGGGTTACGTCGAGGGCGCCTACATCTGGCGCGACTGGAGCAGCTTCATCGAGGACTACATCTCGCTCGCCAACGGCACGACGACCGTCGTGAAGAACGGCTTCAACGTAGGCACCTTCACCAACATCGAGTACGCGAACACGTCGACCGAAGAGGCCTTCCGCCACTACCAGGGATTCGAGTTCCAGGGACGCTACAAGGTGAACCCGAACTGGGCGGTCAACGGCAGCTACACCATTCAGCTCCAGAACGAAGGCAATTACACAGGTGAAGCGACCAACCAGCCTGGTCTGACGGGCCGCATCGGCGACTACCCGGAGGCCTTCAACGCCACGCGGCACTACCCGGAAGGCCGCCTGCCCGGCTTCCAGCGGAACAAGTTCCGCATGTGGAGCATCTACAGGAAGGACTTCGGTCGCTTCGGCGACGCGTTGGTTTCCGGCCTCTGGCGTGTGGATTCGGCCACGGTGTACAGTCTCCGCTCCACCGGCCAGCCGATCACCGCGATCCAAGACGCGCGCATCGCGGCGTACCCCGACGGACCGTCGAACCAGGAGATCTTCTACGACGAACGCGGTTCCGAGATCTTCAAGGGGTACGGCCTGCTCGACCTCGGCCTCGGCTACAACATCCCGATGTTCCGGACGCTCCGGCCGTGGATCAAACTCGACGTCTACAACCTGATGAACAACCAGAAGCAGATCGCCTGGAACACGACGGTAACCCAGGACGCGACGACTCCGGCCGACAGTCTGGGCCTCCGGACCGGCTATCGCAAGGGTGGAAGCTTCGGGAAGGCCACCTCCAACGCGCACTTCCCCGTACCGTACCAGGGCGAGACCGGCGGCCGCGCTTTCCTCGTGGCGGTCGGACTCCGGTTCTAACCCTCTCACCGCAGAGGACGCTGAGGACGCAGAGGAGATTTTCTCTGCTTCCTCGGCGTCCGACAGCAGTTTTCAGATTGGTGTAGCGCAGCAGGTCTTCAGACCTGCACGCGTGCCGCGGTAGGCAGGACTAAAGTCCTGCACTACACGCCGGCGAAAAGCGCTCTAGGCCCCCGCTCTA
>MEKT01000027.1:58868-98163 GCA_001767435.1 Acidobacteria bacterium RIFCSPLOWO2_02_FULL_65_29 | reverse complement strand
TCCTGCTGCGCCACCGCCTCGCCTCGACCCTGCCGCGCAAGTTCAAGATCGCGTTCGAGGGATGTCCAGAGGACCACGTGGCGGCGGCCATCAACGATCTCGCCTTCTTCGCCGAGCTGGGCCCGGCGGGTGAGCGCGGCTTCCGGGTGCTGGCTGGCGGCGGCACCGCGATCATGTGCAAGTCTGGCGGGCTGCTGCACGACTTCCTGCCGGCGGGCGAGCTCTTCCGCGCCGCCGAGGCCGTGCTGCGCGTGTTCCATCGCCTCGGCGACTACCAGCACAAGCAGCGGAACCGGATGAAGTTCCTGATCAAGGCGATCGGCTGGGACGCGTGGCACGCCGAGTACCTGCGCGAGCTGGCGGCGTGCCGCGAGAGCGACGCCGTGCCGGTCCTCGCCATCGATCCGCCCGACGTCGAGTCGCAGCCCTCGTGGGCGAGAGGCGCCGTGCCGACGCCCGCACTCATCGCCACCCGTGTCGCGGCCCAGCAGCCGCTCGGCCCCGGCATCACGCCCACGCTCGTGCCGGTCTACATGCCGGGCGATGAATCGTACGTGCGGTGGCGTGCGACGAATGTTCGACCGCAGAAACAGTTCGGGTACCTGCTGGCGACAGCCACCGTGCCGCTCGGCGACATGACCAGCGAGCAGATGCGCGTGGTGGGCGAGCTGGCGCGGGCGTATGGCGACGGCACGGTGCGGGTCACCCCGGATCAGGATCTCGTGTTCCGATGGATTGCCGTGAGCGATGCCCGCGAGCTCTTCCGCCGTCTGTCGGCCGCGAGCCTGGGACTCGCCGAGGCGTCAACCATCGCCAACGTCGCCAGCTGCCCGGGCGCCGAGTCGTGCCGTCTCGCCGTCACGCAGTCGCGCGGCCTCGGCCGGCTGCTCGAGGACTATCTGCGCGAGCGCCCCGAACTCGTCGCCTCTGCCGACGGTGCGCGCGTCAAGATCAGCGGCTGTCCCAACGGGTGCGGACAGCACCACATCGCGACGATCGGGTTTCAGGGCAGCGTGCGACGGCTCGGTTCGCGCGCCGTGCCGCAGTACTTCGTCATGGTCGGCGGCGGCACGACCGTCGACGGCGCCAGCTTCGCCCGCACAGCGGCCAAAGTGCCCGCGCGGCGGATTCCGGAAACCCTTGAGCGTCTGATCGCGTTCTATCAGCGCGAGCGCCAGGAGGGCGAATCGGCGCCGGTGTTCTTCCAGCGCGTCCCGCTCGAGCGCGTGAGCCTCGAGCTGATGGACCTGCAGCGCCTGACCGAGGCCGACGCCATTCCCGCCGACTTCGTCGACCTCGCTGAAACAGGCGAGTTCGCGCCCGTGGTCATGGACGGAGAATGCTCGGCGTAAAAGACCTGAAATGTCAGATTTCAGATTTCAGCGTTCAGACGTGGATCTCAAATTGAATTTCGTGGTCTGAACGCTGAACTCCAAACTCTGAAATCTCACGTATCTACTGATGTGGATATGGTGATGAATGTCCTTGCGCCGCTTTTTGGCCGTTTGATATAGTCGGCCGAAGTGCTCAACTCGTTCCAGACCTCCGGCAACAGCCCCGGCCCCGAGCGGTGTCGTGTCGGCATCCTCGGCTTCGGCACCGTCGGCTCGGCCCTCGCCAGGCGGCTCACCGGCCCTCGTTCGATCCCCAGCCTCGAGCTTTCCCACATTTGCGATCGGCGTGCACGCGACAAGCGCGCCCGCCAGCCCCAGCCCATCGCCGAACTCGCCTGGACCGACCGATTCGACGACCTGCTCGCCGCCGACGTCGACGTCATCGTCGAAGCGGTCGGCGGCGCCGAGCCGGCAGTGGAGTACGTGCGCGGCGCGCTCCTCGCCGGCAAGTCCGTCGTCACGTCCAACAAGCTCGTGATCGCGCATCAGGGGCCGGCGCTGCTCGGGCTGGCCGAGCGCCAGGGCCGGCAGCTCCGGTACGAGGCCGCGGTGGGCGGCGCGATGCCAATCGTACGCGCGCTCGGTGACGGACTGGCGGGCGAGCAGGTGACGCGCATCGACGCCATTTTGAATGGCACGACCAACGCGGTGCTGTCGCGGATGGACGCCGACCTCTGTTCGATCGATGAAGCCGTGGCCGACGCGTGCGCGCGCGGCTACGCCGAGGCGGACCCATCGGCCGATCTCGACGGTGTCGACGCCGCAGCCAAGCTCTGTATTCTGTGCATGATCGGGTTTGGACTGCGCGTTCAGCCCGCGCAAATCGACACGCGGACGAGCGCGAGGATTCTACCCGAGGATTTCCGGAAAGCGGGTCTTCGCGGCGGGACGATTCGGCAGCTGGCTCACGCCGAGTACGATCGGGATCGATCCACGCTTGTGGCGTGGGTGGCGCCGACCTTCGTCCGTGGCGATTCGGTGTTTGCGCGCGCGACAGGTCCCGAGAACGCCGCTGTCATCACCGGCGCGTTCGCAGGCCGGATCACGATGACCGGGGCCGGCGCTGGCGGCGACGCCACGGCCGTGGCGGCCATCGGCGACCTCATCGCCATCGCGCGCGATCGCGCGGCCATCGTGCCCGTGCCCGTCCTGACCGAACCGGAAACGATCAAGGGCTTGACCGATCTCAAACTCGCGGAGGCTGTGTGAACTCGCTGATCGGACTGCAGTGCCACGTCTGCAAGGCCACGTTTCCCGCCGAGGCCATCTATGTATGCGATCGGTGCCTGGGACCGCTCGAGCCGGTCTACGACTACTCGGCGATCACCCTGACGCGCGAGGAGATCGAGCGGAGGCCGAAGAACCTATGGCGATACCGCGAGCTACTGCCCATCACGGGCGAGCCGCGCACGGGGTTTCACTCCGGGTTCACGCCGCTCGTGCGCTGCACGCGCCTGGCCGAGCGGCTCGGCGTTCGTGAGCTCTACATCAAGGATGATTCGGTGAATCATCCGACGCTTTCCTACAAAGACCGCGTCGTGTCCGTCGCCGCCACGCGGGCCGTCGAGCTCGGGTTCGAGGTCCTGGCGTGCGCATCGACCGGCAACCTCGCGAACAGCGTCGCGGCGCACGCGGCCCGCCTCGGCCTCGAGTGCTGCGTGTTCATTCCGAACGATCTCGAGGCCGGCAAGTTCCTCGGGTCCGCGATCTTCGGGCCGACGATTCTCGCCATCGCCGGCAACTACGACGATGTGAACCGCTTGTGTACGCAGGTGGCGGATCGCTACGGCTGGGGATTCGTCAACATCAACCTCCGCGCGTACTACGCTGAAGGCGCCAAGACGATGGGGTTCGAGATCGCCGAGCAGCTGGGTTGGCGGTACCCGGACCATCTGGTGTCGCCGGTGGCCGGCGGAACGCTTCTGCCGCGCATCGCGAAAGGGCTGCGCGAGTTTCGGCAGATCGGCCTCGTATCGGGGGAGCTACCGAAGATTCACGCCGCCCAGGCGGCCGGCTGTGCGCCGGTTGTGCGCGCGCTCGAGTCCGGTGCGGAGCATCCCGACGTCGTGAAGCCCAACACCATTGCCAAGTCGATTGCGATCGGCAATCCGGCCGACGGCTACCAAGTGCTGCAGACCGTCCGCGGGACCGGCGGATCGGGTGCGGCAGTGAGCGATGAGCAAATCGTGGACGCCATCCGCCTGCTCGCGGAAACCGAAGGCATCTTCACCGAGCCGGCGGGGGGCACGACGCTCGGGGGCACCATCGACCTCATTCGGCGCGGGCTCATCGGCCCAGACGAGTCGGTCGTCGTGTGCGTCACGGGTAACGGCTACAAGACCGCCGAGGTCGTCAGCGGGCATCTGACCGAGCCGGTGCGCCTGAGCCGGGCGTTCAAGGAGTTCGAGGCGTGGTGGGAGAGCCGCAAGGCTCTCGCCTAGAACGTCACCCGAAGGCCGACGTGCAACGTGAGCGGCGGCTGCACGGCCGTCGTGATGCGGACGTCGGGCGGCGCCGCGGTCGATTCCTCGACGGAATTCGACAGGCCGAGCAGGTTGTACGCATTCACCACGACGGCGATCGAGCGCCCGCCGATCGTGAACCCCTTCGTGAGCCGCGCGTCGAGCGTGCCGGTGAACATGAACCGTGAATCGCCGTTGGCAAACGCGCGCACGGCCTCCGCGCCTTGATTGAGCCCTGGGAATATCAGCATGCGCGCGAACGGCTGGCCGTCCTGGTACCGCGCGATGACGCCGATCGTCGTGGCCCTCGGGAGCCGGTAGACGGCCGTCACTTTCGCGGTGTACGCGCGATCGGTGAACGGGCGGCCGCGCGCGAACGTCGCGGCGTTGGGGTCGGCGGTCAGTTCGCCGACAAGGCCCTGGTCGTTCTCGAGCGGCCCGATGCCGCGGTTGGCCGCCGAAGCCACCGCGCGTCCGGCCGTCGCGCCCAGGAGCAGAACGAAACGCGGCCTCGACATCTCGGCGGCAAGTTCCACGCCGTTGAACGTGGCCGCGCTCTGCAGGCCGGTCGTCAGCAGATATCGATCGTACCCGAAGCTCTCGACAAGTCTGTTGTAGACCGGCACGAACCGATCGTCCTCGACGGCGCCACGATCGGCGCCCGGGTCGAACACGGTCGAGACGCCGTACTCTGGCGAGCCGGCGTTGAGGAGGCTCGTGAAGTCCCGCTCCCGTCGGGCAACCCCGATCAGGCTGACGCGCACGTCCGGGGCGGGAGCGACCTCGACGCCTGCGACAACCTCATCGGACTGCGGCCGTTTCAGCTCGGCGTCGATGCGGACGAACGACGGGTCCCCGTTGGTGCCCGGGCCGGCGCGTGCCACCAGAGGACCGACGGTTGTCACGGTGGCCGGCGTACCGCTGAACGCGTTCCAGCGAAAGATATCGGCGGAAGGCGCGACCGGATCCCCGAACGCCAGCAGATCGAGCGGCAGCCGGTACGCGGACCGCGAAAACCCGGCCACGAGCGCCGGGGCCCATCGTTCGGCGATCGTCCAACGGAGCGCGGCGCGCGGAAGGATCGATCGCCAATTGATGGCCTCGGAAGCGCCTCTCGCCGAGCCGGACGTCGAGTCGTACCGGACGGCGCCATCAATCGTCAGCCGCGGCGAGATGGCGATCCGGTCATTCACGTACGCCCCCCACCCCAGCTCGTGGCGGAAGGACTCGTCGCCAAATTTCGCGAAGCGCCAGACGCGCGCCGGCAGCCCGTTCACCAGCTCCCCGGCGACGCCGGAAAAAAAAGACGACGACCGTGCGCCGGCGCCGTGGACGTCGACGCCGGCTTCGAAGGTCTGTCGGGTGCCGGTGGCGGAGGCCGTGGGAGCGCGGGCCCTGGCGCCGAGCGACCACTGGTGCACGGTTTCGTCCGCCATCGAAGCCAGACGCGACATCGGACCGTCGCGCAGTCGTTCGAAGACCGGAATCGTGGCCCGCCGGTCGATTCCCGGCGTGCGCACCCGCCGGGAGTAGCCCGCGAAGACACGCCACGGCAACGCGTTCGGATCGCGCCGCTCCCAGGTGGACTGCATGTGCACGGCGGTGTCTGTCGTTACGGCGTCTGGCTGCGCGAAGGGCACGCGCAGATCAAACGGCGCGCTGGCGCGCTCAATCCAGCCGATGGTGCGGATTTCGTCCTGTGTGGTGGGCGTGAACACCAGGTGGGCGAAGCCCGAAGCCACGGTCGCCGACACTGGAGTGGTCTCCGCACGTTCGAATTGCGATCCCCTGGTCCACGATCCCGCGAAGACGAGGCCGAGGCGATCGGTGATGAGCGGCCCCGAGGCCACACCCGTGACGCGATCCCACCCGTCGATCCGCGCAATCGCTGGCGGGCCTTCGGCGGCCGTCGATCCGAAATGCGAGGTCGTCGCCTGAACCGTCCGCGTCCACGAGGGCGATGGCCGGCGAGGCTCGAGCGAGATCGACAGGCCGGTGGCCCTTTCGTCGGCGCCGAGCATCCCGGTCGTCACACGCACGGCATTCCACAGGAACGGGTCGGGCGAGAGGAGCGGGGCGCCGCGCCCGGTTGGATCGGTCAGGTCGATGTCACCCACGCGAAACAGCGTCTGGCTCCACGACCCGAGGAATCCGCCGATCCGTCCGGGCTGGGCGACGTAGAGACCGCCGCCAAAAAAGCGATCGGCGACGAGCGTCGGCTGCGTGGCGTCGAGCAGATGAAAGAGGCTGTCGCCGGTCGGGAGATGGGCGATGAGGTCGGCGTCGAGCGTCGCGCTCATCGGGGGCCGCTCGGCTGCCGGACCGCCGCTCGTCTGCGCGAAAGCGGGCCCGGCCAGCCACCCGCACGTCGCCACGCCGACGATCCAGAGTCTGACGCCCGCGGCCGATCGCCTGAAGCCCGTAGCCCGAAGCCTCAGCACGAGACATCTAAAGCCGATATTCATGCGAATGAGGCAAGAGTTCGGCTTTAGAAGTTGTCTTGGCGCGGCCGCAAAGCGGCCGCCTAGTAGCGAAGATTCGCCGCTGCACCCACGAGGCCCGTTACTCGGCGGTTTGAGGCGAAGCTTCTCTACCCTCACGCCGTTTTTCGATCGGCCGGGGCGAGCACCTGTCTGGGCGGCAGCGCCGGGACAGGGCGCCTGCGGTCCCTGAACAGGAGCGCCAGCGTAGCGCCGGCCAGAACGAGTCCGGCGCGCAGCCGCCACGTGCCGCCGACGTCGACCCGGGCCACGAGGGGCGGGCGTTCACCACCGGGATGGCGCAGCACCGGGTTGAGGAACATCGCCGTGCGGGGCGAGCGGATGACGGTCCTGATGTAGGTGTCGTCGTGGCCGAAGGTGTAGGTCGCGGCGAGCGCCTCCTTCACCGACTTGCGGACGACGCCGTTCTGCCCGATGAAAATGAAGGTCGACGGCTCGCCCTCGCACGTCACCTCGATCGTGTCGTTGTCGACCGTGACCGTGCCGAGCACGGTTTCGACCGCCGACGCGATCTCGTTGGTCCGCGACACCGCGTACGCGCGTCCAGCGCGCAGCGCATCCACGATATCGGACGCCGACGCCGACGGCGCGTTGATCATCGTCCAGGCGACGGCCGTGCGACGCGGGTCCGTCAGGTCGTGGGTATCGTCGTTGGCGAGCGCCCACACGGCGCGGCCGGCCGACAGTGCGGCGTCCCAGGACTCTTCGAAGAGAAACGGTCCGTTCACGACCTCCATCAGGTGATAGCCCGTGAGCTGTCGCAGGTCGGCCGTCGTGTACGCGTCGCGCGCCGCGGGATGCGCGAGCGCGACGAGATCGGCGGTTTCCGCGACCCGGTGGATGACGAACTGCTGATGGCTGCGCGTCTGCCAGAGCGGGAAGTCGAACCAGCTGACCTGTCGCGCGCCGATCGCCAGCTGATGCCGTTTGCCGAGGTTGTACCCGTGCTCGTAGAGCGGCATCGTCGGCACGCCGTCGTCGGTGGCGATGCGCTGGTAGTTCGATACGCCGGCCACCGAGTAGCCCAACGACTCGTACGCGCGCACGATCTCGGCGTCGGGCTGTCGGCCGTTGGTCAGGCCGCTCCAGACCCGTCCGTGGGCGTGCAGGTTGGCGCGCTGCCAGGGGTCGGTCAGCGCGGCGTACGGGTTGAGCAACTCGGCGCCGGCGAAGGCCGTTTCGGCTGGGAAGTCGTAGAGCGGGCCCCGCAGGTACGGGATCGCGACGACAACGGCAAGCACGAGGACCGTCCGCTTTAAAAACACCGCGCGAAATTGTACCATCCAACAGGTTTCCGAGCTGATATTCGTGGCCGATCAGACGCAGCTGGGGTCAGAGTGGGGTCAGCGTGGGGTCGGACCCCAGACTACGAGCCGACATTCGTGACCGATCAGACCGGGGAGGGGAGGCCGTTGGGCGACGCTGATGCACGGGAGCGCGTGCTGGCCGACGTCGCGCTCACGGCCTTCATCGAGCTCGACCGCGAGTGGCGCGTCACCGACTGGAACGCCCAGGCCGAGCGCACGTTCGGCTGGTCCCGCGCCGAGGCGCTCGGGATGGCGTCGAGCCTGCTCGTGCCCCTTCGCCACCGGCAATTGTACGAGGTGGAGCTCCGCGACCTGGTCCGGCTCTCGGAGCGCACCGTGCGCCGGCGCGCCATCACCGCGCTCCACAAGGACGGCCACGAGTTCGAGGTCGAGATCGCCATCGCCGCGATCGATGGACTCTCGGGCACGACCGTCGTCGCGCAGGCGCGCGACATCACCGACGTCCACGCGGCCGCCGCACGGGTGCAAGAAGCCGAACAGACCACGCTCGATCTCATCAATCGCCTCGAAGATGGCTACTTCGAGCTCGACTGGGACGGCCGGTACCGGTTCGTCAACGACGCGTTTTGCCGCATCACGGGATACAGCGCGGGCGAGCTCGTCGGACAAACCTACAGGAAATTCTTCGACGAGGCCACCATCCAGGCGCTCTTCGACGCGTACAGCACCGTCTACCGGACCGAGGAGCCGCTGAGAGCGCTCGAGTACGCGCTCGTCACCAAGGACGGCACGAAGAAGTACGTCGAAGAATCCGTGTCCCTGAAGCGGGGTGCGTCGGGCGCCCCTGAACGCTTCATGGGCATCCGCCGCGACTGCACGGCTCGCAAGCTGGCCGAACACGAGCTCGCCAAGGCCAAGGAGGTCGCCGAGGAGGCGAACCGGGCCAAGAGCGAGTTCCTTGCCAACATGAGCCACGAGATCCGGACCCCGATGAACGGCATCATCGGCATGACGGAGCTCCTGCTCGGGACCCATCTCACTCCGTACCAGACCGAGTGCCTGGCCACGGTCCAGACCTCCGCCGTGTCCCTCCTGACCATCCTCAACGACATCCTCGACTTCTCGAAGATCGAGTCGCACAAGCTCGAGATCGAGGCCATTCCGTTCTCGCTCGTCGACCTCGTCAACGACACGCTCAAGCCCCTCGCCGTCCGGGCGCACCAGAAGGGGATCGAGCTGGCGGCCGACGTCGCTCCCGACGCGCCGCAGGGAGTCGTTGGCGATCCCATGCGCTTGAAGCAGGTGCTGACCAATCTGGTCGGCAACGCCGTGAAGTTCACCGATCGCGGTCATGTGCTGCTGCGCGTCCACAAAGACCCCAGCCGCTTCGGCCGCACGATGCTGCGTTTCGTGGTGTCGGACACCGGCGTCGGGATTCCACCGGACAAACACGCGGCGATCTTCGAAGCCTTCAGCCAGGCCGACGGCTCGACGACACGCCGGTTCGGGGGAACCGGGTTGGGGCTGGCGATCTCGTCGACGCTCGTGCGTCTGATGGGCGGCGAAATCCTGCTCCAGAGCCGCCCGGAGGAGGGGAGCACGTTCCAGTTCGCCGTGCCGCTCGACGAAGCGGAGGTTCCAGTGGCTCAGGCCGAGACCTCGCGTCTTGTCGGGATGCGCGTGGACGACAGACGGTCGACACCAGTGGCCGCCACGCGGCTGCTCGTCCTTCTGGCCGAGGACAACGTCGTCAATCAGCGAGTGGCGGTGGGCCTGCTGACGCGACGCGGGCACGAGGTGACCGTGGCGAGCAACGGTGTGGAGGCACTCGCCGCGCTCGAGCGTCAGCGGTTCGACGTGGTGCTGATGGACGTGCAGATGCCCGAGATGGGCGGGTTCGAAGCGTCGGCGGCCATCCGGGTACGCGAGCGCGAGGCCGGCGGCCACCTCCGCATCATCGCGATGACGGCCCACGCGATGAGCGGCGACCGCGAGCGGTGCCTGGCCGCCGGCATGGACGGCTATCTCCCCAAACCGATCGATCCGGCGCGCCTCTTCGAGACGATCGAGCGGGAGGAGCCGGCCGAGGCGGCATCGCAGGCGATCGATCGGCCAGTCCTGCTGGCGCGCCTTGGCGGCGACGAGGAGCTGATGCGCGACGTGGTGCGTGTGTTTCTCGAGGACTGCCCGGGGTACCTGGAGCGGATTCGCGCGGCGGTCGACCGGCAGGACGCCGTGCGCCTGAGAGCCGAGGCCCACGCGCTCAGGGGCGCCGCGGCGAACATGGCGGCGTCTGCCGTCGAGGACGCCGCCCGTGCGCTCGAGCAGATTGGTGTGGACAGCCGATTCGAGATCGGCGAGGCGGCCTGGCAGCGGCTGGCGATCGCGGGCGAACAGGCGCTCGGCTGGCTGCGCCGAAACGCGTGAGGTGGGGGCTGTTAGCCCGCCTGGGTCTGGCGGTCCTTGACGAGCGCGTATTCGAGGCTGTCGACGAGCGCTTGCAGGCTGGCCTCGATGATGTTGTCGTCGACTCCGACCGTTCCCCACTCCGACGCGCCATCGCTCGACTGAATGAGCACACGGGTCCGGGCCGCGGTGCCGGTCGTCGAATCGATGATTCGCACCTTGTAGTCGGTCAGGCGCACGCGCTCGAGCCGCGGGTAGAACTTCACGAGCGCGGTCCGAAGCGCGGCGTCGAGCGCGTTGACCGGTCCGTCGCCGTCCGCCACCGTGTGGGCCCGCTCGTCGCCGACGCGAACTTTGACCGTCGCTTCAACCACCGATGTCTCGCCGTCGTGCCGCATCGAGACGTGATAGGCGTCGACGACGAAGGGCGGCGCGCTCTTGGTGAGCACGCGGCGGATGAGGAGCGCCAGTGACCCGTCGGCCGCCTCGAACTCGAAGCCCTGATGCTCGAGATCCTTGATCTGGTTGAGCATGTCGCGCAGCTCTGGCGTCTGATGGGTGAGGAGGAAGCCGAGCTCGCGCGCCTTCATCACGATGTTGCTGCGGCCGGCGAGGTCGCTGATGAGCACGTGGCGCGTGTTGCCGACGAGCGCCGGGTCGATGTGCTCGTAGCTGCGGATGACTTTCTGGACGGCGTTCACGTGCGTGCCGCCCTTGTGTGAGAACGCCGCGGCGCCGACCCACGGCAGCCGCGGGTTCGGACGGATGTTCGCCGTCTCGTCGATGAACTGCGAGAGCGCTCTGAGCGTCCGGATCGACTCGCGGGGCACCGAAGGGCGGCGGCACTTGAACTCGAGGATCGGCACCACGCTCGTCAGATTGCAGTTGCCCGTGCGCTCCCCGTACCCGTTGAACGTGCCCTGCACGTGCGAGGCGCCGGCGTCCAGCCCGGCGATCGCGTTGGCGACGCCGAGGCCGATGTCGTCGTGCGTGTGAATGCCGAGCCGCGCCCCGAGGCCGTCAGCCGCGTACCGTGTCATCTCGGCGATTTCTCGCGGCAGCGACCCGCCGTTCGTGTCGCAGAGCGTGATGACGTCGGCGCCGCCGCGTTCGGCCGCGAGCCAGGTGGCAAACGCGTACTCCCGATCGTCCTTGCAGCCGTCGAAGGCGTGTTCGGCGTCGTAGACCACGAACCGGCCGTGTTGCTTCAGAAACCGCACCGTGTCTTCGATCATCGCCAGGTTCTCTTCCGGCGTTGTCTGCAGCACTTCGAGCACGTGGAGCAGCCACGTCTTGCCGTAGATCGTGACGACGGGGGTGGCGGCGTCGATGAGCAGGCGGACCTGATCGTCCTGCTCGACGGGGGTGTCTTTGCGGCGCGTCGAGCCGAAGGCGGCCAGCCGCGCGTGGTGAAACGTCCGGTGCCTGGCCTGGGCGAAGAACTCGATGTCCTTGGGATTCGAGCCCGGCCAGCCCCCTTCGATGTAGTGGACGCCGAAGGCGTCGAGCCGCTCGGCGATCCGCAGTTTGTCGGCGACGGAAAAGGCGACGCCTTCGCCCTGGGTGCCGTCGCGCAGCGTGGTGTCGTAGATGTCGACGTCGTGCATGGCGGTCTCTCTGTATTGTATCGACAGGTCATCTGGAGCCAAGCGGCCGGACGGTCGTTGGCGGGAGGCGCGCTACGAGGTCAACGACTCGGCGAGGAGCTCCGCGAGGTGCACGATCCGAAAGGTGTGCCCCGCGGTGCGGGCATGGGTCGTCATCTGGAGCATGCAGCCGGGGTTGGACGTGACGACGACATCGGGCGTCGCCTCGGCGAGACGGGCAATCTTGCGGCGTCCGAGCTCGGCGGCCATCTCGGGCTCGACCAGGTTGAAGATGCCGGCGCTGCCGCAGCAGATCTCGGCGTCGGCCAGGGGCACGAGCGTGACGCCAGGGATCGACTCGAGGAGCCGACGCGGCTGTGCGCGGACGCCCTGCGCGTGCGCGAGGTGGCAGGCATCGTGATAGCCGACGCGCAGCGGCAGCTGACGCCGGGGGGCTCGCGGCGGGAGCAGCTCCGACAGTGTTTCGCTGATGTCGCGGACCTTCGAGGAAAAGGCGCGTGCGCGCTCGGCCCAGGCCGGGTCGTCCTTGAGCAGCTCGCCGTACCCCTTCATGGTCGAGCCGCACCCGGCGGCGTTGATGACGATCGAGTCCCATCGCTCGCCATCGAACGTCCGGATCAGATCGCGAGCGAACTGGCGGGCATCCTCGTCGCGTCCCGCATGGAGCGCGAGCGCGCCGCAGCAGCCTTGCCGTCGCGGCGCCGTCACCTCGCAGCCCTCGGCGGCCAGCACGCGCGCGCTCGCCTGGTTGACGTGGCCGTAGAACACCCGCTGTACGCACCCGGTGACGAGCCCGACGCGCCGGCGGCGTTCGCCGATGGCGGCAGTCCGTTCGGGTACATCGCCCGCCGTCGGTCCCCCTGCGGGTCGTTGGGGCGCGAGCGCAATCAGATGGCGAATCCGCGCGGGCAGCGCGGCGAGCACGCGCGGCGATCGCTTCAACACGTGGACGGTGGCCAGCGGCCACGCGAGGAGGCGCAGGCGCCTGGGGTACGGCAGGATCAGGAACAGGGCCCGGCGGAACAGACGATCGGCGAGCGGACGCTGGTGATGCCGCTCGATCGCGGCCCGCGTTTCTTCGATGAGCGGCGCGTACCGGACGCCCGACGGGCACGCGGTTTCGCACGCCATGCAGCCGAGGCAGGTATCGAAATGCTCGACGACCGTACCGCTCATCGCCACGCGGTCCTGTACCCCGCCGCGCATCAGGTAGATGCGGCCGCGCGGCGAGTCCATTTCCTGGCCGTTCAGGAGGTAGCTCGGACACGTCGAGAGGCAGAAGCCGCAGTGGACGCACTTGTCCATCAGCGGTTCGAGAGGCGCCAGCGACGAGAACGCCGATCCTTGGGTATCCACGTTAACCCATTCTTGATTCCTAATTCTCAATCCCTAATCTCGCAATCTCTCTAGATATTCCCCGGACCATGCCCCGCGTTCAGGATGCCGTTCGGATCGAACCGGGCCTTGAGCGCGCGCATCAGGGGTAGCGCGTCGCCCACATCTCCCCACGGATCGACCACATGGCCGATCGCCGGATCGACCGAGACGACGACCGCCGATCCGCCGCGGGCCCACGCGTTCTGGCGGAGGGCGTCGATGGCCGCGCGAAGGGATTCGGGAGAGGGCCTGGTGTGCTCGCCGGCGCCAATCCGCGCGTAGACCACGCCGAGCGCGATCCGTCCGGCGACCCGGCATTCGAGCGCGTGCTGCGCAGCCACGCGTTCCGCGTGGCCGAGCACGTCGCCGACCTGGGCGGGCAGGACGGCAACGCGCACGAGCGTACCGTCGGCGCTCGAGAGATCGGCCTGGTGTTCCCGCCACACGGCCGCTTCGGCATCGCCAGACACCATCGAAGCATCGACCCCGTGTGCCCCGCACAACGCCTCCGCAGCCGCCGCCTGCTGGTTGGCGGCGGCCTCGGTTGTTTCGAACCGGAGGAGCAGTCGGTCGGGCCGCGACTGCAGCTCGATGGCGGCCGGCGTCAGCGGGCTCGAAAGCAACGCGAGCGCCAAGTCGGCGAGCGGCCGCGCCTGGGGGGCGGACGCGACAATGGTTCGCGACGCCGGCGGCCTTGGCGCCAGCTTGAAGGTGGCCCGTGTGATGATCGCCAGGGCGCCGAACGAGCCGCACAGGAGCCTCGCCAGGTCGTAGCCGGCCACGTTTTTGACGACCCGCCCGCCTGCCTTCGCCGTACGGCCGTCGACGAGCGCCATCTCGGCGCCGATGATCAGGTCGCGCGGGGTGCCGTGCTTCTGCCGCCGCGGTCCGCTGTCGTTGGTGGCGACGATACCGCCGATCGTTGCGCGATCGGCGAGGCGCGGATCGAGCGGCAGCCATTGACCTTCACGTGCCAGTGCGGCGTTGACCTCCTCGAGCCGTGCGCCGGCCGGCACGGTCGCCGTCAGATCGCCGGCGCAGTGGTCGATGGATCCGTCGATTCGCGTGGTGGCGAGCACGGCGCCGATGCGCGGCGGCGTCCGGCCCCAGGTGAGCTTGGTGCCTGCGCCGCGCGGCACCACCGCGACCTTGTCCGCGTTGGCCCACCGGAGCATGTCGGCGAGCATCGGGACGGTGGTCGGTTCGAGCACCACGGCCGGCAGCTGGTCGAGGATCGCGTCGGCGGGACCGGCCGCCCGGCTGGCCGGCGTCCCCCACCGCGCATGCGCGGCCTGCGCGATGGTGTCGAGGCTGCTCGATGCCATCAGAACCGCTCGACCACGCCCGCGCGCTCGAGCGGATGCTGTCTATAGGGCCCCGGGACTTCGCCGCATAGCCGCGGCGTGGGGAAGACCTTGCCCGGGTTGCACAAGCCGGCCGGGTCGAAGGCGCAGCGCACCAGGTGCATTGCGTCGAGGTCGTCGGTCGAGAACATCTTCGGCATGTAGGCCTTCTTGTCGGCGCCGACACCGTGCTCGCCCGTGAGCGATCCGCCCGCTTCGATGCAATAGAGCAGGATTTCGGACGCGACCTTCTCGGCGTGCTCCGCCTGGCCCGGCACCGACGCGTCGTAGCAGATGAGCGGGTGCAGGTTGCCGTCGCCGGCGTGAAACACGTTGCCGATGCGCAGGCCCGAGCGCGCCTCGAGATCACGAATCCGGCGCAGCACCTCGGGCAGCTTGGTGCGGGGCACGACGCCGTCCTGCACGTAGTAATTCGGCGACACGCGGCCCATGGCGGCGAACGCCGCCTTGCGGCCCCTCCAGATCCGTTCCCGGTGCGCCTGGTCGCGCGCGATTTCCATGCTCGTCGCGCCCTGCGCCCGGCACACCGACTCGACGACAGCGAACTGCTCGTCCACTTCGGCTTGCGGGCCGTCGAGCTCGACGATGAGCACGGCGTTCGCGTCCGGGAAGCGCGGCTGCACCGCCGCTTCTGCGGCCTGAATCGTCAATCGATCCATCATCTCGACCGCGGCCGGCACGATGCCGCGCCCGATGATCGCCGACACGGCTTCGCCGGCGAGGTCGATCGACTCGAAGCCCGCGAGAAGCGTCAACACCGCCTCGGGCCGGCGCAGGATGCGTAGTGTCGCCTTCGTGACGACGGCGAGTGTGCCTTCGGATCCCACGATCACGGACAGCAGGTCCAGTCCCGGGAGGTCGAGCGCCGCGCCGCCGATATGGACGTTGTCGCCGTTGGGCAGCACCGCCTCGACACCGAGCACGTGGTGCACCGTGAAGCCGTACTTGAGGCAGTGGGCGCCGCCCGAGTTTTCGGCGATGTTGCCGCCGATGGAGCAGACGATCTGGCTCGAAGGGTCGGGCGCGTAGTAGCAGCCGAACGGCGAGACGCGGCGCGTGATCTCCAGGTTCGTCACGCCCGGCTCGACCGTGACCCGCAGATTTGGGATGTCCACGTCGAGAATGCGGTTCAGCCGCGACAGGCCGATGACGACGCCGTCCTCGACTGGCAGCGCGCCTCCCGAGAGGCCAGTCCCATGTCCGCGTGCCACGAAGGGCACGCCCGCTCGGTGGCAGAGGCGCACGACCGCCTGCACTTCGTCGGCGCTCACCGGCAGGACCACGGCGCCGGGGGTTGCGCGCAGGTGGACGAGCGCGTCGGATTCGTACGTGAACAGGTCGGCGGCGTCGGTCAGCAGGCCGCCCGGAGCCACGACGGCGCCAAGCTCGTCGAGAAATCGCTGGTCCACCGTGGGAGAGTCTACTTCGAATAGTGTCCAGCCCTAGGGGATGTCTAGGAGATGTCTAGGCGCGCACGGCGCGCCTGCGTCCCTCGACGATGCTCGGGACGCCCTGAGCATTGTCGAAGGGCGAGGGAGCGGCGCGGGGCGTAGGGGTCCCCGCCCCTCGGCGATGCTCGAGGCGCCCTGAGCCAGTCGAAGGGCGCGAGCGACCGAGCCGGGGTGTGGGGCGGAGCCCCACGTTAGCTAGTATCCGAGGATCCGGTCACTTCGAACGCCTCGACCGCTGAGTCGCGGCCGCGGATCGCGAAGCTGCCGAGAGACGTGACGTGGAAGTACGCGCCGAGTCGGGCGCGGGTGGTCTCCGAGATGACGATCTGGTCCGGCTGGGCGACCGAGCTCTCGAGGCGCGACGCGGTGTTCACGACGTCGCCGAGGGTTGTGAACTCCTTCCGCTTCGACGATCCGATGTCTCCGGTCAGCGCCCGGCCAGAGTTGATCGCGACACGCATGCGAATGGGCGGGCCGTCGCGCTCGGCGTTGAAGCGCGCCAGTTCTTTCCGCATGTCGAGCGCCGCCGCCACTGCCTTCTCCGCGTGATCGGGCTGGTCGAACGGGGCGCCGAACACCGCGAGGATGGCGTCGCCGATGAACTTGTCGAGCGTTCCCTCGTGCTCGAAGACGATGTCCGACATCCGCCCGAAGTAGTCGTTGAGCAACTCGCCGATCGCTGCCGGCGCCATGTGCTCGCACAGCTTCGTGAAGCCGACAATGTCGGTGAACATCACCGAGATCTCGCGCTCCTGCGTGATGAACCGTCCCTCGATCGACGCTTCCGAATGGAGGATGCGATTGACGACGCCTGGGGAGTGGTAGCGCTGGAGCCGTTCGCGCTTCTTCGTTTCCTCGAGCAGTTGCTGCGACAGCCGCGCCTGTTCGATGGCCACCGCCGCGTAATTGGAGAGCGCGGTGAAGACCTCGAGGTCGTCCTCGACGAACTGTTTGCTCCGGGGGTTGTCGCAGTAGAGCACGCCGATCACGTCGTTCCGGTTCCAGAGCGGAGCGCACATGAACGAACGGATGTTCATCGACTGGATGCTGCTCGAGGCGTCGAGCCGCGCGTCGTAGCGCGCGTCCTTGGCGAGAATGGCGACGCGGTCGCGCATCACGGTGCTGACCACGGTGCGGCTGATCGTGACGTTGCCGGGCACCGATCCGTCGCGGGCCCGCATGACGCGTGCCGAGAGGGGCTGGTCCCACGACTCGCGTAGCAGGAGGAACGCGCGGTCGGCCGGCAGCGCGTCGAACACCAGATCCACCACGAGCGCCAGCACCTGCTCGAGCGGTTGCACGGTGACGAGCGTCTTGGAGATGTCGCTGAGCAGCCGCAACAGGCGCCCGCCGCGCCGATCGCGTCCGCTGCGGCGATCGCCCGCGGCGCGTCCGAGATTCACCTTCCGCCGTTCCGGGCCCTTCCGGCGCTCGCGGTCCACCACCGGCACGAGCCCCGTCTGCGACCCCGCGGGCGCGGTCGGCATCACGGTGCGGCGGGAGGTCGTCGGACCAGGTGGTGCCAATCCCCCCGGCGTGTGAGCGACGGGCACGTTCGAGGCCGCGAGCTTGCCGGGTATGGCGGCCGGCGTCGGCGCCGACGAGCCGATGTCGGGCGGCGGGCCCGTCGCGCCCCGCCCGAAGTCGTCGATCTTTCGCACGATGGTGTGCGATTCCTCGAACACCTGGTGCGAGTCCGACAGCACTTCGCTCTCCTGCACGTCCTTGGTGAGGGTGAACTGCAAGTGGCCGACGATGAACGAGTCGCCGGGTTGCAGCTCGTGCTCACCCTTGATGGCCGTGCCGTTCACGAGCGTGCCGTACGTACTGCCCGCGTCGCTGATGGAGACCTTGCCGTCCTTCAGGCGCACGCGCGCGTGCTGCCGGGAAATGGTCGGAGCGTTGATGACGAGATCGCAGGCGGGAGCGCGGCCGATGAGCGTCTCGCCTTCTTTGAGACGTTGCGCTCCCGGCATCCCTGCCTCGGCGTAGGAGAGGGTGAACAATCTACTTGACGTCCTTCCGCTCGGCGACGAGCTCGGCAGTCTTGCCGGTCCGCTCTTCGAGCGCAGTGAGGGCGCGCTTCACCTGTACGTCGTTGGGGAACCGCAGCACGATGAACGGATCGGCGGCCTCGCCCGTGCGCAGCGTGACCCAGTGACGCGTGCCGCGAAAGATCCCGCCGAGCGCGCCCGCGCCCGCGCGAATCACGGGCGCCGGGCCTTCCGGCGAGTTCCACAGCGGATCGCGGCCCCTCGAGTAGGAGATCGAGGCGATGTTCCCGTACGCCATCGCGTGCAGCACGTCGCTCGGGTTGTCGTCGGGCGTCACCGTGATCTTGCCGTCTGCCAGATGCATCTGCCCTTCGCGTTCGCGCCGCTGGTTGCCCGTGCCGACGAGCGCCCGCGCGTCGAGCGCCAGCGGGAGAAACGTTTTCACGGGCGCGGCCGGCGCGGCCCGTGCAGGCGTTGGCGCGAAGCCGCCACGCGCCTCGGCGGTCGCCGTCGGCGTGGGGCTCGGTGTGCGCGGGCTTGGTGTCGGCCGGCTCGGGGCCGGTCGGCCAGCGCCAGGCGGGGCCGCGGCGCGTGACGGCGCCGGCGTCGTAGACCCCGAAGCCGACGTGGACGCCGAAGAGGTCGGCAACAAGGGCGTCGGTGGCGCCGCGGCGGCCGCGGTGACGGCTGGCGCCGCCGCGGTCGTCGCCGCCGGAGGCGGGGGTTGCTCGACTTGCCCAACTTTCTCGACAGGGGGTGCGGGCGCGGCCGGTGCAGGCGGCGTCTGCGCGGCCGATTGGACGGCCGCGGCCGTCGAAACCGGCGCCGGTACCGCGGGACGGTTGAGCGCCACGTACGCGAGCACGGCGACGCCAAGCGCGAGAATGGCCAGCAGCGAGCCCGCGACGGCGAAATGCTGCTTCTGCAGCACGATCGTCGCGCCCTCGACGGCCAGGTGCTCGGTGGCGGGCAGAGGCGGCCCCTTCCGCGGATCACCGGCCGCGCGTGCGGGCGGCGGCGCGAGCGGCGCGGCCGATTCCGTCGCGGGCGGAGGGACTGCTGGCACGGACGGAGCGTCGAGCTCCGCCAGCCCCGCCCGTTCGAGCTTGGCCAGCGTTGGCGGCGTGATGATTTCCAGGTCCGCGGCCAGCGCCTTGATGTGCTCGCCCGCGATCATGCCGGCACCCTTGACCAGCGCGTCGCGAAACTCTTCCGCCGTCTGGAACCGATCGGCCGGCGACTTGGCGAGCGCGCGCTCGAGGACCGGCTGGCACCACTCGGGCAGCCCCTGACGGTGAACCCTCAGCGGCGTCGGCGGGTCGGAGATTTGCTTCTGCACCATCCCGATCGCCGTGTCGGCGTTGAAGGGTAGCGAGCCGGTCAGCAGACGGTAGAGCACCACCCCGACCGAATACAGATCGGCTCGGCCGTCGACTTCCTGACCGAGCACCTGTTCGGGCGGCATGTAGGCGGGCGTGCCCATCATGTAGCCGTCCGTGGTGATGTGGTCGGCGCCGCGCACGCGCGCGATGCCGAAGTCCATGATCTTGACGCCCCCCACCTCGGTGACCATCACGTTGGCCGGCTTCATGTCGCGATGGACGATACCGGCGCGATGGGCGTGCTCGAGCGCCGCCAGCACTCTGTCGATCAGGTACGCCGCCCGCTCCGGCGGCAACGGTCCGAGCCGATCCGAGAGCTTGTCGAGGGTCTCGCCCCTGACAAACTCCATGACCATCAGCAGCTCGGTGTCCGATCGAAACAGCTCGAATATGGTCGCGATTTCAGGGTGATTCAGCTTGGCCAGCGTGGTCGCTTCCGCGCGGAAGCGCTTCATGACGGCGCTATCGCCGAGATCCGGGTTCAGGACCTTGATGGCGACGTCGCGCTCGAGCGTCTCATCGACAGCCTTGTACACCGTGCCCATGCCGCCGCGCCCGAGCTGTCCGACGATGCGATATTTTCCGAAGGTCTTGCCAATCATCGAGCAACTGTAACTACTTGGAAACTGTGGCAATTAAGACTGTATTGCGGCTTCGGCAGGGTGTCAATTGCATCGGCGAGAACAGCGGCTGCTCAACTCCTCAACTCCTCAACTCCTCAAATCCTCATCCTCAACTCCTCAACTCCTCAAATCCTCAAATCCTCAAATCCTCAAATCCTCAAATTCGAGGGTCACCTGACAATCGTGGGTCTCGTCGGCGCCGGGGGTGCGACGGACTGACCCGTCAGCCGAAGGATCGAGCCGCCGACATAGTCGGCGATGAACAACTCGCCCGACGCGTCCACGCCGAAGGAGCTGACCGAGACACGGCCGATCCCGAGGTCCGCGTTCATCTCACGCAGATCGGATGTCCGCGCCTCGCCGGCCGAGTCGAGCGTCAGCGCGATCGACCAGATGCGCCCCGAGACGTAGTCGGCGAAAAAGTAACGCCCCCGAAACGCGGAGCCGAGCGCGCGGCCGCGGTAGACGAATCCTCCTGTGACCGAGGCGCCCGCCGAGCGGCTGTACTCGTGAACGGGATCGACGAGCGGCAGGAACGCGGGCTGCAGTGACGTGACATGGTTGTGCGCGCCCTCGCGGTTGCGCCAGCCGTAGTTTCTGCCGCCGCGGCGCGGCGGCTCGTAGTCAATCTCCTCCCACGCGCCCTGCCCGACGTCGCCGATCACGAGCGCGCCCGTGCCGCCGAGCGTCGGGTCGTCGAAGGAGTAGCGCCACGGATTCCTGAGGCCGAACGCCCAGATTTCCGGCCGCGTGCCGGCCGGTCCGCCGGCGAGGAATGGATTGTCTGGGGGCACGCGGTACCCGGCAGCATCGGCGTCGGGCACGTTGACATCGATGCGCAGCATCTTGCCGAGCAGTTCCCTGGGATTCTGCGCGCGATGCTCCGGATCGTTCGCGGAGCCGCCGTCTCCGAGCCCGACGTAGAGGAAACCGTCTGGTCCGAACGCCAGGTGGCCGCCGTTGTGGTTGGCGTACGGCTGGACGATGACCGCCGAGCCGCTCCACTTGAGATCGAATCGCGAAGCGGGGTCGGCCACGAGCGGATCGGCCGAGCGCTTGAAGCGTGCGATCACCGTGTTGCCGTCGCGGTTGGTGAAATTGACGAAGGCGCGGCCGCTCGTAGCATAGTCTGGCGCGAACGCGAGGCCGAGCAGGCCCCGCTCTCCGCCCGACAACACCGCCATCGTCAGATCGAGAAACACGGTGGGCAGGACGCTGCCGGCGCGAACGACCTTGATGCGGCCGCCCTGCTCGACCACGAACTGGACCGACTGATTCGTTGGATCCTGGACGATGCCGACCGGCGACGTCACGCCCGACGCGTGGACAATCGCGCGCACGCCGGATTGGGCGATGCCGACGAGCGGTAACGCGACGAGCACGCTTCCCGCGGCGAGCGCGACCAGCCGCATCGCGGCTTACTGTATCATCCCGTTCTGTGCGGTCCTGGATCTTCGTCGCGCTGGCGACCGTCGCGGCCATCGGGTGCGGTAAGCCCCCCGAGCCGCCGATTCCCCCGGGCGCGGAGAGGATCACCGGCACTGAAAGGCTGGGTTGGAGTCAGGAGGCGGGGAGCGTCGAGGAGCTGGCCACCTTCCGCTACCTGGTTTACGTCGACAACGTCGCGCGCGATGCCGATGGCCTTTCGTGCGGCGCGACGGCCGGTCCCGCGGGATTTGCGTGCACGAGTCGGCTGCCCTCGATGACCCCGGGGCTGCACGAGCTCACGCTGTCGGCGTACATCGAGGTGGCCGGCACCAGGCTCGAGAGCGAACGGTCGTCGCCGATCAGCGTGTTTCTGGTCGGGCAGACGAGCACGTCGGCGGCCTCGCCTTCCGAACCGGCCACGGCGAGCCGCATCACGACGATCGACGGGGTCGAGCTGGGGGCCGAGGTCGTGGTCGATGGACTCGACGGGCCGACCGATCTCGCCTTCGGCTCCGACGGCCGCATCTTTGTCGCCGAGCGTGGGGGCCGCGTGCGCGTTGTTCGCGACGGCCGAATCGTGCCGCAGCCCGCGTTCGAGCTGTCCGATGTGTCCACCGAGGAGGGCCACGGGCTGCTCGCGCTCGACGTTGATCCCAATTACACGCTCAACAAGCTCGTGTATCTGGTCTACACCACGCCGCGCGGTTTTCGCTTGGCGCGCCTGCGCGGGGTCGGCGATACGCTGGGCGACCGGGCGGTCTTGCTGGACGAGGTGCCCGCTTCGGATTCGGGGACCGCGGCGACCGTTCGCTTTGGCCCCGATCGGCGCCTGTACCTCGGGCTGGACGATGGCGGCGACGCCGGGCGCGCGGGCGACTTTGGGTCCTATAGCGGAAAAATTCTGCGGCTGACGGCCGAGGCCACCACGCCGTCCGATCAACCGGGCGCCTCGCCAGTCTACGTGCCGAGCATGCGCAGGCCGCGAAGCGTCGCGTGGGGAGCGAACGGCATGCCGCTCTGGGTGCTGGACAGCGCCGGAGCGTCTGGAGGTCTGCTGCACGCCTCGTCTGGCGCACGTACGGTCGTGTCCAGCTACAGTCTGCCGGAGGGCACGGGCGCGACGGCGCTCGCCGTTTATCGAGGCGATCTGATTCCCTCGTTTCGCGAGAACCTCTTCGTAGCGGCCTCCGCCGATCGATCGCTCCTGCGGTTGACGATCGATCCGGAGAATCCCTTCAAGGTTGCGGCGACCGAGCACCTGCGCCACGAGTGGTTCGACGAGATTCGCGCGCTCGGCATCGGACCAGACGGCGCGATGTACATCTGCACATCCCGCACCCTGGTCAGGCTGGCCCCGCCGCGCTCGGGTGGCCTATGACTCAAGACTCGAGCCTTGGCGTATAATCTTTCGCTGATAGTTGATGGCTCTAATGGAGAATAACCGATGCGTTCCCAGAATCTGATTCCGGTGATGGCCGTGAGCGGCTTGTTGCTGCTGTCGGTCTCGGCGACGGCCGCCGACACGTACGGCAAGGGCGTCACGCTCGCGGACGCGACGCCGATCGCGCAGCTGCTTGGACGTCCCGCCGATTTCGGTGGCAAGACCGTCCGCGTCGAAGGCGTCGTGACGGAGGTCTGCACGGCCATGGGCTGCTGGATGGCGCTCGCGCCCGAGGGACAGCCGAACGGGTCGACGGTGCTCATTCAAGTGGAACACGACGGCGTCATCGTCTTTCCCTTGAGCGCGAAAGGCCACAAAGCCGCTGCGCAGGGCGTAATGGAAAAGATCGAGGGCGGCGAAGGCCGCGAGGCAGCCGCCGAGCTCGCCGCGCAGCAGGGCGCGAAGGCCCAGGTGCCCGCTCAGTGGCGCATTGCCGCGACCGGCGCGGTTGTGTACTGAGGCGGCGACTAACGACTAACGACTAACGACTAACGACTACGGATCCGTCCTGACAACCGTCCGCCCCATGATCGGTTCTTCGACCGTCACCGACCAGTCGACGTTCGCCGAGTCGATCGACAGGTAGTACCAGCGCACCATGTCGCCGACTTCTGACAAACCGCTCCCGACGCCTTTCTGATCGACGGCGTCGATGATGACGCGCCCGCTGTCGCCGCTGCGGAACGCGACCTCGAGCGTGCCGGCGCCAGGGCGCGACTCATTCTTCGTCTCCCACCGAATCCGAAACGACCCCGTATCGCTCAGGAACGTCTCGGTCTGCACGTTGCCGCGGCCCGTCCACGACGCCAGCGGCTTCCATCCGACGATGCGCACGGGAGGGGGCGTGGCGGGTTCGGGCGGTCGCGGCGACTGGCACGCCGCGGCGAGAAGCGTCGCGGCCGCCAGCAAGGAAACCAATCTCACGGGCGCCTATGATGGCACACCGCGCTGGAAAGTGTGCTGGCCGACTGGCATACTGTGGCGCGGCTCACACACCATCATGTCCTTTTCCGGGCTTGTGCTCGTCTGCGTCGTGGCGTTCATCGCACCGCTCCTCCTGGGCTTGATTCCCAAGGTGCGGCTGCCCGCTATCGTGCTCGAGATTCTGGCGGGCATCGCGATCGGTCCGTCTGGTCTGGGCTGGGTCACGATGGACGAGCCCATCCGCGTACTGTCGATCATCGGCCTGTCGTTCCTGCTCTTTCTCGCCGGGCTCGAGCTCGACGTGAAGCTGATGCGCGGGCGGCGGCTCACGCTGACGCTCGCCGGTTTTGCGGCGTCGCTTGTCCTGGCGCTGGCGATTGGCTATCCGCTCGCCGCCGCCGGGATGGTGCAGTCGACGCTGCTCGTCGCCGTCATCCTGTCGGGGACGGCCCTCGGTGTCGTCGCGCCCGTGCTGAAGGACGCCGGTCAGATCGAAACGGAGTTCGGACAGATCATCGTGGCGGCCTCGTCGATTGCCGAATTCGGGACCATCCTCCTGCTGTCGCTGCTGTTCTCGCGCGAGGAGGCCGATCCCACGACCAAGCTGCTGCTGGTCGGAGGCTTCGGCGTGATGACGCTCATCGTGGTCATCGCCATGACAACGGCGGAGAAGTCCACGCGGCTTGGCAACGCCCTGTTGCGCTTGCAGGAGACGACGGCCCAGATCAGGGTTCGCGGCGCGTTTCTGCTGCTGATTGCGTTCGCCGCGCTGGCCGGGAGGCTCGGCCTCGAAGCCATTCTGGGCACCTTCATCGCCGGCGCGCTCCTGGCCGTGCTCGATCCGGATTACAAGACGACCCATCCGAAGTTTCACGAGAAGCTGGAGGCGATTGGCTTCGGTGTCTTCGTACCGGTGTTTTTCGTCGCGAGCGGCATCCAGTTCGACCTCGGCGCGCTCTTCGCCGATTCGAGCACGCTTGCACGGGTGCCGATCTTTCTCGCGGCACTCCTCGTCGTGCGTGGTGCGCCGGCGGTGCTGTACCGGCCCCTCATCGGGTCGGCGCGCGTTCCGGTGGCCGCGCTCCTCCAGGCCACGTCGCTGCCGTTCATCGTGGCGGCGACGAGCATCGGCGTCGAGCTGAAGCTGGTGACGGCGACCAATGCCTCGGCGCTGATGGCCGCGGGGCTCCTGTCCGTCGTGCTCTTTCCGATGACGGCCCTGGCGTTGCTTCGAAGATCGCCGCAGCCGGCGGTGGCCGCGGGTCGCCACTCGTAGGGCCTCGGTTCATGGCCAACGCCACCCTCGAGACGAAGAACGGGACCCACGACGGGGGCGTCATCGCCTGCGCGTCGTACGCGCAGGGCCGCCGCGTGGCCGATCTGCCCATCGCCGACGTCAGCGAAACGCTGGCCGAAACCGATCAGTTCGTCTGGATCGGGCTCTACGAACCCCGCGAAGACGTGTTGCGTCAGGTGCAGAGCGAATTCGGGCTGCACGATCTCGCCGTCGAAGACGCGCTCAGGGCCCACCAGCGGCCCAAGCTCGAACAGTACGAGGGGTCGTTGTTCGTGGTCTTGCGGACCGCACAGCTCGACGCGGACCACCGCCTCGAGCTCGGCGAGACGCACGTGTTCGTCGGCGAGCGCTTCGTCATCTCGGTCCGCCATGGGTCGCTCAAGTCGCATATTGGCGTGCGTGCCAAGTGCGAGGCCGCGCCCGAGCTCCTCAAGAAGGGTCCCGGGTTCGTGCTCTACGCGCTGATGGACTTCATCGTCGACCAGTACTTTCCGATCATCGAGGCCTTCGAGGAGCAGGTGGAAACGCTCGAAGGCGAGATGTTCGGCGAGCGCGTCAGCCGGGACACGGCCAATCGCATCTACACGTTGAAGCGCGATCTGCTCACGCTGAAGCGGGCCGTGTCGCCGGTCGTCGAGGTGTGCAACCGGCTGACGCGATATGACATCACGCTCGTGCACGAGGAGACGCGGCCCTATTTCCGCGACGTGTACGACCACGCGCTGCGCGTCAACGAGATGATCGACAGCCTGCGCGAGCTCCTGACCGCGGCGCTCGAGGCGCATTTGTCGCTGATCTCGGTTCAACAGAACGACGACGTCAAGCGCCTTGCGGCGTGGGCGGCCATTATCGCCGTGCCGACGATGATCGCTGGGATCTACGGCATGAATTTTCGCCAGATGCCGGAGCTGAGCTGGGCGTACGGCTATCCGGCCGCATGGGCGGTGATGATTGTGGCGTGCGTGGGGTTGTTCGCGGGGTTCAGGCGATCGGGATGGCTGTAGAGTCGTTAGCACTACTTTGGCGAACAGGACAAAGCCACTCTGAAATCTGAAGTGTCAGCTCTTGCTAAACCATTCGATGACTTCTCTGAGAATCTCCGGCGGCAGCTGGTGCCGGCCCTCGTATTCCTTGTAGATGATCTCGTAGCCGAGCGCCTTCAGCCTCGGCACGAACGTCCGGCTCGTCTCGTCGATGGGCATCGTCTGGTCCTGGAGACCATGTGAGATGAAAATGGGCGGCTTGCCGTTCACCTCGATCGGCTGCATCACGCCGGGGGCGCCAGCGAAGATCTTCTTGAACACGTCGCCGTAGCTGATGCCGAGCGACAAGGAGTACGAGGCGCCGTCGGAGAACCCGCCAAGCCAGACGCGCGCGCGGTCGATGCTGTAGCGCGACACGGTCTGCTGCATGGCGCGCTGCAGATACTCGACGTCGGGGCCATAGTGGCCCAGGATCGCGTCCCACGTCCACTCGCGAGAATCGGGCGCGAGCACGATGAACCCGAACTCGTCGGCAAGCGCCGTCATGTTCGTGGACACGTTGCCCGAGCCGCCGGCGCCGTGCAGCCAGATGAGGAGCGGCATGGCTGTGCCCGCCTTGTAGCCGGCCGGTACATACAGCACGCCGTCGCGGACGTTCTCGATCTTGAGGTCGTAACGGCCAGGGAGACCGTGGGCTGCGGCGGCGGGGGCCTGCGGTGGCGGTGGATTCTGGGCGTGGGACGCGGCCGCGCACAAGATCAGGCCGGCGACAGCGGCCAGCGCGATACCCATATCAGATCGCTGTCGGGAGGCGAGGCTCATGGTGCGATGATAGTAGTCCATCATGCGGGTGACCCGCGTCAGGTTGACCTGGATTCTCGTCGCCGCCGCGACCGTCGTGGCGGGTGGCCAGTTGCCGATCGACCGCCGACAGGACGCGCAGCTCCGACAGCTGTTTCCGTCGGCCTCGAGCTTCTCGCCAAAGAGCGGGGAGCCGCCCCACTACAAGGCCTTCGTCAACGACCCCGCCACCGGTTCTCCCGCGCTCGCCGGTTACGCGTTCTGGACGACGGAGCTCACGCCCCTCGAGCGGGGATACGACGGTCCCATCAAGATTCTGGTTGGCATGGACACCGCCGGCGTCCTGACCGGCGTCGTCGTCGTGGATCACCACGAGCCGTACGGGTACTTTTCGGTCGACACGCCGGAGTTCCCGGTGCAATTCAAGGGCAAGAGCATCCGCGATCAGTTCAGGGTCGGAAGCGACGTGGACGCCGTCTCGCGCGCGACGATGACGGTGTCGAGCTCGGCACGCGCCGTGCGGGATAGCGCGAGACGGGTGGCCAGGCAGCTCCTGACGCCACCTGCGAGTCGATAGTCGCTAGTCGATAGTCGTTAGCCAGGCCGTGTCTCGACTAACGACTGACGACTGACGACTAACGACTACGGTGCGTTTGTCGGAGGCGTGAGCATCGTCAGGCGATCCTTCAGACCGGACGAGACCAACACCTCGTTGGTGCTCGAGACAATCACGCCTTCGACATTCGGCAGGCGCTCGATGAGAGCCATGCCTTCGACCGGGCCGAGGATGAAGGCGCCCTTGGCGAGCGCGTCGGCGAAGACCGCTCGATCGGTCACGAGCGTGACACTCCGGCATCCGCGCGCCGGTTCGCCCGTGGCGGGGTCGAGGATGTGGTGGTAGCGGCGGCCGCCCGCGAAGAAGAACCGTTCGTAGTCGCCGGAGGTGCTGAAGGTGCCGTTGGACAGATCGATGGCCGCGAAGCTCTTGTCGGCCGGTCCGCGGGGATCGCGAATGCCCAGGCGCCAGGGCCGGTTGCCATGGCGTCCGCTCGCGTAGAGATCGCCGCCCGCCTGAATCAGGAAGTCGCTGATGCCCCGTCGCCGAAGAACGGCTGCCGCCCTGTCGACCGCATAGCCTTTGCCGATGCCGCCGAGGTGCACGCGCATGCCCTTGCGGGCGATGTAGGCCGTGCCAGCGCGGTCGTCAACGTGCACCTTGCGGTAATCGACGAGCGGCAGCCGCGCATCGATCTCGTCGCGAGGCGGAACGCGGTCGCTTTGATCGTGATCGAACCTCCACACGTCCGCGAGCGCGCCGAACGTGACGTCGAACCGGCCGCCGGTCAGCTCGCTCGCCTCGCGCGCAAGGCGGAGGATCTCGCGGACCTCTGGTCCGACCTGAACGGGACCCTCGCCTGCGGCCGCGTTCAGCCGCTGCACGTCGCTGTCGTCGCGCCACACCGTGAGCAGGTCGTCGAGCCGGTCGAACTCGAAGAAGGCCTCGTCGAACGCCGAGACCGCGAGCGGCTCGTCCGCGGTCCACGCCGTCAGGCGCAGCTCCGATCCCATCGAGACGCGAGCGCGCTCGACAAGCGCCGCAGGCCCAGAGTCGCGCGGAGCTCGGCTGCACGCGGCGGCACTCAGGGAGACAACGAGGAGCGCAGCGAGTGTCCTGATCGCAGTCCTTCTTACTTTTAACTTTTAACTTCTGACTTTCACTTCAGCGTCTGCAGCTGACTCTCGTCGAGCGTCAGCGTGAAGCGCTCCCCGGTCTTGGGAATCGCCGAAATCGTGACCGTCGCGCCGGGCGCGAACGCCGACATTGGGAACCGGATTTCGCCGGCGTGAATCACGGCGGTGTCTCCGCTGCCATTCGTGAACGACATGGGTTTCAGGAGATTCTCTGCCGGTGCCACGACCTTGCCGCCGCGCTCGACGACGACCTCGGTGATGTCGGGCGCGCCGAGTTGGCCGGGACTCACCGACACCACGGCAGTGGGAATCCACGGGATCTTGGCGAGCGGATCCTCCATGCGCAGGTATTCCGCGAGCGTGCGGCGGTAGGTCATGAACGGCGTCGACAGCACGATGCTCAAGTCCTCGCGCCGCACAATGGTCACCGGGAACGACTCGAAGTCGCCCCAGCGGGCGCGGACGCGCTTGTCGAGCGCCATCACGATCTCGTTCTTGTCGCCGCGGCCTTCGGCCTCCGCTTCCTTGGCCAGTGCGCGTACGGCGGCCTGGGTCATCGGCTCGCGCCGCTGCGCGACCAGATCGACCGCCAAGACGAAGGCGATGAGCGCCACAAGCGGGGTCAGGCGCAGGAGCACGACGGAATTATACGAGGTTTGCGTCGCCGCGGATTACGCCCCATCCCTGATGATTCTGCACGACTCGATGTCGAAACTGACCTTGCCCAGCGTCAGCTCGGTCTGGTTCAGGAAGCCCGCGGCGAATCGGTGGAATCGGCCGACGTCGGCAACGTTGCTGATCAGGCCGAGCGAGACGCGGATCGCGCCGGCGCTTTTGCCGCCGCGGTGCTGGATGATCTGCAGGAACCTCGGCAGCGTCATGTCGATGCCAGCGTCAACCCCGGCGATCATGTCGGCTTCGGTCAACCCCTCGGCCGTCTCGCCGGCGCCGGGGTTGCAGAAGCAGCCGGTCCGAAGCGAGATGCGTTCGGCCGAGGCCAGCTCCTCGATCCGGCGATAGTCGAGCAGGTGACCGTCGGGATCGTACAGGTTGAGCGTGATCGTGCCGCCGCGCATCTCCGTCGTGGTCGGACCGTAGACGCGCACCATGGGCCGTCCATTCGCGTGCCGAAGCCCGAGCAGCTCGTCGATCAGCCACGCCGTCAGGCAGCGGATGCGCGTCTGAATGACGTCGAGGCCGACGCGCGTCAGGTGGCGAAGGCCGATGTCGACCGCGGGGATGCTCAGATAGTTGAGCGTGCCATCCTCGAAGCCGGCTTCGCGCGGCGCCAGCAGGTGCCGGCGTCCCTGCACGGTGGCGAAGTTCACCGTGCCGCCCGCGAACCACGGCCGATGGAGCCGCTGCCACGCGTCCTTCCGCACCAGCAGGCAGCCGACGCCGGTCGGGTAGCCGAACATCTTGTAGAAGGAAATCGTCACGAAGGACGGCTGGACAGCACCCAGGTCCAGGCGGTTCGACGGCACGAACGCCGCCGCGTCGAGCAGCACATCCCACCCGCCGGCGTTCGCCTCGGCGACGAGGTCGAGCGGGTGCTTCACACCCGAGAAATTCGACTGCGCGGGAAAGGCGAAGAGATTTCCCGTCCTCGTCCTGGCACCGCCTTCGGCCAGGCGCGCCGACAGCGCCGCGCGATCGATGCGCAGCTCGGGCACGGTCAGCGGCGCGTAGTCGACCTCAGCGCCCTTTGCGGCGGCGAACTCGCGGATGCCGTTCACGGAATTGTGGTTGTCGGCGGTCAGCAGGTACCGCCCGCCTGGCGCGAACGGGTAGGCCTCGCCGACCAGCTTGAGCGCGGAGGTGGCGTTGAGCGTGAACACCGCCGTGTAGTCGGCCGCGGCGTTGAAGAATTCCAGCACCGACGCCCGGGTCCCTTCGACCAGATCGGTCGTCGCCATCGAGGCGAGACTGCCCGAGTGCGGGTTGCCGAACACCGTGCGCGTCAGCAGATCGGCATGTTCGCGGATCTGCGACTCGGCGTAGAGGCCGGCGCCCGTGTAGTCCAGATACGTGTGGAGGCAGGCATCGAGCCGCCCGTAGTCGGACGCGCGCAACGCATCGAGCGCGGCGGTCGAGCGGTAATCGGGATGTGCCTGAAGAAACCGGGCGGATGCGTCTCCCACGACCCCATTGTCCGCGAATGTCTGGGCGCGTGCGGATCGGATTGCTGGAGCTCGGCGACAGCTCCAGCATCTCGATCTCGTCGAATTCGGGCAGTCGTTTCAGCGGCGGCCGCTCAGGCCGACGGCGCGAGCGGCCGCTGGTGACCCGGACTTCTCCTACTTCGCCAACGGGTCAGTCCTCACCTGGAAGTGGAACACCTTGCTCGATGTGCCTTTGCCCGTTTCCATGTGGAACGGCGCGCGCGTGCTGACGGTTGCCCACAGCCCGCGGCCCTTCCACCCGCCGTTCGGGTCGTCGATGCGTCCATCCAGCCACTTCGTGTAGAAGCCGAGCGGGTACGGCACGCGCAGCACGATCCATTTGCCGTCTTTGAGCGCCAACAGACCGTCGGACGCGTTGCCCGTGTCGATGGGAGTATTCGCTCCAAGCCCGGACGTGTTGAACTGGTCCACCCAGGTGTAATAGCCCGCTTCGGCACTCCCCGAGTCGGTGACGCCCTTGAGTTGCGGGAGCGGCTCGGGATAGAAGGTCCAGCCTTCCGGGCAGTGCTGGCCGGTGGCCTTGGGCCCATTGAGCGGGCCCTTGCATTTCCGGCGATCGAAGCTGCCCATGTGCCCGCTCGCCATCGCGGTCCAGACGACGCCGTTGCGATCGATGTCCATCCCGCGCGGCGAGAATCCGTTCACGGGCGTGGCGCCGTTGATCGGCGGCTCGAACACCTCGGCGATCGCGGTCTCGGGCGGGTTCGCGCCGGGGGACAGGCGAATCACCGAGCCCGGGAAGCCGAGATTCGAGCCCCACACCGAGCCATCGGGCGCCGGCGAGACCGCGTAGAACGCGCCGCCGAACCGCTTGTCCATCGTTGGATCGACCGGCACGTTCGGCTCGACGTACGCGTCGCGCTTGCCGTTGCCATTTGTGTCCATCACGAGTGCGGTCCAGCCCTGCGAGCGCGCTTCGTCCTTGGTCTCGAGGAACATCTTCGTGTTCAGCCAGCCGACCACCTGGCCCCCGCCGCTCGTCCACAGGGTGTTGTTGGCGTCTTCGGCGAACATCAGGTGATGCGTGCCGAAGCAGGTGCTGATGTGCGTGAGCTGCCGCGTTTTCGGATCCCACATCGCCAGGTGCCGCCCCGCGGTGCCGATCGGGAACATCTTGGCCGATGGATGGCTTGATCCTTCCTTGCAGAAATCGGGATTGGCGGGCGGGCGCACGGCCGACGTGAGCCACACGCGGCCCTGCTCGTCGTACATCGGGTTGTGGACGTTGTTCTTGCTGTCCCAGATGACCTCGTTGTCCCAGTAGGGCGACGGCGCCGGCATGGTGGGCCCTGACGCGGGCCGCGTGGTCGGATCGCGCACCGACAACTCGACGCGGCTGGCGACATGCCGCACCGGATCGAGCACGGGCAGATAATCTTTGCTCAGCTCGAGCGCGCCATAGATGAGGCCGTTCGGGTTGACGGTCGGGTTGCGCCGATCGGTCGAGACCTCGTCGTGCAGGTACGATTTCGGGTCGGCCCAGTCCCACGCCGTCACGACGACGTTTCGCTCCACACCCTGAGGCCGCGGCGGCGCCGGCGGCACTTCACCGGCGACGATGCGATCGGTCCAGTCGGCAAATGCCGCGAGAATGCGCTCACGTCCAAAGTTGTTGAGCGCGCCGCCCATTTGCGCACCGGCTTGTCCCGAAAGCACACGGCGCTCCCAGGCGGCCGCTGTCGACGGGAAGGTGCCGAGCACCTTGGGAATCTCGCGCGTCGCCTTGTTGCCAAGTTGATGGCAGCCCCAGCATCCGCCGTTCTTCAGGCTGCGCAGCCATTCGGCCTGGCTCCTCATCGTCGGCGCGATGCCATTGCCGGTTGGACCCGTGCCAGGGAACTCGCTCTTGTCCGGCACCTTCATCAACGAAAACCAGTAGCCTGCGGGATAGTACTGGGCGGCGGCTTGCGCGTTGGGCGCCGGGACGGCCTTGAGATTCACGACCTTGCCGGGCGCGACCTGCGTCTTCGGCGAGTCGACGAGGCCGTAGCCGCGTACCCACACACTGTAGGTGGCCTTGGGAAGATCGGGAATGACGTAGCGGCCCTGATCGTCGGTGACGACGATCTTCGCGAACTTCGTCTGCAGGTTCGGCGTTTCGGCAATCACCCACACGCCGGCTTCGGGACCGTTCGGGCCGGTCACCGTGCCGCCGATATCGTCGTTGTCGACGCTGACGGCCGCGGTGGGCTGTTGGGCGCTCGGGGTCACCTGCAGGCTCGCCAGCGCGACAGACAATCCGGCGAACGCCGCGCTTGCGAGTAGGACTCGTCGGTTGGTCATATGTCCTCCGGGTACGAGACACCGAGAAATGAGATCAAAAGAAATTACGCTCCTGGTCGAGGGAAGTCAACCAACAGGGCGGGCAACGCAGGGCGGACGGGGCAGGCAAAGGCGGGCAGGGCAGGCAAGGGGGGCGGGGCAGGCCGGCTGCGCGACGCACGAAGCGGGATCAGCCAGCCTGCGCGAGCCGGACGGCCAGCGCCGCGAAAGCGTCGCCGAATTTCGCGGCCGCCGCGACGTCAACCGACGCAGGCCAGCGATCGGCGATGTTGTGGAAGAACGGCCCGCTTCCGAGGATCGACGCGTAACGCCCGCCGCCGTCGTGAATATTGCGCGCTTCGCCGCCTGGCCGCGTCCCGCGCGGCACGCGCTGTCGCACCACCACGCCGGCGTTCGCCAGCGCTTCTCCCGCCATCGCCTCGATCGCATCGTCGGAGGTCTGAAGGCGCGGCGTCCCGCCAGCGGCGCCGATGTTGGCGCCGAAGTGGATCCATGCGGCCGCGCGTTTCACGAGTCCGGGTCTTGCGGCCAGAAACCGGTCAAGGCCGTAATGGCCAAGCTCGTGGCCGCTCGACGCGACGGCGACCATCGTACGCGGCAATTTCGCGGCCGACACCGCCCGGATGGCCTCGAGCCAGCAGGCGAGGCCTCCGCCTCGCTCCGATGCGCAGTGGTACCAGCCGCTTCGCGGTGTCATCACCACGAGCGGCGCAAGGTCGGGCTGTCGCCCGGGAACCGTGGCGACGACGTTCGCAGCGTCGGACGGTGTCCGCACCGCGTCGGCAACGAATCGGAGGGGCAGCCCGCGCGCCGTCAGGTCGCGGAGCCACAGGTGGTCGTCGGTGGCGACTTGCAGCACCGGAAGGCCGAAGGGCGCAGCGAACCCGCCCGCATTGGACGGAGACAGGCCCGGATGCGCGCCCTCGGTGACGGCGACGATCCCGCGGTGCGTCGTGGATCGCCTCAGCGCGTCGAGCGAACGTCCTTCGCTGGAAATCCCGGCCGAGTTGAGAACGACGAGGGCGATCGAGAAGCCGTGTTCTGGCGGCCCGATGCGTCCGGTGACGCCCTGCGCATCGGTGAATCCGCCGTCGAAGAGCGGCAGGCCTTCGCCGCGGCGGCCTTCGGCCTCGACGAAGGCCGCGCGAACGTCGACGCGGTTGACCGGAAACGTGTCGAGCCGGGCGTCCGCGCCGGCGCGCGCCGCCTGATCGGCGAGCCATCGCGCGGATCGCAGGTCGACCTCGGTCGCCGTGCGATGGAGGCCCTGCGCGTCGTACTCGCTGATGATGCTGGCCACGCGCGAGGCGCGGTCGTCGTGCTGCGCGGAGGCCTCGATCCGCGCCAGCCACCAGGCGGCCGACGCGCCCGCGCTCAAACGCAGAAATTCACTCCGTGTCAGTGTCGCCACATTCTCAGCTTTCAAGCAGCTGTCAGCCTTCAGCTCTCAGCTTTCAGCATCTCAGTCCTTCTAACTTCTAACTTCTAACTTCTGACTTCTATTTTGTTCCCTGCGCCGCCTTGACCAGATCGGCAAACGGTCCGATCGCGCCGTGGATGGGCACGATCTTGTCCACACGGAGGTTGCGCTTCTTGATGTTCTCGAGAAAATTCTCCGCGTACGGCGCGATCGCGCCGCCCGGCGTGTACACGTCCGCTTCGACGAGCAGCCGTTCCCGCGGGAAGTACGCCATCAGGATGGTGTCGCCGTGCCCGCTTCCCGCAATGCGGTACAGAGTGACCGTCATGCTCGCGTCCTTGAGGTCCAATTCCTCGTCCACCGTCTCGAGTTTCAGCGGCTTGGGGTTCTTGGCGAGCGCGTCCGGTGCGATCGTGTGCGCCCGCGCGACGGCGTCCTGGTAGAACGCGGCGCTGGCTTTCTGCGTGATGACCGCCAGCCCTTCCGAGACGGCGGCGCGAATGCCGCCGGAATGATCGAAATGATGATGGGTGTTCACGACGTGGGTGAGCGGCTTGCCCGGTACGAGCTCCCGCGCTTTCGCAATGACCGCGAGCGCGCGCGTGTCGTTCTGCGGCGCCTCGATGAGCGTCAGGTGATCGCTGAACTCCACGAGCACGCTGTGGTGCGACTGTCCCGCGAGCCACCAGACGCCCTTCGCCACGACTTCGGCCGTGACGTTGGCGGGCGCCGGTCCCGTGATGGGCGTGGCCGATCGCGCCGCCTCGGGCGCGGCCAGATCGCCCGCGTCGGCGTCGACGGCTTGTTTCGAGACCTGCAGCGTCGCTGTCGTGGTCTTGTCGGTGTTCGTCGTGAAACGCGCCGGGAGCTTGAGGCCGCTCACGTCCTGGTAGTCGGCGAAGCTCGTCTCGATGGCGACGTCGCCCAGGTTGACGTTGTCGGTCATCGACACGACGCGCGTCGGCAGCTTGGTGCCATTGTCGATCGCCAGCGTGAAGCCGAGGCCTCCGCTCGTCGTGACATCGACGACGCTCTCGCTGCCGGCGGTGCGCGGATTCGACAGCGTGGCGGCCGGGTCGAGGGCCGCGCGAACGATCGTCAGCGGGTGATGGAAGACCTCCGCGCGCCGATCCCTGGCGGCTGCGTTCGGGACGCGCGTGGCGTTCCCGTTGGCCGCCACGTTGTAGCCAACGTCCCCATCGATGCCGAGCACCTGTTTCTGCGGCTGCGGTCCCTGGAAGTAGGTGAAGTTGGGCGTGCGCGTCTGCTCGATGCGCACTCGCGCGCCGGCGACGTCGATCGCGCGCCGGTAGTTGCTCACCGCAAAGGTCTGCCCCGTGGCGTCTGGCGTCATGTCCTGCCCGAGGTTGCCGTTGGTGCCGGACCCTTCGATGACCAGCGTTCGGACGGCGGCTATCCGGTCGGCGCCGCCGAGCGCCGCGGCCGCGTCGTCGACGATCTGGCGTTCCGGAGTCGGGCGCGCGCAGCCGCCGATCGCGACCGCCACGATGGAAGCGAGGAGTGTCTTCGTCTTCGTCATAGAGCCGTAGCGTAGACCCACGGCGCGACGCGCGCAAGATCGAAAAAGTGGCGAACCCTACCAGCGATTACGGACGGCGGCGGGCGCCCGCGCCACAGAAGCGGCGATCGCCGCGATGGGATCCGGGGCGTCGAGCGGATTGGGTGGCGCCGACGCGGATGGCGCCGGCGTCGAGGCCGGAAGCACGTCGACCGCGAGCGGCTGGTTGAACGCGATGGCGACGTGGTACCGCAGAACGCCGTCGCGGCCCATCGACGCGACTTCTGACCGGACGATGCGGCCGACGACACTCTGGACCGGGAAGCTGCCTTCGAACAGCACGGCCACGGTCGATCCGATTTTCACGCGCGACGTGCACTCGGTGAGCAGGCCGCTCGCGGAGATGTTGACGAGCTTCGCGCCCGCGCCATGAGGTTTCAGCCGCATGCCCGTGATTGACGGCACTTCGGCCGCGGTCAGGCGTGGCGCCTGGCCTTGTTCGACGGAGCCATCGGCAGGAGACGGATTGGTGACGCTGCGCGGGGAGGCCATTACTCGTGTCGCTCCGGCGAGCACTCTCGCGCCAAGGTCTCGATGTGTTTCGCCAGCCGCTCGTGCCGCGCGATGGCGTCGGCGAGGGCGGTTTCGGCCTGCAGGCGCGCGGCCGCGTGCGCGGCCAGCATCCGCTGGCGGCTGATGTCGCGTTTCTTCACCGTCGCTTCGAACTGCTCGCGTTCGGCCTGCGCCTGCTCGATCTCGGCCTGCGCCGCCTCGCGATCCTCGCGCGCTCGCGCGAGCTCGGCCTCCACCATCTGCAGCGCCGCGCGGGCCCGTTCACGCTCCGCCTCGGCGGTCGTCCGGGTCTGTTCGATCTCGGCGCGCGCTTGGATGATGTCAGCCTGTGCCCCTTCGAGATCGTGCCGCGTCTCCTCCAGCAGGCCCTTCAGCTTGCGGCTCTCGCCGATGGCGTGATCGACCTCGGACTCGAGCCGCTGTTGTTCAGACTCGTAGCGCTCGACGGCCGACTGGAGGAACCGCGACTCCTCGTCGCGTCGCTTCAGGGCCTCTTCCTTCTGACGCGCGTCGTGATCGCGCTGCACGATGTCATCCGTCAGTCGCCGCTGCTCGGCCATCGAGCGGTCGAGCTCGGTGCGCAGCGCCTCCGCCGCGCGCTGCGATTCGGCGGCGGCGGCCCGCGAGGCGTCACGTTCGGCCTGCTCTGCAGTGAGCGTGGCGCGCATTTCTTCGACAACCCGGCTGGTCGTTTCCGCGTCCTGCAACGCCTGCTCGATGCGGCGGGTCGCGGACAGGTCGCGCGCACTGACCAGGAGCGAGCGGATACCGTCGGGATGCTCGGGGAGCGCGATCGCCTGCAGCCGCACCGAGCGCACGGCGCCCGCAAGATCAACCAGGTCGCACTCGACCGACCCCGGTCCCTCGCTCCAGACGCGCGCCGCGAATTCGCGCCAAAGCAAGTGATGCTCGGGGACCAGCCGATCGGTCAGCGGTGTCTCGAGAATCTGCGGGAGCGCCTCGGCGCCGAACAGGCTGAGCGCTGCGTCGTTGACCGCCAACAGCGTGCCGTCGCAACCGATCCGCATCATGCAGGCCGGCTGTCGATCGAGGATCAGCCGCAGGTGTGCGGCTTCGTCGGTCGCTGGCGGGGACTGAGCGGGGATCGGTCGGCTCACGTGAGCCCCTTCTCGGAACACGGTAGCAGCGGCCACATCATGACTATATATGACTTAGAGAGCCAATACAACAAGAGCCTGAGTAGTCATGTGCCCGCTAATTATATCGGACGTCGAGGCTCGCAGCCTTCGCAAAATCGTTCGAATCGGCCGGAAAAGGACTAAGATCTGCCAGGACCTTCTCACAATGACCAATGTTCGCCGATCCGTCCAACTCGCTGTGGCTTCGTGCGTTACGGTGCTCCTGGCGCCGGCGGGTCTGCAGGCCCAATCGTGGACGCCGCCAGGGACGCCCGATGGCCGGCCGGACCTGCAGGGCATCTGGACCAATCCCACGATTACGCCCTTCGAACGGCCAGCCAGTCTGGCGGAGAAGCGCTATCTGACCGCGGAGGAGGCGGCCGCTCTCGAGAAACGCACGCTCGAACAGCGCGCACAGGCCGATTCTAATCCGCCGCGCGGCTCCGTGGGCAGCTACAACGAATTCTGGTTCGATCAGGGCACACAGGTCCTGGGCACGCGGCAGACGTCCCTCGTCGTCGACCCGCCCAATGGGCGCGTGGCGCTGACGCCGGAGGCCGAGCGACGGCGCGACGACAACGAAGCGCGCATCACCGAGTCGTACGAATTCATGAGCGTGTGGGACCGCTGCATCACCCGCGGCGTTCCCGGGGCGATGTTTCCCGCCGGCTACAACAACGCCTACCAGATTGTCCAGACGCCAGGCTACGTCGTGATCGTGTACGAGATGATTCACGCCGCTCGCATCATTCCCGTCGACGGGAGCCCGCACGTGCCGAAGCACCTTGGCGCGTGGGATGGCGACGCGCGCGGGCGCTGGGAGGGTCACACGCTCGTCGTCGACACCACGAACTTCAACGGCCGCGGCTGGATTGCCACCAACGCCGCCTCGGGCCGCGTCAAGGGCGTCATGCAGACCGAGGCGCTGCACGTCGTGGAGCGTTTCACGCGCGTCGACCTCGACACGATCAACTACGAAGTGACGATCGACGATCCCGCCATGTACTCGAAGCCCTGGACCGTCGCGATGCCGATCACGCGGGATCCGGAGTACCGGATGTTCGAATACGCCTGCCACGAAGGCAACCGTATGGTGGAACACGTGCTGCGGGGCGCGCGCGCGCTCGAGACGGCGTCGAAATGACCCATCGATGTGTCGCGTTCGCAACTGCCGCGACCGTCGCGCTGGCAGTTGCACCGCTCCTGGGGCAGGCGCGGCCCACATCCACCGCGCAGTGGGTCGTGCCCAAGACGCCCGAGGGCCGTCCCGATCTGCAGGGCACCTGGAGCTTCGCGACGGTGACGCCGCTCGAGCGGCCCGCCGACCTGGCCGGAAAAGAGCGGCTGACCCCTGAGGAGGCCGAGGAGTTCGCCAAGCGCGCCGTCGAGAGAAACGACGCCGATCGGCGCGCGCCGGGCACGGCGGGCGACGTGGCGCTGGCATACAACAATTTCTGGTACGACCGCGGCACGAAGACCGTCGGCACCAGGCAGACGTCGCTCATCGTCGATCCCACGGACGGGCGGCTGCCGGCCCCGACGCCCGTCGGGCAACAGGCCGCGTCTGCCCGGGCCGAGATCCGGCGGCGCAATACCGAAGGGCCCGAAGAACGATCACTGGCGGAGCGTTGCCTGCTGTTCAACGCCGGCCCGCCGCTGCTGCCTGGTCCGTACAACAATAATCTACAGATCGTACAGACGCGCGATTACGTCGTGATTGCCAACGAGATGATCCACGACGCCCGCGTCGTCCCGCTCGACGGGCGCCCGCACGTGCCGGCGA
>MEKT01000027.1:1769-58861 GCA_001767435.1 Acidobacteria bacterium RIFCSPLOWO2_02_FULL_65_29 | reverse complement strand
CCACTGGCTCGGAGATCCCCGCGGCCGCTGGGAAGGCAACACGCTCGTCGTCGAGTCGACCAATTTCTCCGACAAGACAGCGGTCCGAGGCACCGACCGCCACCTCCATCTGGTCGAGCGGTTCACGCGCGTCGACGCCGACACGCTGCACTACGAATTCACGGTGGACAATCCAACGGCCTTCACGAGACCGTGGAGCGTTTCGCTGCCGTTCACGCGTTTGAACGAACGGATCTACGAATACGCCTGTCACGAAGCGAACTACGCGATGGAAGGGATGCTCAAGGCCGCGCGTATGGCCGAGGCCCCCCGGTAGACATCCCGAGTCCCGAGTCCCGAGCCCCGAGTCAATACCCCATCGCATAGCCGGTGCGCCGCGGATCTCCGCCTGCGGTCATCGCGCCGGTCTTCAGATCCACGCGAATCGTCTGCATATGCCCGATGCTGCCCCAGCCGATTTGGACGTTCAGCTTATGGCCCAGCGTCCGCAGGGCCGCGATGGTGCCGGCGGCCACGCGATTCTCAATCGACACCGTGATCTCGGCGCCCGGCTTGTAGAAATTCGGGCTCGCGTTGAGCGCGAAGCGCGGCGATTCGATCGCCTCCTGCACCGGCAGCTCGAAGTCGATCAGGCTCACGAGCATCTGGAATTCGGTCTGGCCAATCGTCTCGCCGCCCGGCGACCCGAACACGAACGCCAGCGTGCCGTCCTTGAGCACGACGACGGGCGAGTTGTTCAGAATGGGAGTCTTTCCCGCACCGACGTAGTTCACATTGTCGGGATAGGGCGACGTCGAGCCGAGCCGCATCCCGTTGTTCAGGAGGAGCCCGGTCGAGCCGACGACGACGTTGTTGCCGAAGAGTCCACCGAGGGTGGGCGTCACGCCGACGGCGTTGCCCTGTCCGTCGACGATCGAGAAGCTCGTGGTGTGCTGATCGGCGTCGTACTTGTCCGGGAACGCCCGGCCGTCGGCCTGCTGCTGGCCGGCGCTCGTCGTGCTCCCGGCAGGCGCTCCAGGCTCCGGGTACGGGCCCGCCTTGGTCATGTCGATCAGGTTGCGGCGTGTGGCGGCATAAGACTTCGCGAGCATGCCGGAGGTCGGGATGATCGTGAACTTCGGATCGGCGACGTATCGGTAGATGTCGGCTTTGGCCACCTTGATGGCTTCGATCATCGCGTGGAGCGCCTTGGGGGAGCCGGCGCCGAACGCCTTGAGGTCGAAGCCCTCGACGAGGTTGGCCTGCATCAGCACTTCGAGGCCGCCGCGCGACGTGGAGGGATTGCTGTAGACGTCGTAGCCGCGATACGCCGTATGGACCGGCTCGCTCCAGTGCGGCTCGTACGCCGCGAGATCGGCGGCGGTGAGAATCCCGCCGTTCTCACGAAAGAAGCGATCGAATTCCTGCGCGATGTCGCCCTTGTAGAATCGATCGAAGGCGGCCTGGATGGCGGCCGCGCGCGAAGCCTTCCGGGATTTGGCCTGCTGTTCGGCTTCGACCATCTTCCTGAGCGTCGCGGCATAGTCGGGGTTCTTCAGGAGATCGCCGGACTTGAGTGGCTGGCCGCCCGGCAAAAAGATCCTTGCCGTCGTCGGATACCTCACGAGGTTGTTCTTGCCGCGATCGATCGACTGCGCAAGCATCGGATCGATCGGATATCCCTTTTCGGCGATCTCGATCGCCGGGGCGAAGACGTCTGCCACGCTCATCGTGCCGTAGCGCTCGAGCAGCGAGAGGTATCCGCCAAGATTGCCGGGCACGATGCCGGCCTTCATGCCGGCGTTGAGCGTCTCGGGCGTCATCTCGGCCGGCTTCAGCGCACGCGGCGCCGCGCCCGCCATCGCGAGTGACAACACCTTGCCGGTCTTCTTCTCGAAGATCGTCATGAAGCCGTTGCCGCCAATACCGTTCATTTCGGGCTCGCCCAACGCGGCCGCTGCGCCCACCGCCACGGCGGCGTCGAACGCGTTTCCGCCCTTGAGCAGCATCTGCAATCCGGCGGACGAGGCAATCGGATGGCCGGCCGCGACCAGGCCATGGAGGCCGGTGACTGCCGGACGCGTTTGCACGCGGCGGTCGGCCGCGGGCGCTTCGGCCGCCTGCTGCTGGGCGAGCAGGACGGCGGCGCATGCGAAGGCCAGAACGGCGGCGCCTAGAGATCGTCGGACACGCTTCACGGTGCACCTCACGGGCCGTATTGTCGCACCGTTCCGCCCGTCTGCGTCCATGCTGATTACGTGACCCGGCACGCAACGGACCCGAGCCTCGCCTCCGCTCGCCTGATCGCTGAGCGAGCCACGGCGTGGCGCGCCGTAGCGCCTTCGGCGCGAAGGCGGCGAGCCCCGATAGCCGTACACGCAAACGGCGCCGGCCATCGCCATGATGACCCGCGCCGTTCGACGAGCAATCTTCAGCTACTGATTGATGACCATCGCGGTCAGCGTCCCGCGGTGCGCGCCGTTCGCCACATCACCGACGATGGGCTGAAGCCCGGCCGTCGAGGGTGATTGGTTCAGGTACTTTGCGGCGACTCTGAACGTGTGATCACCGGGCGTCAGCGCCAGTGCCTTATTCGTCGCCGGGCCATCCAGCGCGATCGTGAACGCCCAGCTCGTGACACCGAAGAACACCGTGTTGGTCACGATGATCCGGCGAAGGACCGTGGGCGTCGTATTCGTATCGACGAACAAGTCAATCTCCATGGACACACCCTGGTTGAGCGCTCCATTGACCAATCGAATGCTGCCGTCCGAGTGGATGACGACCGCGGCGGCCGTGCTGGGCACAGTGACCGTCAACGACAGACCCTGGACGTCGCTCGACGCGCCGACCGTCGTCATCGTCAAGCCCGCGGCGGAGGGGACCGTCAGTGCGCCTTGTCCCGTGGTGCCTGGAGCGCCTGGGGCTCCGTCGGCTCCGTCCCTGCCGTTGCACGCGAACGCGAGATTGCCATCGTCGTCGGTGACCTGTACGCCCCCCGCGAGGCAATTGAGCTCGCTCGCGGGCGTCACCGTGGTGCCCGCTCCAGGCTCGCCGGTGTCGCCCTTCGGACCTTCCGGGCCTTGCGCTCCGGTCGCACCCGTTGCGCCCTGCGGTCCCGTCGCGCCCTGCGGACCCTGATCACCGGTCGCGCCCGCAGGTCCTGCGGGACCCGGTGGGCCCATGACGTTCCACTGAACTCGCACTTCGCCCCGCCGACATGCCTCGTTCATGCTGATCAGCCGGACAGGCCTCCCATCGTTGGGATCGCCGTCGCGGGTGCCGTCACTTCGCACGCAGGCGTAGATGACGTCGTTTGGAGCGATGTTTTGCGCGAGCACAAGCGAGGGGACGAGCCCCATCCACACGCCGGCTGCAAGACCTACAACTCCGCGCACGACGTCACGACCTTTCATAACAGGCGCCATACACACGTCCTCCCGCGACTCCAAAACGAGGAGGGGGACCCCCGTGCAGGTCGACTCAGTCCTGTGCTGCCACCCAATATACCACCAAAGGACTCTATGGTACACAAAGATATTTTATAGTCATCTCAGCTATTTCTAACTCCTTCTATACCATCGCTTTACGAGATTGGAAAGCTGACGCACCTCTTCTGGATGTAGACGAGGTATCCACGAGCTGCGACGGCGTCTAGACGAGGCGGCAGATTGCCGGCGGTCGCAGGCTTCAGCGCGGAGCGTCGTAGAAGTGGTCCGGCGTTTCTACGGCGCGTCAGTCAATCGCAGCGTCCGCGTGATCCGCTCGAACGCCAAATCGTAGTCCGGCGCCTCGCGCGCCGGCACCAGCGTGAGGTAGTAGAAGAGGCTCCCGTCGGCCAGAAACGTGGTGTATACCGTCATCCACTCGTCGCCGCCGAGCGGCGAAGGGTTCGAGAGCGGCGTGGCCATCGCGGTGCGCTGCGATAGAGGGAGCGTGCGCTGATCGCCTGCGACGCGTATGTCTGGGTTGTCCTGGCGGACCGCCGTGATCCACGCACTCGTGGCTTCGCGCAGATCGCGCGAGCCCGACCTCGCCACGCCGAACTCGACGCCGTGCGTGAACACCGTCTCGCCGTTGAGCGGGCCGAAGGCATTCGGCGGCACGAACTTGATCGAGTCCGGCGACTCGATGCCCGTCCAGTTCGCCGGCACGGTGGCCTGGAAGACACCGTTGACGCCGACGCTGCGGAACTGGCTCGAAGGCGCCGGGACGGGCCGCCCGGGAACGCCGATGGCCCCCGGCGTCTCGCTGGCCGCCGACTCGTTTCGTTTGGCCGACGAGGCGCCACCCGGAATCTTCGCGAACGCCTCCTTGGCGCCGGGGAAATCGCTCGTATCGGGAGGCGGCCCGCTCGCGAGTTGTCCGGCTTCCTTGGTGATGTACGCCGTCCGGTTTCCCGGATTGGGATGACTGTTCATCCACTGTGGACTGCCGCCGCCCTTGGATTCCTTTTCGATCGTTTCGAACATGCGCGCCAGCGCACGGGGATCGTATCCAGCGCGCGCCATCATCTGCGCGCCCAGCAGATCGGCCTGCTTCTCGAAGTCGCGGCTGTATTTCAGCAGAATCGTTCCGAGGCCGAACTGGCTGCCCTGCGAGATTACCCCGCCAGCGGTGCCGCCGACGACGGCGCCGCCGATGATTCCCGCGAGCTGCCCGAGCTGCAGCCACGGGTTCCGCGCCTTCGACGCGTTCGCGGTGCCGTGGCGCAGGAGCACGTGCGACAGCTCGTGGGCCATCACGCCGACGACCTCGCCTTCCTCCTTGGCCGCCTCGAACATCCCGCGGTTGACGAACATGGGTCCGCCAGGGAGGGCAAACGCGTTGATTGCTTTCACGTTCAGCGGCGTGAACGAGTATTCGTAGACCGGCTGGTTGAGCTCGCGCGGCGCGACCGCCACGAGGCGATCGCCGAGCCTGGTCAGGTATCGCGCAATCACCGGATCGTCGATCACGGCGTACTGCTTCCGCGCCTCGGCCGCGGCCTTTCTGCCGAGCTCGACGTCCTGCGCGGGGGTATAGGAATTCTTGGGGAGCTTGATCGGGGTCTGCCCGAAAGGCGACGCCGCGGCCAGGGTCAAGACGAGGAGGAGCGCGGTAGCGTTCCGGACCATCCACTGATTTTATCGCCAAACGACCGATAATGGCCGGGCTCATGACGGGGGCGGCGCGGGAATCGCGCGTTGCGCGGTATTACGACTGGCTGTCGCGGTATCACAGCCTCGTCGCCCGCCTCGGACACAAGGGCGGCTTCGATCCGCTGACGGTCCACCGCCTGCTGCGATCGGATCGCGCGGAGGTGGCGCCCGCCGACGTCGCGCACGATCGTCTGCTGACCACGCTTGGGCCCATCGCGGCGCCGCGCGTGATCGACGCAGGGTCGGGGTTCGGTGGAACGGTCTTCTACATGTGCGCACGGCTGGACGGGCAATACGATGGCCTGACGCTCAGCCCCGTGCAGCAGGCGCGTGCCGCACGGGAGGCAGCGCGACGTGGGGTGGCCGGATCCTGCCGCTTTCACGTGCGGAGCTACGATGCCGACCTGACGGATGTGGTGCCCGGCGGCGCCGACCTCGTCGTGGCCATCGAGTCGCTGGCCCACTCGGCCGATCCGTTGCGATCGGTCGTCCATCTCTCGCGCGCGCTTCGTCCGGGGGGGACGCTCGCGATCATCGACGATGTGCCGCGCGACACGCTAGGCGATGACGATCCGGATTTTGCGGCGTTCCGCGGGGGATGGTCGTGTCCGGCCATCGCACGCGACCGCACGCTCGCCGCCGCATTCGCCGCGGCGCATCTCTCGGTCGAGCACGACGAGGATCTGACGCCGCTCGTTCCGCTGCGGGATCGGGCGGCCCTCGAGCGCCTGGTGCTGAGCAACCGGCGGTGGAGACGGGTGCTGGGCGGCTCCGTTCTCGGCTCGCTCGTGGACTCGCTCCATGGCGGCCTGATGCTCGAACGCCTCTACCGCCGTGGCCTGATGCGCTATCGCTTCGTGCTGGCGCGGCTGGCCCGACCGGGCAGCATGCGCCCGAGCACGCCATCCTGACGAATCAGATGATGGTAGAGCACGCCCGCGATGTGTGCGGCAAACAGCGCGACGAGCGTCATCGCCAGAGCGAAGTGAATCTGCTGCAGGCGTGCCGCGAGATCGCGATCGACTTCCACGATCTGCGGTAACGGCACGAGCCCCAGGTACACGACGGGGAAGCCAAACGCGGTGCTCATCAGCCAGCCGACGATGGGCTGGGCGAGGAGCACGACGTACATCGCGACGTAGACCGAGCCGGCGCCGACGCGCTCCACCCATGGCACGTCGAGCGGCGGTGGCCGATGGCCCAGGCGCCACACGAGCCGCGCGATGGTGGCGGCGAAAATCGTGACCCCCACCCATTCGTGCCAGCCGTACACGCGGATCTTGAGATCGTCGCCGATGAATCGCGTCATCGAAAGCCCAAGCCCGAACGACAGCACGAGCAGGCTGGCGGTGATCCAATGCAGGAGGCGGGCGGGCCGAGTGTAGGACCGGCTGTTGAGGTCCACGAGAGATCAGACTACCATTTTCGGCTATCGGCTATCAGGGAAGTTGACAGTCAACAGTTGACAGTTGACAGTTGAGATCAGCGATCAGCGAAGTTGACAGTCAACAGTTCACAGTTGACAGTTGAGGAACCTGTCGACTGTCAACTGTAGACTGGCGTGGCCGAGAGCTGACAGCTGAGAGCGTGTGAAGAAATCGCAGGTTTGTAGTGTCCGGCTTCAGCCGGACCATGAAAAGTCCGCCCCAAGGCAGACACGACAGCGATTCTTCACAGGCTCTGAGGGCTGACGGCTGATAGCTGTCAGAATAGAGTGGCATGCCGGCGCTGCCGATTGACGAGGCGACTGTCCAGCGGCAGTTCGACCGTGCGGGTGCGGCGCGGTGGCAACTCGAGATCGATGTGTTCGTGGCGGCCCTGCACGCGAGCGCGAGCAAGGCGTTCGGCGGCGACATCCCGGGCGCTCGCGAGCTCGGTCGGTATCTGGATTCCCTGCACGCAGAAGACCTCGCGCTGGCGTGCGCGTGCGCCGCGGGCCATGCCGCCGCGTGGGAACATTTCGTGCTCGAGTTCCGGCCGGTTTTGTATCGATCCGCGGACGCGATCGATCCCACGGGCGGCGCCCGCGAGCTGGCCGACTCGCTCTATGCGGACCTGTACGGACTGACCGAGCGCGAGGGCGCTCGACAGTCGTTGTTTCGGTACTTTCACGGACGAAGCAGCCTGGCCACGTGGCTGCGCGCGGTGCTCGCGCAGCGGCACGTCGACCGGCTGCGCGCCGGCCGGCGCATGGAACCGATGCCGGAGCCAGAGGCGCCCTCGGCGAGGGCCGCGCCCGCCGCCTGGTCCAATCCCGAGCGGACACGCTACGTGGCGCTCGTTCGGCAGGGGCTTGGCCGTGCACTGGCCGGCCTCGAGGCCCGCGATCGGCTGCGAATCAGTTGTTACTATGGTCAGGAGATGACGTTGGCCCAGATCGGCCGGCTCCTCGGTGAGCACGAAGCCACCGTGTCGAGGAACCTGGCGCGCACGCGCAAGGCGATCCGTCAGGATGTCGAGCAGTACCTTCGCGCGGAGGCGGGACTGACCGACGCGGCGGTCGAGGAGTGTTTCCAGTCGGTCGTCGACGACGCCGGGCCGATCGACCTGAACGAGATGCTCGCGGCGGGCGATGATCGCAAGACATCAGGTTCACTTCGTTCTAAGTAGGGGTTGGATGCAGCCATGATGGCCAGTGGCGACAAGGATCGATCGCTCGAGCACCTGCTGCGGCAGGCCAGCGCGGCCGGTCCCGCGCCGAGCGGGCTCGGCCCCTGCCTGGACGCCGAAGCGCTCGCCGCGTGGGCAGACGAAGGATTGTCCCCGCGCGCGCTCGCGATGGCTGAAGCACACGTGTCGGAGTGCGCACGGTGCCAGGCGATGGTCGCGGTGCTGATGAAGCAGCCACCCGTCCAGGCCGCTGACGCGCACCGCTCGTGGAAGTGGAGCCTGGGATGGCTTGTGCCGCTCGGTGCGGGTGTCGCGGCGGTGAGCCTCTGGTTCGCGGTGCCGCAGAGGACGACGCCCATCGATTCGTCCCGGCCCTTCTCGCGGGCACGGATCGAGACGCCGAGTGCGCAGGCGCCCGCGTCGCCACCTTCCACGCTCGCCGATCGTGTTCAGCCTGTGCCGCCCCAGGCCGCAGTGGGCGCCGAGCGCGCCGCTTCTGCCGACGCGCGGTCGAAGCCCGTGAATGAGCTGGCGAAGGCCGAGGCATCGAATGCGCTGCGCCGCGATGAATCGGTTTCCGGCGCCCGCCCGGCGGAAGAGACACCGCGACGTGGAGCCCTGGCGTCGCAGGACGCCTTGGGGAGATTGGCCGCGGAACCGTCCGCCGTGTCTGCAGCGGCGTCGCCCCTGGCCGCGCCCGCGGCAGCGGCCGAGCGCGACAGGGCGTTTCGTCAAGACGCGGCCGACGCCCGTCAGGTCGCGTCGCCCGATCCATCTGTCCGGTGGCGCATCGGCGCGGGCGGATCGGTGGAGGTCTCTTCGAACGGCGGCGGGTCATGGCAAACGCAGGCGTCCGGTGTGACCGCGGACCTGACGGCCGGTTCCGCGCCGGCGCCGTCGGTGTGTTGGGTCGTCGGACGAGGTGGCACCGTGCTTCGCACCGACGACTCCGGCCGCACCTGGCTTCGCGTGGCCTTTCCTCGAGCCGTGGATCTTGTCGGCGTGCAGGCCATCGATGGCGTGACCGCCACCGTGACGGCCTCCGATGGCCGCGTCTTCCGCACGACCGACGCCGGCCGCACCTGGCAATAGAGCGCTTCGCACCTCGGCGTCGCGAAGTTCACAGTTCACAGTCGACAGGTCATCGACGTCGATGGGTGTGTTCTGTCAACTGTAGACTGTCAACTGTCGACCGCGTCTGGTACCACGCACAAGTGAAAACCGCCGTAGCCCTCTGCAAGGTTTCCAGACGTCCCCGTTCTCAGAGAAAGGGGTCGGGCTTGTCGGAACGACGATCCACCTGACCTCATTTCTCCGGAGGAGATGGTCATGTCTGCACGATTCTTCGGCGCTGCGCTTCTCGTCGCCTCGACCGCGATGCTCCCGCTCAATCGCCCGCCAGTGGCGTCGACCGTCGCCGCCGCGGAGCAGGACGCCACGACGACGCTCGACGACCAGGTCGAGCTGGCCGTGACGGTCTACAACTCCGACATCGCGCTCGTGCGCGACGTGCGCAACCTCCAGCTGGCGCGTGGCACGTCGGACCTTCACTTCATGGACATCGCCGCCACGGTGAACCCCGCGACCGTCCACTTCCGCTCGCTCACCGAGCCGTCGCGCGTCAGCGTGCTCGAGCAGAACTACGAGTACGACCTGCTCGACCCCGACAAACTCCTGCGCAAGTACGTCGGGCGCGACCTGACGCTCATCCGCAATCGTCAGGAGGGAGGATCGACGCGCCAGGAGGAAGTGAAAGCGCATCTACTCTCGTACAACAGCGCGCCCGTGTGGAGGATCGGCAACGAGATCGTCACCGGGATTGGCGCCGACCACATTCGATTCCCTGCGTTGCCGGACACGCTCTACTCGCGGCCGACGCTCATCTGGACGCTCGAGAACGGCGGCGCGGCGCGCCACCGCGTCGAAGCGTCGTATCTTGCTGGAAAGCTCTCCTGGAACGCCGACTACGTGCTGACCGTGGCCCGCGACGACACGTCGGCGGACGTCGACGGCTGGGTGACGCTCACCAACGGCAGCGGGACGTCGTTCAGGAACGCCAGGCTGCAGCTCGTGGCGGGCGATCTGAACCGCGTCCGCAACGTACTCGGCCGGATGGCGGCCGACTCGCTGCGCGCGGAGCGGGCGCCCGCCTCAGCGCCTATGGCGCAGGAATCGTTCTCCGATTACCACCTGTACACGCTCGGACGCAAGACGACGATCAACAACAGTGAGACCAAACAGGTGAGCATGCTCGGCGGCACCGGCGTCCCTGTCCAGAAACGCTACGTGGTCGAGGGCCAGGCGTTCTACTACCACAACGCGACCCATCCGGGATCGCCGATCAAGGACGTCGTGCAGGTCTTCTATCAGTTCAAGAACGAAGAGCGCACGGGTCTTGGCATGCCGATGCCGGCCGGCATTGTCCGTGTGTATCAGTCAGACTCGAAAGGCGGCGTGCAGTTTGTCGGCGAGGACCGGATCGACCACACGCCGAACGACGAGACGCTCAATCTCAAGATCGGCAACGCGTTCGATGTGGTGTGCGAGCGCAATCAGATCGACTTCCAGAAGATCGCAGCCAGCACCTACGAGGTCGAGTACGAGGTCACGCTTCGCAACCACAAGTCGACAGCGGTGGCTGTCGAGGTCAACGAGCCGATCGGCGGGACCTGGCGCATGCTGCGTTCGTCACACGAGTGGACGAAAACGGCCGCGTGGGCGGCGCACTTCTCCGTGCCGGTGGCACCCGATGGCACGGCGACCCTGAGGTATCGCGCCCGGGTGACCTACTAACGTGGGGCTCCGCCCCACACCCCCTGCCTCCGCCCTGCGAGCGATGGCGAGGCTCGCCGAAGCCTTCGGCGCAGGCGGCGGCTCGGTCGCTTGCGCCCTTCGAACGGCTCAGGGTCGTCCCGAGCCAAGTCGAGGGACGCAGGCGCGCCGTGCGCGCCTAGTTCACGGCGAAGCAGTACAACAATCCCGCGCCGCCGGTGGCCACAAGCTCCGGCTGGCTGCAGCCGCGGCTGGGATGCGCGGAATTCCACGACCCGTTGCCGCCGCCCTGCTTGTCGGAGTGCCCGAGCTGCGCGGTGCCGCGGCCGTTACTGCTCCAGTTGCCGCAGGTGTGATCGTTGGCGTCGGTGTAGGCACGACCGTCGGGCTGCGTTCCGGTCAGGATGTCGTGCTGGTTCGGCGTGTCGCCCACGCCGTTGACGGGCGCGCCCTTTTCAGTCAGGGACAACTGCTTGCCGAGCGCAACGCCCATGCGCGCCTGTTCGATCGTGTCGCCGTGAAGCTCGGCGACGTTCTGCCCGATGCGCCCTCCGCGCTGGTTGAACCAGGGACCAGTGCCAATCCGATCGCGCGCGTTCACGGCGCCTGGACCTTGCGTGCTGAGATACGCGCGCCACGTCACGGCGCCGCGCCCCGCCGCTTGGGCCATCGCCTGGCAGTGGGCATCGGCGCCGGCCAACCCGCCGAGGTTCGCGCCGTCGCCTTTGCCGACGCTGGTGATGAAGAACGACATCGGCTGCGGCGGTCCGCCGCGACCCTGGCCCGGCGCCTGCGCCGGTGGATTCTGGGCGCTGATGACAACTGCCGCGAAGCTGGCGAGCGCGAGAGCCGCGAGTACGGATGTGATTCTGTTCATGTAGACCTCATTATCTACTTTGCGCTGGGGCCCCACCCCCAGCGCCTACCGCCGCTCGCTCCACTCGCTCGCGGCGCTGATTCGACGCGAGTATCCGCCGCCTAGGGTTGCGCTCCGCGGCCGCGACCGCCGCCCGCGCCTCGACTGACCGGCTGACCCTTTTCGTCGACCTCGGTCTGCACGGTCTTCACCGGACCCATGCCCATGATCTGGACGATGACGTCTTCGCTTTTCGCGCCGTCGTAGTGATGGAAGCCGGCCGGATGGAACATGAGGCCCCCCGCCTTGATGGGCATCATCTTGTCCGGCTGATACAGGTCGCCAGAGCCCGTCCACCACGTGCCCTTGATCACGGTGACCCACCGGTCCGAATCATGATAGTGCGGCCTGCTCCCGTTGCCGGCCCGGAACAGATTGCGGGTGATGTACATCCCCGGCTTCGACGCGTCGCCGAAGACCCGCCCTCCGGTCTCGGCCTGCTCGGGCTGCATAATCAGATGGTTGGCGTCGACGAGCGGCGCCGGGGGCGCCTGTCCCTGGGGCGCTTGCGCGAGGCCAATCGCCGACACCCCGATCGAAAGAACCGCGACCGTTGCCGCGACTGCTGTGTGGCAGAGCTTCATCGTTCCTCTCCTTGTGCGGCTAACTATAACCCAGCGGCACTCGTGCACCTTCGTCAAAACGCGGCGGACTCCCGGCGCCGCGCGCCCTATAATACCGTGAGCGATGAGAGGCCTTTTCATTCGCTTCATTCGCTTCATTCGCGCCGCCTTCGTTCTGCTGGCCGCCGTGGGTGCCGCGGCGCAGGGCGGGGCGCCTCCCGCGGCCTACATGAGCGCGGCCGACATTGCCGCCGGGCTGGCGAAGACCGGCGCCGCGTCGAGCTCGGATTTGAGGAATTGAGGAACTGAGAATCTTGAATAGACGTTCGATGATCAAAGCCTGTGGGGTGTGTGGGCTGGGGGCGGCGCTGGCCGGCTCGCCAGTCCGCGCCCAGACCCAGACCCACCAGCACGAGCCTGCGACCACATCGATCGACGCTCCCATGGAGCGTCCGGTGGTCCGCGCGGTCAGGATTGAGAAGGCGCCGAAGATCGATGGCGTGCTCGACGAACCCGCGTGGGAAGCGGTGCCGAAGCTCGACGCGTTCACCCAGCAGGAGCCGCGCATCGGCGAGCCCGCCACCGAGCGCACCGAGGTCGGCGTCGCGTACGACAACCGCCACCTGTACATCAGCGTCCACGCCTTCGATTCGGACCCTTCAGGCATCGTGGCCACCGAGATGCGCCGCGATTCGGACCGCCTGATGGACGAAGACAATTTTCAGGTGCTCCTCGACACCTTCCACGACTTGCGGAACGGCTACATCTTCGTGACCACGCCGCTCGGCGCCAAGCTCGAAGAGCAGGTGGCCGACGAGGGCGAGGGCGGCGGACGGGGCACCAACTCGAACATCAACCGCAATTGGGACGGCGTGTGGGAAGCCGCGGCTCGCATCACCGACGACGGCTGGACCGCCGAGATTGCCATCCCGGCGACGACGTTGCGTTTCATTCCCAAGGACAATAAGGTCTGGGGCCTCAACTTTCAACGGAACATCCGCCGGAAGAACGAGCAGGTCTTCTGGGCGCCGATTCCCAAGGCGTACGGCCTCACGCGCGTCAGCCTTGCCGGCCAGCTCTCCGGCCTGGCCTCGCTCAGCCAGGGCGCCGACGCCAGGCTCAAGCCCTTCGTCCTCGGTGGCGCGCGTGACAAGCGCACCTCGCCGACTGCCAGCGGCACCACGGCGGTGCGCGACGTCGGGCTCGACGCCCGCTACGGCGTCACGCCCGGCGTGAACCTGGACCTGACGGTCAACACGGATTTCGCCCAGGTGGAGGTCGACGAGCAGCAGGTGAACCTGACGCGGTTCAACCTGCTCTTCCCCGAGAAGCGCGATTTCTTCCTCGAGAGCGCGGGGCTGTTTCAGATGGGCACCGGCACCTCGTTCACGTCGACGCCGGTCGAAACCGACCTGTTCTTCAGCCGGCGAATCGGGCTCTCCGCCGACGGCCAGCCGGTTGGCATCCTGGCGGGCGCGCGCCTCGCCGGCAAAGCCGGCAGGCACAACGTGGGCCTGCTCGACATTCAAACCGACGACTACTTCAGCCGGCCAGGCGAGAACTTCCTCGTGGGCCGCTATAGCCACGACGTGCTGTCGCGATCGCGCATCGGCGCGATCTTCGTGAACAAGGAAGCGGGCGGCGGCAGCCCCGCCTACAACCGCACGCTCGGCGTGGACGCCAACCTCGCCGTGGGCTCCAATCTGCAGATCAACTCGTTTCTGGCGAAGACCGCGACGCCCGGCCTGAACGGCGAGGACCTGTCATTCTACGGCCGGATTGCCTATCGCGATCCGGCGTGGAACCTCTGGTTGAACTATCTCGACGTCCAGGAGCACTTCAATGCGGAAGTGGGCTTCGTGCAGCGGACCGGCGTGAAGACGACCAAGGCGTACATCAGCCGGACGCCGCGGCCCGGGAAGTGGAACATTCGCGTGATGGACCCGATGTTCGTCTTCACCTACGTGACGGACCAGCAGAACCGGATGGTCGGCCGGACCCAGCATTTCATGACGAGCACGACGCTCGAAGACGGCTCGTTCATCAACGTGGTCTACCAGAAGAATCTCGATGTGCTCGACGCGCCGTTCGCGATTCAGCCTGGCGTGCGCATTCCGAGCGGGACCTACCGGTTCGATGACTGGAACCTGACGTTCAACACGAACCCGGCCCGGCGGTTCTACGAGCGCCTGTCGTTCTCGCCGTCCGGGTTCTACGGCGGCACGCGCAAGACGCTGAACGCGACGCTCGGCGTTCGCGCCACGAGTCAGCTCTCGGCCGAGCTCCAGTACAACCGGAACGACGTCGACATGCCCTACGGCGCGTTCCTCGTCAACCTCGGCATTCTGCGCGTCGACTACACGCCGTCGCCGCGGGCGTCGATCCGAGCGCTGACGCAGTACAACTCGTCGACGCACGAATTCAGCAGCAGCGTGCGCTTCAACTGGGTCTTCCGGCCGGGCAGCGATGTGTACGTGGTCTACAACGGCCTGCAGCGGACCGGCCTGCCGCACGACGTGTTCCAGCCCGTCGATCGGCAAGTGGTGGTGAAGATGACCTACCTGCTGGCGCGGTGACGCTCGAAATTGAGAATTTGAGGATTTGAGAATTTGAGGATTTGAGGATTTGGGGAATCGAGGCTCTAGCATGAAGACAAGGCTGATCGGTTCGGCGGTTGTCGCGCTCGTCGTGTGCGGCGCGGCTGGTCTTCTTCGCGCCGCCGAGGACCCGCCGGCGTGGGCGTACAACATCGCGCCGGCGCCCGCGCCCGGCGCGCCGCCCGCGCAAGCGGTGCCAGACGAAGGGACGGCGAGGCGCCTGGTGGGAGCGGGCAGCGCGTTTACGTTGACCGAGATCCGCAACGCGTTCGGTCCCGCCGACTGGTATCCCGGCGATCATCCGCTGATGCCGGACATCGTCGCGCACGGCCGCAGGCCCGACGTTCGCGCGTGCAGCCTGTGCCACTATCCGAACGGCAAGGGGCGTCCGGAAAACGCGGGCGTCGCCGGTCTGCCGGTCGAGTACTTCCGGCAGACGATGGCCGATTTCAAGATGGGCCTCCGAAAAAGCGCCGAGCCTCGGAAAGCCAACACGAACACGATGATCGCGATCGCGCGCGGGATGACCGACGAGGACGTGACCGCCGCGGCCGAGTATTTCGGGTCGATGAAGTGGACGTCGTGGATTCGCGTCGTTGAAGCCGAGCGCGTGCCGAAGACGCGCTCCCAGGGCGGCATGTTTCTGGTCGTCGAGGGTCACGAGACGGAGCCGATCGGCCGGCGTATCATCGAGACGCCGGAGGACGCCGAGCGCACCGAGCTGCTGCGCGATCCGCGCGGCGGGTTCATCGCCTACGTCCCGGTTGGCAGCGTCAAGCGGGGCGAGGCGCTCGTGAAGACCGGAGGGAACGGCAGGACCGAGCGGTGCGGGGTGTGCCACGGCGCGGATCTGAAAGGGCTCGGTCCCGTGCCGCCGCTCGCGGGCCGCTCTCCCAGTTACCTGATGCGCCAGCTCTACGACATTCAACAGGGCGCGAGACACGGTGTGTGGGCCGAGCTGATGGCCCCGGCGGTGGCCAGGCTCACCAACGACGACATGCTCGCGATCTCGGCGTACCTGTCGTCGCTCGCGCCCTAGCTTTCGCAGAACTCCTAACTTCTAACTTCTAACTTCTAAGTTCTCACTTCTCGAGTGACATCCCGCCGGGCCGGGCGTAGAATGCCTGACAGTACACGTGCAGCGGATCACGAAACTACGGAGGACGTCATGAGTTTGAGTCGTCGCGGCTTCGTCGGCGGGTTGGCCACCGCGCTGGGGTATGCCGGCCTGCGCCCGGCGGAGGTTTTCGGTCAGTCGCAGCCCAGGACGGCGGGGAGCGCCCCGTACCTGACGGCCGCCGCGCGCACGCGCGTCACCGAGTACGACGCGATGGCCAAGCTGTCGAGCAATGAGAACCCGTGGGGGCCGCTCGACTCGGTGATGGAGGCCATGAACTCGGCTTGGAAATACTCCAACCGGTACGGATATCCGGACGGCGGCATCGTGCAGGCGATCGCCGCTCATCACGGGGTCACCCCGCAGCATGTCCTTCTTGGCGCCGGCTCCGGCGAAATCCTCGATGTGGTCGGCAACACGTTCCTGCAGGACGGCAGGAAAGTGCTCGGCGTCGAGCCGACCTACAGCTCGGTGTACCAGCACGCGACGAGCATCAAGTCCGACGCGATTCGGCTGCCGCTCAACAAGGACTACACGCAGAACATCCAGGCGTTCATCGACACCGCCAACCGGCGCGCACGCGAGATTGGCGTGCTCTACCTGTGCAACCCGAACAACCCGACCGGGATCATCGTCTCGAAGTCCGACGTGAAGCGACTGCTCGACGGGATTCCGGCCGACATGCCGGTGCTCGTCGACGAGGCCTACTTCCACTTCGTGCAGAGCCCGGACTATGCGACGGCGCTGCCTTACGTGCTCGAGGGCCGGCCGGTGGTCATCGCGCGCACCTTCTCGAAGATCTTCGGGATCGCCGCCATGCGCCTCGGCTACGCGGTCGCGCCGCCGGACATCATTCAGCAGATGCGGCCGTACTCGATGGGCAGCATCAACGCTCTGGTGAAGTGGGGTGGCACGGCGGGTCTGGCCGACACGGCCGGGCAGAAGAAGGTGCTCGACAACACGGTGCGCATCCGCACCAAGGCCATCGCCGACATCAAGGCGCTCGGGTACGAAGTGCTCCCGACCGAGACGAACTTCTTCATGGTCGGCATCCGTCGCGAGGTGCAGCCGGTCATCCAGGCCTTCCGCGAGAAGCGCGTGGCAGTCGGCCGTCCGTTCCCGCCGATGACGCAGCACATGCGCGTGTCGGTCGGCACCGACGAGGAGATGGCGCGCTTCATGACGGCCTTCAGGGAGATCTTCCCCGCGGGAGGTCGATCCACCGGCGCGCAGCTGCAATAAGCTCGCGGAGCGCTTCGCTCGATGAGGCCGCGCGGGACCGCCCGCGTGGCCTTTCTTTTTTGCGGGTCGCTCAGCGACGGCCAGGGAGGTCTCACCCTAATCTTGGCAGGCAACATCCAATAGATTGAATCGTTCTATCGTGCCCCAATGAAAAAATGCTTGACACTCGTCGGTCCGCGCGCACTATAGGGGCAGTAGCACTCCGGAAATTATTCACGTTCGTCGCGCCCTTTTACTCGCGTTTGCAAAGCCCGTTCTCGGACTTCATAGGAGGGGCAGATGCGTGCATTGGCGCTCGGCGTGGTTGTGGGCCTGTTCGTGTGGACGGCGGCACCCGCCTCCGCACAACAGGGAACTTCAGAAATCGGCGGGAAAGTCACCGACCAGCAGGGCGGTGTGTTGCCCGGCGTGGCGCTCGTGATCACCAACGAAGACACCGGCATCTTTCGCGAGGTCGTCACGAACCCGGACGGGAGCTACTTCATCTCGCAGATGGTTCCCGGGCGGTACCGCGTGACGGCGAAGATGGAGGGGTTTAGAAGTCTCGAACGGCGCGGCATCACGATCGAGGTGGGAAGAACGTCGACCCTCGACCTCACCTTGGACGTCGGCGCGCTCGCCGAGACCATTACCGTCACAGGCGACAGCCCGCTCGTCGACCTGTCGTCGGCCGAGGTCGGCGGCCACATTTCGGCTGACGAACTCGCTCAGCTGCCGTCGGGAAGCCGAAGCTACATGGCGTTTGTCGGGAACGTGCCCGGAGCGGTGTTCGTGCCCGCTGCCGGTTTCCTGAACGACACCATGCTCGCCAACGGGCAGCCTGCGGCCGCCAACAACGTCTCGTTCGATGGCAGCAGCAACATCGACGACCTGCGCGGGTCGAACGTGGGCGGTCAAGCCCGCGCGGCCAACGAAACGGTCCAGGAGGTCCAGGTCATCACCAACCAGTTCGACGCGGAGTACGGCCGCGCGTCGGGCGCCGTGATCAACGCGGTGACCAAATCGGGCAGCAATCAGCTGTCGGGCTCCGCCTTCGATTTCTTCACCGGAAAGGGCGTCACCGCGAAAGACTATTTCACGGAGCTCGCCGGCCGGCCCAAGCCGGATGTCGGCAAGACGGAGTGGGGCGCCACGGTCGGTGGACCGATCCTGCGAAACAAGCTCTTCTTCTTCGGGAGCATCGAGCGTGTCGCGCAGTCCAGGAACCAGTCACGAACGTTCGCCGACCGGCCCGAATTCAGTTATTCGAACACCGATGACGTGTCCGCCTGGAACACTTTCTGGCGCGTCGATCACCAGGTGAACGCGAACAACACGTGGGCGGTTCGTCATCTGCGCGAGTACGCGCCGCAGTTCTTCGTGATGAGCGGCGTCGAGACACCGCAGAGTCACGACGATGAGACCGATCTGGATCAGACGCTGGTCGGGACCTGGACGACCGTGGTCTCGAATACGAAGGTGAACACCTTCCGGTTTGGCGGCACGTTTGAGAGCACCGTCCACTCAAACCCTCTTGCGCGCGAACTGGACGGAGGGTACGGCCGTTGCGTTCCCTGTGGCGACGGGATCGTCACGGGCCAGAGTCTCCTTCCGCCGCGGTTGTCCTACCAGAGTCTGAATATTCAAGCCGACGACACGGCCGACTTCTCGTTGGACAATTCGTATTCGTTCGAGAACACGTTCTCCTGGTTCATCCCGGACAAGGCGGGGAGACACGACAACAAGTTCGGGGCCAAGTACACACGCATCTGGATCAGCAACCCGAACAACAGCCAGGGGAATGGCACGTACGTCTTCAACCACAATCTGGCGTTCAATGCCGCCGATCCGAGAACGTACCCGGAACGGCTGAACATCCGAGTGCCAGGGATACTCGAATACGAGTTGATCTCCCACATCTACGAGTTTTACGCGCAGGACAAGTGGCAGGTGAGGAACGGCCTCACGCTGAGCCTGGGCGTTCGCTACGATCTGGAGGTCATGCCGATCGACGAAACAGGGAACCCTCTCTTCTCCGATCCCAACGCATATCCGGTCGACAAGAACAACTTCGCGCCGAGGCTGGGGCTCGTGTGGAATCCGGACGGCCAGGGGAAGTCGGTCGTCCGCGCCGGCTACGGGCTGTTCTACGACCGGACGCTGCTCGGAACCGTCGACAATTTGTTGTTCGACACGAAGTATTCATCGTCGTTCATCGCGTCATTCCCGCAGAACGCCGCCGACCCGGGTCCAGCGGCAGGCCGGTTCCCGACCGATCCCACGCTGAACACCCCCACGGTCGGTCAGCTCACTCCGGCTGTCCGCGCGTACATCAACGCGACCTACCCGCCGGGGGCCATTCGTCGAAACACCGCGACGGTCACCTGGGATGACCCCGAGCGGACGCAGCCGTACTTCCATCAGATCAGCGCCGGGTGGGAGCGAGAGGTGCTGTCGGGACTGTCGGTATCGGCGGACTACATCCATATGGCCGGGCGGGACATGTTCCTGAACCCGGACCTCAACATCGCATCTCGCATCAACACGACCCGCACCGGCCGGCGGGACTTCCTGGATCCCTTTGGCATCCTGAACGGAAGTCTGTCTCCCGCGGAGCCGGCATACGTGAGCGTTGTACGCCTGATCACAACCCAATACGGGTACAACGATTACGACGCGTTGAACCTCTCGGTGGAGAAACGGTATGCCAACCTCTGGAGCCTCCGAGGGGCCTACTCGCTTTCGCACTCGCGGGGCGTTGCGGCCGGGCAGGCCGATACGGCACAGCTGCAAGTCGGGACGGACCTCAACCTCGACGCGTTCGAGGCGCCCGCGAACGTCGACCGCAGGCACAACGCGGCCATCAGTGGACGACTGGAGATTCCCAAGACGCACGGCGTGAACGTGAGCGGCATGTTGCGGATGCTGAGCGGCACGCCGTTCACGATTCAGGATCAGAACATCGATGCCGACCGGAACGGCGTCTTTTTCGACCCGCTCCCGGCGGGGCCCTACAGCGGCACAGCGGCGGGCTCGTTGCAGAACGTCGAGAATAAGGGAGGCCGCAACGGTGCCCGCGGTCCCGGTTTCATGCAGCTCGACTTGCGGGTTGGCTACCGCGCCAGGCTCGGGTCACGACGAACGCTCGACGTTTTCGGCGAGGTCTTCAACGCCACGAATCACGCGAACTTCGTGAATCCGAGCGGAGACCGCCGGAACACGGCCGACTTCCTCAGGCTGGCCGGATTGGTCGCGACCTCGGGCTTGCCGAGGCAGGCGCAGCTCGGGCTCAGGCTGGGGTTTTAGGAAAGTTAGAAGTTAGAAGTGAGAAGTTAGAAGGACCGGACGGGAGCTCGCTGGCGCAGAGACGCAGCGAGCTCCGCTTTTTTCTGTGCGTTGATCGTCGTAAAATCATTTCGGTCGCGCAATCGTTTGGGGAAGGTGAGGCGTTATGAAAAGGCTGGCGGCGTTGATCTTGGTGTGCGGACTGGCAGCAGTGATGATCGCTGTGCCGCACGCCCAGGGACGCGGCGGCGCGCCGCAACATGCCAACGGCACGCTCACACCGAAACCGCTCGACGCGGGGCGGCCCTGGGGCTGGGCGGTGAAAGCCTTCATGGAGAACCCGAACCAGAAGCTGTACAACACCGCCAAACAGAAGCTGCTCGACGGCAAGCAGGTCTTCAGCCACACGATCTCGCGCTTCGACATCGACGCCTACTGCCAGCAGGCGCCACACTACGATTTCACCTGGTTCGAGATGCAGCACAGCACGATGTGGTTCTCCGACGTCGAGCGCATGGTGGCGGCGTGCCCGCGCGTGGGGGCGACGCCGATCCTCCGCGTGCCCGACGCGCTCGAAGGCAACATCCAGAAGGCGATGGACATGGGGATGCTCGGCATCATCGTGCCGACGGTTGACGATGCGCTCGAGGCGCGGGAGGCTGCGAGGTACGCGCGCTTCCCACCGACGGCGCGGCGCAGCTCGGGTGGCGGCCAGGCAGGGAACCTGTGGGGTCCCGTCCAGCCGTCTGGGATGACCTTCCGTCAGACGGTCAACGACAACATGCTCGTGATCGTCATGATAGAGACCCCCGACGGCGTCGAGAACGCACTCGAGATCGCCGCGCAGCCCGGCGTTGACGTCGTGATTCAGGGCAATAGCGATCTGGTGTCGTTCTCCGGCTTCCAGCAGACCGACGACCGCTATCAGGACCTGTTGACTCGGGTTCGCGATGCGACCTATCAGGCGGGAAAATTCTGGGGGAACGCGGGCTTTCAGTTCGCGACAGGGAATCGCCTCAGCCCCGACTCGCGCTTCCACCAGAACGGGCAGTCCAACGATGGCTGGGTCAACCCCGGGCGCGGCGGCGGCGCCGGGCGCGGCGCTCAACCGGGCGGGACGACCCCGCCGGCGCGCGGAACAGCGCCAGGCCGTAGCGCTCAGCCGCCCGGGCGCTAATGCCGGAAGGCGTTCCGCAGGGCGCGGATCTCAAGGATGGCAGCCGCCAGGTGAGCGCCAGCGGTCCGGTGTACCGGGGCCCGGGCGCGCCCGCCACGGGGCCGATGCATCACTACACGTTCGAGATTTTCGCGCTCGACACGAAGATCGATGTCGCGCCGGCGGCCGATGCCTTCGAGACGCGCGCGAATGTGATGAAGGCCATGCAGGGACACATCATCGGACGGGCCGTCTACATGGGGCTGTTCCGGCGGCCGCAGTAGGATCAGTTGTGCACCCCCGGCGCTTCGTGGCCGGTTCTGGCCACGTAGTCCACGTAGGACCCTGGATACACCTGTGCCCGCGCATGAGTGCCGTCCTCGCCGCCCAGCTCGAGCACGCGACTGCCGAGCGCACGGAGGAACATCCGGTCGTGCGACACGAACATCATGGTGCCCTCGAAGTGCCCGAGCGATGCGAGCAGCATCTCCTTGGTGGCCAGATCGAGGTGGTTGGTCGGCTCGTCGAGGACCAGGAAGTTGGGCGGGTGGAGGAGCATGCGCGCCATCACGAGCCGCGTCTTCTCGCCGCCCGAGAGCGTCCCGATCTTCTTGTCGACCTCGTCGCCTGAGAACTGGAACGCGCCGGCGAGGTTTCTCAGTGCGCCGATCGATTCGTGGGGGAAGTCTTTCTGGAGCTGCTCGTCGATCGTCAGGGTCGGGTCCAGCAGATCCAGGGCCTGCTGCGCGAAGTACCCCATCGTGAGGCTCGCGCCGAGCGTCACGGCGCCGGCGTCTGGGGCGAGAACGCCGGCCACCATCTTGAGCAGCGTCGATTTGCCGGCGCCGTTCCTGCCCATCACCGACCAGCGCTCGCCGCGCCGAATCGTCAGGTCGAGGCCGTCATGCACGACGCGGCGGCCGTAGGCCTTCGTCACCCCTTCGAGCGTGGCCACCTGCTCTCCCGATCGCGGCGGCGCGTGGAAGTCGAACGTCACCACGCGCCGCTTCTTCGGCAGCTCGATTTTCTCGATTTTGTCGAGCGCTTTGACGCGGCTCTGGACCTGCGCCGCTTTGGCCGCGTGGGCCGCGAACCGATCGATGAAGCGCTGCTCCTTGGCGAACATCGCCTGCTGGCGCGCGTAGGCCGCCTCGCGGTTCGCCTCGCGGATGGCGCGCTCGCGCTCGTAGAAATCGTAGTTGCCCGAATAGGTCGTGATCACGCCTCCGTCGATCTCGGCAATCTTGGTCACCACCCGATTCATGAACTCGCGGTCGTGCGTCGTCATGAGGAGCGCGCCGGCCCTTGTCTCGAGGAATTCCTCGAGCCAGATGATCGATTCGATGTCGAGGTGGTTGGTCGGCTCGTCCATCAGGAGCACGTCAGGATCGCCGAGCAGGACGCGGGCCATCGCCACCCGCATCTTCCACCCGCCGGACAAGGCGCCCACGTCGCCGTCAATCCGCTCATCGTCGAAGCCCAGGCCGTGGAGGATCTCGCGTGTGCGGCTCTCGAGCGCGTAGCCGCCGAGGTGCTCGTACTCGGCCTGCACCTCGCCGAAGCGCGCGAGCACGCGGTCGGCGTCAGTCTCGGACAGCGCCCGCTGCAACGCCTCGAGCTCGTGGTGGAGATCGCCGAGCCGCCCGCTCCCCGCGATCGCTTCATCGAGCACCGAGCGGCCCGCCATCTCCTCGACGTCCTGGCGGAAGTAGCCGATGCTCAACCTGCGCGGCACCGTCACCTCGCCTTCGTCTGGCTGTTCCTCGCCGACAATCATCCGGAAGAGCGTCGTCTTGCCCGAGCCGTTTGGGCCGACGAGCCCGATCTTTTCACCGGGATTGAGCTGGAAGGACGCGTCGACAAACAGCACCTGCCGGCCGTACTGCTTGCCCACGCCCGAAAAAGCAATCACACATCAATTCTATACGGCGAGTTGCCAGACGGTTCGTGCCGGGTGACTAGACGGTCTTGCGCCGGCGTGTAGCGCGGGACTTTAGTCCCGCCGGCCGCGGCGCGTGCAGGTCTGAAGACCTGCACTACACCGTCTTGAAAATCGCAGCAGGGTGGCCGGTCGCGGACTCAGGGACGGGCGAGGAACGCGTCGATCTCCGATGCGCGCGCGCGCGCGTCGGACTCGCCGATGTCGATCAGCCGCGCGATGTAGTCGCGCTGGAACATCACGAGACTGAGCAGGTCGTTCGATCGCGTCTCGCGGCTGCCAAGGCCGCGGATGAGAAAACGGAACGGATTCGGCAGGTCGGCCTCGAACTCGTTGGCCAGGCGGCCCAGATCCTGCGACGGTCTGAGCACCAGCAGATTGATGTGGTGGAGGCCGTCGTGCGACCCGGGCGGCAGCCGATCGATGAGCGCGTTGAGCTGCTCGAGCCTGATCGCATCGCTGTCCAGCAGGTCCAGGAAGACGGCGTTCAACAGCACGCCCGCGACCTGGGCCGGCGGGGGATAGCCCGAGACAGCCGGATCGCGCGCCTCCTCTCGCGACCGCGCGTAGCGCGTGGACACCGCCATGATCTTCTTCGCGCCCAGATGAATCGCTGGCGACAACGGCGCCGTCAGCCGGATGCCGCCGTCGCCGTACCACGCGCCGCCGATCTCGATGGCCGGAAAGAATAGCGGCAGAGCGGCCGACGCCATCACGTGGCCCACGCACAGCGGGACCCCAAGGCTCTCGCGTTGCGCGCCCTCCCAGGTGATCACCCGAGAGGCGCCGCGCCCCTGCACCCAGGTGACCGACTGGCCCGTGGTGTAGCTCGACGCCGTGAGCGCCACCGCCCCCACCCGTCCTTGCTCGATGCGGCGGGCGATGCCGCCGAGCGTGCCGTCGGGCTCCGCATCCAGCATCCGCACGAGCAGTTGCTGGAGCGGAGTCGTGTCGACGAGGCTCTTCGCCCCCGGCGCTCCCGGCGCGCCTCCCGACATGAGGCGCAGGGCCCATCGGCCCACCCGCGTGGTCAAGTGGCGAGTATCGACGCGGAACACCTGGTCGATTTGCAGATCCCGCCAGATGTCGGACAGGGCCGTGACCGCGTCGATGAACCGGCCGGGGTGCGAGGCGAGATACGACGCGATGATCCCCCCTGCGGAGACACCCGTGAGGATGCCCGGCGCGAGGTCGGGATGCCGCGACGCGACGTGCCGGAGGAAGCCCACCTGGTAGGCGGCGCGGGCGCCGCCGCCGCTCAGCATCAATGCAAGCGAAGGGTCATGCACGCGCGAAGAGGGTATATGATTTCGGGCAGAGTTTGCGAGCCCGGTCCGCCAGACTCGCGAGGAGGAAGCATGTCTTTGAAGTCCTTCGTACCTGCGGTAGCGGCCGCCGTTCTCATATCGGTCTTCGCCGTGCCGGCTCAGACGCAGCGCGGCGGTCCGCCTGCCGTTCTACCCGAAGGCAGCGGCAAGGACCTCGTCCAGGCGACGTGCACGAAGTGCCATGCCGTCAACCTGGTGGTGAATTCCGGCGGTTACACACGCGAGGGATGGGAAACCCTGTACTCGTCGATGGTGGCGGCGCCGGCCGCGGATCGCGCCGTCCTGTCGGATTATCTCGGGAAGAATTTTCCGGAAAAGCCCCGGCCGCCCGCCGTGTTGATCCCCGGCAGCGCGAGCGTCTCGATCAAGGAGTGGGTGGTGCCGTCGCTCGGGTCGCGCCCGCACGATCCGATTGCCACGCCCGATGGCGCGATCTGGTGGACGGGGCAATGGGCCAACGTGCTGGGCCGCCTCGATCCGAAAACCGGCGCCATGAAGGAATTTCCGCTGAAGACGCCCGCGTCCGGGCCGCACGGGCTGGCGGCCGACGCCGCCGGCAATATCTGGTACACCGGCAACTCCAAGGCGCACGTCGGCAAGCTGGATCCGAAAACCGGAACGGTTACCGAATATCCAATGCCCGATCCGGCCGCGCGCGATCCGCACACGCCCATCTTCGACCAGAAGGGCATGCTCTGGTTCACGCTGCAGCAGGCGAACATGGTGGGGCGGCTCAATCCCCAGACCGGCGACATCAAGCTCGTCACGATGCCCTCTGCGCGGTCGTTGCCCTACGGCATGGTCGTGAGCTCGACTGGCGTGCCGTTCCTCGTGGAATTCGGCGCCAACCGGGTGGCCAGCTTCGATCCCGTCACGATGGCGATCACGGAGTACCCGTTGCCGAACGCCGAGTCGCGTCCCCGCCGCATTGCCATCACCAGCGACGACGCGATTTGGTACTCGGATTATTCGCGAGGCTATCTCGGCCGGCTCGATCCGAAGACCGGCGCGGTCAAGGAGTGGCCGTCGCCGAGCGGTCCGCGCTCCCAGCCTTACGGGATCACGGTCTCGAAAGACATCGTCTGGTACAGCGAGTCGGCCGTGAGGCCGAACACGATCGTGCGCTTCGACCCGAAGACCGAGAAGTTCCAGACGTGGGCGATTCCCTCTGGCGGAGGCGTGGTGCGCAACATGATGACGACCCGCGATGGCAATCTCGCGCTGGCGTGCAGCGGCGTGAACCGCGTCGCTCTCGTCGAAATCAAATGAAGTCGAAAATCGCCAATCTGAAGTGTGAAATCTGCAGCAATCTGAACTCTGAAGTCTGAACTCTAAAATTTCAGGTCACAACCCTGAGGAGGCCGCTTGTGCTGAATAGATCGCTCACCCTGGCTGTCGGCTTCGTGATCGGTGCGGGATGGTCCTTCACGACCACCGCGCAGCCTGGACGGCAATACATCAATGGGCGGTCGGCCGCCAACCCGGCTGCGGCGACGCAACCGCCGTTCAGCGGCGCCGTGCTCGCCAACGGCACGCTGTATGTCTCCGGTATGCTCGGCACCGGCGACACGGCGGAGGTCGCGGCGACCACCGTCCTGACAGGTATCCAGAACACGCTCAAGGCCGCGGGGATGACGATGGACGATCTCGTGTCGATTCAGGTCTTCACGCCAGACGTCACCAATTTCGACGGGTTCAATCGGGTGTACCGAACATTCTTCAAGCAGGAGTACCCGGCGAGGGCGTTTCTGGGGTCGGGACCGCTCCTGAACGGCGCGCGGTTCGAGGTGATGGGAACAGCCGTGAAGAGATAGAGATAAAGAAGTTGACAGTCAACAGTTAACAGTTGACAGGCTGCTCAGAGCTGTTAACTGTCGACTGTGGACTGTCAACTTCAGGTTACGGACGGTTACTTCAGCGTCACCTTCTGCGCCCGCCAGTTCCAGACCTCGCCGACCCACAGATTGTTTTCCGTGCGGCAGTCGATCGCGTTGGCCATGCCGAACTGCTTGGCCAGCTTGCCGGCGCTGCCAAACCTGCCGGCGACCTGCCCGTTGAGCCGGACTTTGTAGATCTCGCCGTTGTCCATGCTCTCGGCTTCGTTCGAGTTGGAGCTGTAGAGGTACTGCGTGGCGCCGCCCGAGATGCAGATCGCCATGGGCGTGCCGATGCCCGTAATCTGCGACTTGAACGTGCCCTCGCCATCAAACACTGAGATACGCTTGTTGCCGGCGTCGGCCACGTAGATGTTACCGGCCGCGTCGCTGGCGATGCCGCGGATGCCGCTGAGCTGGCCCTGCCCGGCTCCCGTGCTGCCCCACTGCTTGATGAAGTTGCCGTCGCGAGTGAACTTCGCGATGCGGTTGTTGTTGCCGAAGCCGTCGGCCACGTAGACGTTGCCGGCCTTGTCCCACGTGACGTCCGAGGGTCGGTTGAAGTTGTCACCGTTGATGCCGACGCCCGGAGTGCCGCCGCCGCGGCCACCACCGCCGCGACCGGCTGCGGGCGCGGCGCCTCGAGCCGCCGCCTCCGCCGCCGACTTCACGTCGGCAACGTTTGCCGGAATGCCGGGTCCAGGACGCACGGGAATGTTTTCGGGCTTTCTGCCGAGCACCATCGCCAGCCGGCCGTCGGGATCGAACTTGACGACCATGTTCGAGCCCGCATCGACGATCCAGATGTTGTCCTGCGGATCGACGCGCACCTGCTGCGCGAAGTTGACCGCGTAGACGCCCTGGCCGATCTCCTTCACGAACTTGCCGGTCTGGTCGAATTGAAACAGACGCGAGCCGCCGTGATAGAAGGTCCGCTCGTCGCCGAGCGTCGCGACCGCGTGACCGGTGCGCGCGTAGACGAACACGTTGCCCCTCGAGTTGGTCGCCACGCCGGCGACTTCACCGTAGGAGGGGAGCGAGAGCGCATCAACCACGCCGTCGTAGTTGATCTGCGGCGCCGACTGCGCCATGAGCGTGGCGCCGGCGGCGACCGCCAACGCTGCGACGAAGAACTGAAGGAAGCGTTTCATGTGGGCCTCCTAGTTCGCCGTCGGGGGACGGTTGGCTGGCTTGAGCAGGAGCTTCTGCACGCGCCATGCGGTGATTTCGGCCACGTACAGCTCGTTCTCGTTCCGGCAGTCCATCTGGTGGATGCTGCTGAACTCCTTGAACCCATGCCCGGCTTTGCCAAACTTGCCGACCACTCTGCCGTCCAGCTCCATCTTGTAGACCTCGCCCGTATTCGCGGCCTGATCGAAGTTGTTGCCGGTCGGGAAGGAGTTGGAGGTGTACAGGTACTGATGCGGTCCCTGCGAGATGCACACCGCCCACGGAGCGCCAGTGTCGCTATACACGGCCTTTTGATTCAGGTCGTTGTCGAGGACGATGATGCGCGAGTTGCCGCGGTCGGCGACGTAGACCATGCCCTTGGCGTCGACCGAGATCGCGTGGGGCGTGCTGAACTGGAGCGGGCCGTTGCCGCGCGTGCCGGCCGCCTTGATGAACTTGCCGGTCCTGTCGAATTTCACGACGCGCGAGTCGCCGTAACCGTCCGACACGAAGATGTTGCCCTGCGGGTCGAACCCGATGTCGGTCTGGCGATGGAAGGTGTAGGGCCTGTTGGCGCCGGAGTACGGCGCGCCCCCGGGCATCAGTGCCAGCTGATCGAGGGGGTCGGGCCGCTTGCCGAGCACCATCAGCAGTTTGCCGTCGGGAGCGAACTTTTGAACGATGTTCGTGCCCTCGTCCACGACCCACACGTTGTCCTGGGCGTCCACGCGCACCGCGTGCGCGAAGGCGTAGCCGTAGCTGTTGGCGCCAAATTCCTTGACGAACGCGCCGGTCTGATCGAACTCGAAGACGCGCGATTCGCCGCTTCGCACGTACACGAACACGTGCCCTCTCGAGTTGGTGGCGACGCCGACGCCTTCACCCATGTAGGTGCCGGCCGGCATCTTGAAGAAGTTCGCTACGGACTCGAACGGGATCTCGGGCGCGGTGGCTCTGGCCTTGGCCGGTGCACCGGTGCCCTGCTGCGCGAGCGCCGGACCTGCTGTGAGCAGTAAACCGGCGACAACGCTGGCGATAACACGTCGCATGACTTCCTCCTACGCTAGCCAAAATGAGATGAGGGACAGCCACTGACCTTATCTGCTTCCTCGAATAAAGTAAAGGAAAGATGGGCTGGCCGGCCGCCCCATTTTCGCCTGGGACTGGCGTGGATTGGCCGGGCGGTGGCGGCGGTTGACGGTAGCCCCGGCCACGGCTATCACGTCGCAGTACAATACAGCCCACCGCCGATGCCCCAGAGCCGCGGCCTCTTCGACTACGCGCGGGCGGCCTTCAACGCGCGCCCGTTCGGCATGTTTGTCGCCCCGAACTGGGTGGGGGTGGCGTCGTTTGCCCTGCTCGGTCTGGTCAATCCAGGTTTCTGGGTGCTCGGCGCCGGGATGGAGCTCGGCTATCTCGCCCTTCTGTCCACGAACAGGCGCTTTCAGCGGGTCGTCGATGCGGTCGATGTGTCGGGATCGGAGCGCGATTGGCAGCGGAAGATCGGCGGCTTGCTCTCGGGACTGGGCGACGGCGATCGCCGGCGGTACGACGCGCTGGCGGCGCGCTGCAAGGGCATCCTCGATCAGCAGACGCAGGGCGAGGTCGCGGCCATCGAGACGCAGAGCGAGGGCCTCGGCCGCTTGATGTGGATGTATCTGCGGCTGCTGGTCGCGCGCCACGCGATCGATCGCGTGCTCGGCGACGCCGGCCGCGGCGAGCCGCTCGATCGGCGTCTCCGCGATCTCGAAGCGCAGGTCGAGGCGCCGGGCGTGAGCGACGATCTCCGGCGAAGCCTGAACAGCCAGGTGGACATCCTGCGGCAGCGCATCGCGCAGCAGTCCGAGGCGAAGGAGAAGCTCCGCTTCCTCGACGCCGAGATCGTGCGCATCCAGGAGCAGGTCGAGCTCATTCGGGAGCAGGCGGCGCTCTCCACGGATCCCGAGCGGCTGTCCCAGCGTATTGATCAGATCACGGCCACGCTCGGAGGCACGGCGCAATGGATTCGCGATCAGCAGAAGGTGTACGGCGAGATGGAGGACCTGCTCGCGGAGCCGCCGCCGCTCACGGCGGCCGTGCGGGTCAGGGAGAGCCAGTGACGGCCACGCCGGCCACCACCGCGCTTCCGGCTTGGGCCATGCGGTTGCGCGATCTGTTTCGGACCGGATCGGCGGCGCAGTTCATCCTCCACGGCAACGTGTTCGACCTCGTGCCAGCCGGCGGGCGGCAGCTGTCGCTCAAGGGTTTCCTCGACGAAGTCATGTTCGCCGGCTACGACGTCGTTCTGCATTACGACCGCAGTCGCGGGGTGCGAGCCACGCGCGGCAGCGAGGACTGGAGCGCCTGGCTCGAGCAGGCGCTGGGGCCGGCCGACGGCACGGGACACGCGCTCACGCTCTTGCGGGAGCCGGGCTCCGCGCTCGAGCTGATCGATCGGTATCTGCTGCGCACGCTCAACCTGCGCGCGCTCGAGAGCGCGGAGAAGACGACGCGGTCGGCGCCGCACAAGATCGCGGTCCTCGTGGACTTCGCCGAGTTCGCGGTGCCGCGCGGCGACGCCGTACAGCTCGGCGGGGCGTTCAGCGCGAACGTGGTCAAAGCGCTTGGTTGGGCCAACGACCCGGGCATTCAGCAGTCGAACATCATCACCGTGTTCATCAGCGAGGGGCTGCACGACCTCAACGAGCTGCTGGTCGAGAATCCGCACACCGTCTCGATTCACCTGCCGCTTCCGTCCGAGCCCGAGATGCTGGCGTATCTCGAGGCGCTCGAGGCGTCGCAGTTTCCGGACCTGCGCACGCGGTGCGAGGTGCCGATGGACGTGCTGGCGTCGCGCCTGACCGGGCTGAGCCGCGTCGGCGCGCGCACGACCATCGCGCTGGCGCTCGGCAACGACCGGACCATCACGTCGAAATGGCTGACCGAGCGCAAGAAGGACGTGATCGAGCGCGAGTGCCAGGGCCTGCTCGAGTTCATCGAGTCGCCGTTCACGCTCGACCACGTCGCGGGCCACGACGCGGTGAAGGCGTGGCTGCGCGAGGACGGCGAGCTCCTGCGCCGCGGCGCGCTGAGAGCGCTTCCGATGGGCTACCTGATTGCCGGACGCATCGGCACGGGGAAGACGTTTCTCGTGCAGTGCTGGGCCGGCGAGCTCGGCGTGCCGTGCGTGGTCTTCAAGAACTTCCGCGACCGGTGGGTGGGCGCGACCGAGTCGAACCTCGAGAAGATCTTCGCCGTGCTGCGCGCGATCGGCCAGGTGGTGGTGTTCGTGGACGAGGCCGACCAGGCGGCGGGGCGCCGCGAGTCGGGCGACAACGACAGCGGGTTGTCGGGCCGCGTGTACTCGATGCTCGCCAAGGAAATGTCCGAGACGCGCAACCGCGGGCGCATCATCTGGGTGTTCGCGACGTCGCGTCCCGACCTGCTCGAGGTCGATCTCAAGCGCCAAGGCCGGCTCGACGTGCACATCCCGCTCTTTCCGCCGCAGACGGAAGACGAGCTGCGGACACTCCTCGTCGCGATTGCGGGCAAGCTGAAGCTGCCGCTGGCGCTCGCCGACGTGCCCGACGTGCCCGACCGCATCACGCTCGGCGGCCACGAGATCGAGGGCGTGCTCGTGCGCGCGCTGCGCACGTGGGAGCTGGCGGTCGAGCCGAAGCGGCCGCTGAAGGACCTGCTGGCCGACGTCTTCCGTGAGGTCCGGCCGAGCGCGCACACGCGGAAACTGGAATTCATGGACCTCGTGGCCGTGAAAGAATGCACCGACGCGCGATTTCTTCCCGAGCGCTACCGAGAGCTCGATCCCGAGGCGATCGAGGATCGCATCGAAGCGCTCAGGAGGTTTGTATAGAGTGAAGTCGACAGTCGACAGTTGACAGTCAACAGCTCACAGTCAGCCAACTGACGGTCAACTGTTGACTGTCGACTGTCGACTATCAACTGTCTGGAGGCGACATGGCATTACTGGGGCGAATCGGCCGGTTGTTCCGCGGGTTTCTGAGCCTGTTCATCAGCGGCCTCGAAGAAGCGAACCCGGAGGCGCTCATGGAAGCCGCGCGCCAGGATTTCCGCGACAAGATGACGAGCTACAACCTGGCGCTCGCGAAAATGGCTGGCGTGGCCGAGCGGCTCAAGAGCCAGGTGAAGCACAAGGCCACGAGGGCTCAGGATCTCGAACGAAGGATCCTGGCGAACCATCGCGCCGGCAACATGGATCTCGCCGGCAGCCTCGCTCGCGAGCTTCAGGAGCTGAAGGCGGATCTCACGACCGACACGAGCGAGCTTCAGGAAACCGAAGAGGCGTACCAGGCCAACCTCCGGCAGGCCAAAGTGGCGCAGAAGGATTTCGAAGAGAAAGTACGACGGCTCGAGACCCAGCTGTCGCAGGTGAAGATCAAGGAAGCGCAGGCCGAGGCCGCGACGGCACTCTCGGGCGTTGCCTTCAAGGTCGGCGACCTGGGCGATACGATGAAGACCGTCGAGGAAGTCCTGCAGAAGCGCTACGAGGTGTCGGCCGGGAAGGCGCGCGTGGCGAAAGACATGGTCAACATGGACCAGGTCCAGGAAAAGGAAAGCGAGCGCAAGGCGCTCGAACAAACCGCGCTGGCCGAGTTCCTCGCCAACCAGGGCGTCCAGGCGGCGCCGGTCGCTGACGCGCCGGCGAAGGCGAAGGAAATCGGACCGAAGGAGGGATGATGGCCGAGCCTCGATTCACCGCGCTAGGGAAGCTGCTTTCGATCCTGCTCATCGGCGGACTCGTCGCGCTTGGCGCGTACATGGTGACGAATCGGCGCGCCAGCGGACCGTCCGGAACCGACTCGCCCGAAGCCGCGGCGACGTCCGAGGCGGCCCCCGATGTCGCTGACGTCCAGCTCGAAGTGCCCAAGCTCGCGCCGCCGGCGGCCTTCCTGCTCAAAGACAACACCGTGCCGGTCGAGATCAGCGAGTACGCCGGCTACGCCGGCCTGATCGCGGCCAACGGCGGCTTGGATCCGACCGAAAACTCGATCTTCTTCAAGCAGCACGGCTTCAAGGTCAAGCTGACCGTCAGCGAAGACGAGAACTGGTCGGAGCTGAACGAAGGCAAAATAGGCGCGTCGGTCACGACGGTCGACGTCCTGGCCGCCTACGGGAAGCAACTTCACGCCGTGGTGCCGGCGCAGATCGGGTTTTCCCGCGGCGCCGATGGCCTGGTGGTCCGGAGCGATATCAAGCGGATCAACGCGCTCAAAGGGAAGGTCATCGCGACCGCACAGTTCACCGAAGTGGATTTCTTCATCCGCTATCTGGCCCAGGAGGCCGGCCTGGCCGTCCGCGCGCTCGGCAGCATCGACGCCGCTCCAGACCCGGAGCGCATCAATGTCATTTACACCGACGACGGCTTCAGCGCGGGCGACTTGTTCTTGAGCGACATCAAGTCGGGCAGGAACCGAATCGCCGGATGCGTGACGTGGGAACCCAAGGTCTCCGAGGTCGTCACGCAGTCGACCGGCAAGGCCCACGTGCTGACGACGAACCGGAACCTGCTGATCGTGGCCGACGTCCTCGTCGTGCACCGCGGTCTGTCGGAGCAGCATCCCGAGATCGTCGCGGGCCTCGTACACGGCGTCCTCGAAGGCAACAAGATGGTCCGCGACCAGCCCGACACCTACCTGGATCTGGTCGGTCGTCCATTCAAGTGGAGCCGCGAGGAGACGAGAAGCGAGCTGGCGGCCGTCCACCTGTCGAATCTGCCGGAGAACCTGGCGTTCTTTTCCGGAGAGATCGGCGAGGCGGGGAGCTTCGGCGGGATCTACCAGTCGGCCATTTACGCGTACGGCAGCGACCTCATCAAGGATCCGATCGACTCGGAGCGGTTCGTCGATCTGAAGCACCTGCGGGCATTCGAGAAATCCGGGGCGTACAAGGATCAGAAGATCGCGATCGCGCCGATTCGCACGGCCGCCAAAGGGTCACTCGAAGCCGATCCGCTGCTGAGCAAGGACATCCGGTTCTTCTTCGAGGCCAACTCCGCCGCGCTCGACAACGCGAACCAGGAGAATATCAGGAGCCTCGAAGCGATCAAGAAGCTGCTTGCGGTCAGCCCGGGATCCACGCTCCTCTTGCGCGGCCACGTGGACAACGCCCTCGTCGACAAGTTCCGGCAGCAGGGCGGAGAGGCGTACGTGCGCACGCAAGCGTTGCGCGCGATGGAGCTCAGCAAGAACCGCGCGGGCGAGATCCGTCGCCTGCTGGCCGAGCGCCACGGCATCCCCGTCGCACGCGTCGACGTCGTCGGCCGTGGCTGGGAAGAGCCGATCTCGAAGGATTCGGAACAGAACCGTCGGGTCGAAGTGCAGTGGTTCACCATTGAATAGGCGCGATCGCGAGGTTCAGTGCCGTCGCGGGGTTCGGTGCTCTCACGAGGTTCGGTGCCTTCGCGAGGTTCATGGAGTCACGAGGTTCCATGGAGAGTGAGGTTCTCTAGATGCCGCAACTGTACGCTCGATTACATCGACGATTCGGACGCCCACACGACGGCCTGACGCGCCGTGAGATGCTGCAGGCGAGCCTCGGGGCCGCCGCGGGCGTCCTGCTCAGCAACCGGATCGATCTCGCGGCCCAAGCCGGGCGGCGCGTGATCGTGGTCGGGGCGGGCTTCAGCGGCCTGACGGTGGCCTACGAGCTCTCGCGCGCCGGCTACGACGTCACGGTCGTGGAGGCCCGCAACCGCGTGGGTGGCCGCGTCGTGAGCTTCAGCGATCTGGTGCCTGGCAGGAACGTCGAAGGGGGCGGGGAGTTGATCGGATCGAATCACCCGACGTGGGTGGCCTACGCCGAGCGGTTCAATCTGTCGTTTCTGGACGTGACGGAGGAAGATCTCGAAGCGCCGATCATGCTGGGTGGCAAGAAGCTCACCGAGGAGCAGTCCGAAGCGCTGTGGGAGGAGCTCGAGAAAGCGGTCAACACGATGAACGCCGAAGCGGCGCGCGTCACCGACGCCGATCGGCCGTGGTCGACGCCGGGCGCCGAGGCGCTCGATCGGCGGACACTGGCGTCGTGGATTCAGGGACTGCAGGCGTCGTCGCCGTGCAAGGCGGCCATCGACGTGATGATGGCGTCGGACGCCGGCGTGCGAAGCGAGTGGCAGAGCTATCTGGGCAACCTGGCGATGGTGAAGGGCCACGGTCTGGAGCGGTACTGGACCGACAGCGAGGTCTACAGGTGCCGCGGCGGCAACCAGCAGCTCGCGCGAAGGCTGGCGACCGAGGTCGGCGAGAAGCGCGTGCTGCTGGCCACGCCGGTCGAGGCCGTGTCGGTGGACGATCGGCTCGCGCGTGTGCGGCTGGCCAACGGGCGGACACTCGAAGCCGAAGACGTGGTCGTCACGGTTCCGCCGTCGGTGTGGAACAAGATCGCGTTCGATCCGGTGCTGCCGGCGTCGCTTGCGCCCCAGATGGGCGCGAACGTGAAATGTCTCATCGCGCTGCAGGATCGGTTCTGGCGGCGTGCCGAGCTGGCGCCGGATCTGCTCTCGGATGGCCCCATCAATCAGACGTGGGACGGCACCGACGGTCAGCCGGGCGCCGGCGCGGCCCTTGTGGCGTTTTCAGGTGGACCATCGGCCGACACGTGTCGCGCCTGGCCGGCACAGACGGCGCTGAAGCTCGAAAGTTATCTCGCCGAGCTCTCGAAGGTCTATACAGGTATTCGCCCCGCCTACGTGCGGGGCCGCTTCATGGACTGGCCGTCGGATGTCTGGGCCAAGGCGTCGTACTCGTTTCCGGCGCCTGGCCAGGTGACGAGCATGGGCCCGACGCTGTGGCGAGACGGCTCGCGCCTGCGTTTTGCCGGCGAGTACACGTCGTACGCGTTCATGGGCTATATGGAGGGCGCGCTGCATAGCGGCGCGCTCGTGGCCCGCGCGATCGCCGAGCGCGATGGCGTGGCGAAGCCGAGGGCGTGAATCGTGGTCCGCGATTCTTCCCGGCCGAGCCGCAGGTTCACCAACCTGGTGCTCCTGGTGGGTATCGCCAGTTTCATCATGTGGCTGAGGTCAGGCGATCGCGGCGGCGCGGACGAAGAGCCGCCGGCGGTTGACCTGTCGTCCATCGAACGCGAGATCGGGCCTGGCGGCGGCGGCGCTGCGCGGGAGGGCATCGCGGCGGTCGTGTTGATGGACGTCTCGGGCAGCATGGCCGATTCGGTGCCGGACGCCAGCGGATCGCCGCGTCCGAAAATCGACATCGCTCGCGAAGCGGCGCGCGCGCTCGTCGGCCAGTTCGCGGCCTACGCGGCGGTCCACGCCGACGAGCCGGTGCACGTCGGCCTGATCGAGTTCAGTCAACGGCCCCCGTCGGCCGCGAGAGAGGTGATTCCGCTGTCGCCGGCCGATCCAGCCCGGGCCGCCGACGCGCTTGCGAAGCTCAGGCCCGATGGCGGCACGCCGATCGGCGAGGCGGTTATCGCGGCCATCCACGTGCTCGATGGCTCCGGCCTGACGCGGCGGCATCTGCTCGTGGTCACCGACGGCGAGAATACGGACGGCCGAGAGCCCGAAGACGTGATGCGCGTGCTCGCGCGCCGCCCGGAGCAGCGACGGCCGTCGGTCTACTTCGTGGCGTTCGACGTGTCGGCGTCGCGCTTCAACGCCGTCCGCGAGGCCGGCGGCCTGGTGCTGGCCGCGGCGAACGCCGTGGAGCTGGACGAGACGCTTGGGGCGCTCCTGACCGGAGAAATTCTCGTGGAGGGTCGATGAACGCCGGTCGCCGGCGGATGCTTACGTTGAGTGCGTCGGCGGTCCTGTTCTTCGCGATCGGATGCTCGCCGCCTGCGCCGCCCCCTGAGGCCGGATACCGTCCGACAGCGACCGTGAGAGACATCATGGACGCGGTTGTCGATCCGAGCGCCGACTACCTGTGGGATTCGGTCGAGGTGATTGTCACCGCGCAGGGCCGGGAGGAACGGGCGCCGAAGACCGACGAGGAGTGGAACGAGGTCCGGCGCCGGGCGATCGCGCTTGCCGAAGCCAGCAACCTGCTGCTCGTGCCCGGCCGTCGCATCGCCGGGCCCGGCGCGAAGGCCGAGGATCCCGCGATCGAGCTCGGCCCCGATCAGATCGAGGCGATGCTCAGCCAGGACCGGACGAGCTGGACGCTGCTCGCGCACGGCCTTCACGACGCGGCGATGGAAGCGCTGAAAGCGATCGAGGCCAAAGACAAAGACGCGCTGCTCTACTCGGGCGAGAGCCTGGACAAGGCGTGCGAAACCTGCCACCTGAAGTACTGGTACCCGCCGGGCCCGCCCAAGAAGCAGCCATGACCCGCCACGTCTGCGCGGCGCTCGTCGCGTGCCTGACCGCCGCGCTCGTTAGCGTGGCGGTCAGTTATTCCCGAGCCCCGAGTCCCTAGCCTCCAGCCCCTACCTCGGCGGCTGCACTTCTTCCTGCACCCGGCCGCCACTGACGATGGGGCTGCCGTCGATCTTCGTGATTCGCGCGCAGCACATCCCGTAGGTGCCCTCGGCGCGCGACGGCTGGCCCGACACCTTGATCATGACGCCGGCCTTGAGCGTGTCGGGGGTCCATCCCGTGCGGACGAGCGACGCCGGGGCGCCGAGCTCGATCTGCCAGTGAATGGTCTGTCCCTTGTCGTCGGCCGCGTCGACATACAACGTCGCATGCGGGTTCTTGAACACGAACCGCGTGACCGCGCCCTGCATCTCGACGCGCTTGCTCGAGTCGTAGAACGGCCCGCTCGCGTGATGGGCCAAGGCGGGCAGGCTCGTGATCGCGAACGCTCCCAACGCTGCCACCAGGCCGGCTGCCGTCGCCACGATCCATCGATTGACGTTCATTCGCATAGCCTCCATTTCGATCGAGCCCCGAGGCCCGAGCCTCGAGCCCGGAGCCCCGAGTCCCGTGTCTTACTTGTACTTCGGCGGCAGGAACTTCACCATCGCCCTCGACGATTCCGGATCGCAATCGAAAGTGACGAGCGTGTAGCCCTTCGGGCCCGGGAGATACCGCGAGGTGTAGGACGTCGGTTTCTTGAGAAACATCGGATCCTCAACCGTGACCGTGAAGCGAACCTCGTTGCCTTCACGCCAATAGCGCTCCGTCACTTTCTTCAACGGAGACGAGGGAATGCCGTTGTAGTCGTCGAAGCCGGTGATGTCGAACACGTAATGATCGGTCTCGACGATGAGCGCGTTGTTTTCGTACCGGCCGACCGAGAACCCCTGAATGCCGATATCGTGGACCGTCGGCTTGCGGCCGTCGAGCCACACGGTGCGCACCTGATCGTCCTTTTCGTACTTGAACACGACACGGTCCTTCGTCTGGACGATTTCGATGAAGTAGGGATCGAACTCGATGGCCGGCGGCGTCGAGGGCTGGCAGTCGTATTTCGGCGAGATCGCCTCGTCGAAGACCTTCTGGTAGGCCAGCGCCCGCTCGTTCAGTTCAGGAAAGTTGTCCTTGCCCCACGGCACGGTCGCGCTGTTGGTGGGGTGCGATCGGTTGGTGCTGTCCCAGATCCCGGCCAGATCGGGAATCGCGCCTGCTGGCGCCGATTGAGCGACCAAGGTCGGCCGCGCAAGTCCCGCCGCGACCGCGATGATCGCGGCCGACGCCGCGGCGCCGAACCACCGGCCGAACGGCGCTCGACGGTTCGAGCCTCCCATGGGCACTCCTTCTGGCACAGCTCCGCGCCTCGACACGATTCTACCGCGTCCGCTCACTTCACCTCAACGATCTCGATGGCGATGCGGTCGGGTCCTTCGATCATGGCCGCGCGCGAATTTCCCCAGGGGTGAATCTCTTCCAGGAACTTGACCCCTTCGCCCTTCAGACGGGCCACCGTTGCCGACAAATCGGCAGCGCTGAGCGCCCAGTGGTCGACGATCTTGCCGCGCGTGCTCGCGAGGCCGCCGCCGGGCCACGGCCGGATAGAGATGGAGATGTCGTCGACGGTGACGCCGCCGGACGGGTTCCGCACGAATCCGGTCTTGGCAAACGACGGCCACGTCGGCGGGGCGTAGAGCAGCGTCTTGCAGTCGCCGCCGGAGGGCGCCGCGGGCGCGGCCGGCGCGGGACCGCCCCGTCCCCGTCCCTGTGGGCGCACCGCGCCCAGGTGCGTCATGTACCACTGCATGGCGCAGTCGGGGTGCTCGTGGTACATGTGCACGTGGTTGAACCGTTCGGCCTGGCCGCCCTGCGCGTTCTCGATCATCGCGCCGTCGGGACCGCGGAGGTAACCGAAGCCACCCTCGCGGGTCGGCTGCGTGCCCTTCGCGCGCATCTCGAGAATCTGCTCCTGCGTGACCAAGCCGGGCATCACGTCGCTCGACATGTCCACCAGCTTGCCGTCGAGCGCGTCCCACATCTGAGCGATCTGGAGCCCCATGGCGCGGAACTTTTCGTTGTACTGGCGCGAGTTGGGCGTGTTCCAGCCGAAGTGCCACACCGAGGTCTGCGGGCCCGTCAGCTCGTTCTGCGGCGTGGTCGCCACCTTCGTGAAGAGGAGATAGATGTTGCCGGTCTTGACCGCCTCGAAGCCGTTGAAGGTCGTCTTGGTGGCCGAGAGCGCAAACGGTTTCGGGTAGTACGCGGCCGCCGCCGCCGGGTCCACCGCGTTCAGGTGCACGTGGTGAAAATGCAGCGGCTCGACGGGCGCCGCCTGGCTCTGGGCCTGCGCCGGCTGATGCTTCGCGGTGAGCATCGCAAGGGCAACGATCAAGGCGGCGAACGACGCGTGCCGGGCGAAGGCGTTCATCATGTTGACTCCAACGGCAAGAGAGCGAGTGCTGAGAATTGATGATAGGAGCAGTCTGAGGATCTGTCTAGCCTAACCGACGGGCGGCAATGGCGCGGAGGCGCGCGTCTCGGCTTCCGACCCGCCTGCCTTGGACAGCCCCATCGCGCTCGTCAGGCTATCGAAGCGAGGCTCGCCGCGAAGCGCGGCGAAGGGGGGACGGAGCACGAGCCACGCGAGATCCAACGAGCGGAGATCAGCCGCGCGTGTCAACGCGTCGAGCGCGGAGGCGTGATCGCCGAGGCCGATGTGGATCTGCGCAGACGCGGTTGGCGAGGCGTAGCGACGCTCGGCGAGCGAGGCGAGCTCGGCCAGGACGCCGCGCGCCGCTTCCGCGGCACCCGACATCGCGAGCGCGTACCCCAGGGCGCCGAGGCTCTCGGGCGCGCGGCCGCCCAGGCGAAGAGCCGCCTCGATGGATTCGACCGCCTCGTGGTAGCGATGCTGCGCCGCGCGGACGTGGCCGAGGAACAGATGGGCAAACGAAAACCGATCGTCGAGCCCGAGGGTCTCCTGCAGCGCGCGCTCCGCTTCGTCGTACCGAGACGCGTAGAACAGCACGACGCCCAGCGTCGAGCTCACGGCCAACGACAGCGGATCGAGCGCCATGGCCAGCCGCAGTTCGGCCAGCGCTTCGTCGAACATACGGAGGGGCAGCAGATAGTTGGTGGCCAGCGCCTGGTGGGCTGTCCCTTCGTTGGGACCGAGCGCGATGGCGCGGCGGAGACTCCGCGCCGCGGCGGCCCACGACCAGTCGTGCAAGCCCTCGATGCAGCCGAGACAGGCATGCGCACTTGCCAGCGAGGCATCGAGCTCGAGTGCGCGCCTTGCGGCGCTTCTGGCGTGTGGCACGACGTCGGCCGACGCCTTCGTGCCGTACACCGCGAGCGTCACGAGCGCGTCCGCCAGCCCGGCGTGCGCCCGCGCGTACGACGGATCGCGTTCGAGCGCCAGCCGGAAGTGGGCCAGGCTCTCCTCGAGGCCGGCCTCGGTCCGCCGATTCCAGTAGTAGCGGGCCTTCAAGTAGTGCGTGTAGGCCTCGAGATCGCTCGCCCGTGCTTGCGTCCGCGACGCCGAGGGTGCCGCGAGCCGAGCCTCGAGGGCCTCGGCGACTTTCAGCGCGATGTCGTCCTGCATCGCCAGGACGTCTTCGAGATCGCGATCGTAGCGCTCGGACCAGATCTGCACGCCTCGGTCGGTCGTCGCCAGCTGAACGCCGACGCGAATCCGCTTGGCCGACTTCCGCACGCTCCCCTCGAGGACGGCTGTCGCTCCGAGGCGCCGTCCGACGTCGCGGACGTCGTGGGCGCCGCCCTTGAACTGAAATGAAGAGCTTCGCGCGACCACACGCATCCCGTGCGCGTGCCCGAGGGCGCTCATGATTTCTTCCGCGATGCCGTCGCACAGATAGTCCTGATCTTTCTGTGCGCTCATGTCCATGAAGGGCAGGACCGCAACGGTCGCTCCCGGCGACCGATCGGGCGGCGCACCGACGCCCGAGCCGCCGGACGGCTCGAGCCCGGCCAGACGGAGATCCGTCAGCGCCTGGAGCAGGTCGCGCGCCGACTGCATGCGGTCCGCCGGATTCTTCTCGAGGCAGTGGCAGACGATCGCGCCGAGCGCGGCGGGCACGTGGGGATCGGCGATCGCGGGATTCTCGACGTCGTGTTCGAGGATCGCCGCGACGATCTCGACGTCGGACTCGCCGCGAAACGCGCGTGAGCCGGTCAGCATCTCGTGCAGGATCGCGCCGAAGGCGAACAGATCGATGCGATGGTCGAAGGGCTCGCCGCGCAGCTGCTCGGGGGCCATGTAGCCGATGGTGCCCAGGACAACGCCCGGGCGAGTCATCGCGGGTATCGTGGCGTCGGCGTCGGCGCGCGCGGGCCGGGCCTTCGCCACGCCGAAATCGAGGATCTTGACGCGTCCACCGGGCGTGACCACCAGGTTCTCGGGCTTCAGGTCTCGATGGACAATGCCCCGATCGTGCGCGGCGGCGATGCCGTCGACGATCTGACGCGCGTAATCGAGGGACGTGGCCGGGGAGAGCGCCCCGCCCTCGAGGCGCCGCCGGAGCGTGTCGCCCTCGACGAGCTCGAAGACCACGAAGGCAATCCCGTCCTGGGCGCCCACGTCGTGGATCCCCACGATGTTGGCGTGATTCAGCGTGGCGAGCAGGCGCGCTTCTTCCCGGAAGCGCGCCGTCGCTTCCTCATCCTGCGCGGCGGCCTCCGGCAGAATCTTGACCGCGACATCGCGACCGAGCCGCGTATCGCGCGCCCGGTACACCTGGCCCATGCCGCCGACGCCGAGCAGACTGAGGATCTCGTACGGACCGAAACGTGTTCCGGCGGTCAGCGGCATGGGCTGGTAGCGAAGCTTCGCCTCAAACCGCCGAGTGACGGGCCCATGAGCTCGAACGGCGAATCTTCGCTACCAGGCGGCCGCTCTGCGGCCGCACTAAGACAGCTTCTAAAGCCGCAAACTTGCCTTGTTCGCATGGACATCGGCGTTAGAAGATGTCTAGGGAAGCGCGAACGCCGCTACCGTATCGGTCGCGACCACCACCACGTACTGCTTGTCGTTTCTGCTGCGGTACGTCATCGGATCGGCGTTGCCGCGCCGCTCGAGCTTCGTCACCCAGAGCTCCTTACCCGTCTTTGCGTCGAGCGCGCGAAACCGGTTGTCGTCGGTCGACGCGATGAACAGCACGCCGCCGGCCGTGACGATGGCGCCTGCAAGGAGAGGCCGTCCCGTGTTCCGTGTTCCAGCGGGCAGTTGCTCGGTGATGCCGAGCGGGGTCTGCCACGCGATGTCTCCCGTCGACGCGTTGACGGCGATCAGGCGGCCCCATGGCGGCTTCTGGCACGGCCAGTTCGCGTCGCCCATGCGAACGTCGAACGTGCCGCGGCCCGGTGTGGTCTTTTCGTACGGCACGGGCGAGCCGTCGCGGGCTTTTTCCATCGACCCCAGCGCACCGACGTCTTGCGTCGCCAAGAACACGAACCCGGAACTGGGATCGAATGCCGTGCCGCCCCAATTTGCGCCGCCCAGTCCACCGGGAAACACGAGCGTGGCCGCCGTGCCGCCGCCCTCGGCACGGTACCCCCACGGCGTGAACGGGCCGGCGTTGCGCACGCCGCCGATCTTCTGCACCAGCTCGGCGCAGGCCCGAGCGTGTTCCGGCGTGGTGTCTGCCGCGGTGACGAGATCCTCCGTCGTGTAACTGGTCCGCGCGATGGGCGCCGGCTTCACCGGAAAGGGTTGCGTCGGAAACGCGAGCTCGCCCGGAACGTCGCTCGGCGGCACGGGACGCTCGTCGACGCCGAAGATCGGCTGGCCGGTTTCGCGATTGAGCAGGTACAAGTAGCCGGACTTGGTGGTCAATGAGAGGGCGGGCACCAGGCGACCATTACGCGAGATGTCGAACAGCGCCGGAGGCGCCGGCGGGTCGGCGTCCCACAGGTCGTGATGGATGGTTTGGAAGTGCCACTTGTAGGCGCCCGTCCGCACGTCAACGGCCACAACCGAGTTGCCGAACAGATTCGCGCCCTTGCGATCGCCTCCGTAGGCGCCGACGATCGGCGATGCCAGCGGGATGTACAGAAGTCCACCTTGTCGGTCGACCGTGAAGTAGAAGGGCCAGGCATTCGCGCCGAGGCGGCCCTTCCAGCTGTCGCCCTCCCACGTGTCGTGGCCGACCGCGCCGGGCGGCGGCACGGAGCTGAACTCCCACACCTTCGCGCCCGTGCGGGCGTCGTACGCGCGGGCGTTGCCGATGCCTCCGATCGTGCCCGGCGGCGTGTTGGCGCCAACGACGACCACGTTCTCATAGACGAGCGGTACCGAGTTGTACGGCACCACGAGGTCCACTTCGCCTTGTGTGCCAAAGCCCGGGTCGAGCGCGCCGGTCCGGGCATCGAGCGCGATGAGGCGGCGTCCGGCCGTGAACAGCACGCGAGGCGGCTGGCCGCCGTCGCCGGCCCAGTACGCCACGCCTCGACGCGAAGGCGCGCCGCCGGTGACCGTGAACCGCCAGATCTCCTTGCCGGTGCCCGGTTCGAGCGCCACCACGCGGTCTGCCGCCGGCACGTACATGACGCCGCTCACGACGATGGGCGTCGCCTGGGAGTTGACGCCGGCCGCGGCGCCGCCGCGCCCGCCGGCTGTGGCCGCCGCAGGCGGCGTTTCGCTCTGCAGGCGATAGGTCCACGCGAGTGTCAGGTTGGCGACGTTTTTCAGATTGATGTCCGCGAGCGGTGAATAGCCGGTGCCGGCCTCGTCGCGGCGGTACATCGGCCAGTCGGCGCCCGGTTTGTCGGCGGGCGGCTGCACGGTCGCGCTCGACTGCACGCTCGACTGCAGGAGGACAGCCCCCAACAGGACACCGACCGACCCACAGAGGATCCCCGTTGAAAATGTCGAGAATGTCGAGCGCATCTGATCCGCCTCCTGGGGTCTGACCCCACTCTGACCCCACGCTGACCCCAGGTCTACCGATCGCCGGTGAGGCCCACCGCGAGCGCGGCGATTCCGATGCTGATGAACGTGATCAGCTGGAGGCCGTTCAGCGCGCTGGCGACTCCCCGGCGCGTGCGTTCACGGGCCTCCGAAATCCGCTGCGCGAGCATACCGTGGCTGAGGTCGAGCAGGCGCGATCTCAGCTCTATCGCGCCCGCCGTGCGCGCCTTCTCGGCCTGCGCCTGCGTGGTCTGGTCGAGATAGTCGCTGTACGCCCGGTCGATGTCGTCGGAGGCGGGCCGAAGGTCGATTCTGTCGGCGAGCGACGACGCGAGGCCGCCGACGTAGCGTGGCGCGCTGCTGCGCACGATGCGGTCTGCGTTCGCTGGAAGCGAATCGATCATGCGCTTGAGCGACGTGCGCGGCCGGGCGATCGCGTCGGCCGGTGCGCCGTGCTGCACCGTGTCGCCGGTGGCCCGGTGCAGCGCCGCCGCTTCCGCCTCGAAGCGCGACAGGGTGGCGTCCAGCTCACGGCCGGCGTCGACCAGGCCCAGGAACGTCGTGCAGAGTGCGGCCAGTACGGCAGCCAGAACCAGGGTGGCGGTCATTTTCAACGCTCGTGGCACAGTGTCTCCATTTCGGATCAGGGTCTCACAATCCGCAAAGCATAGGACAAATTCTTACTCGCGTAGTGCGGGGTCCTGGGGAGCGGGAACCGAACCCGCCAGGTAGCCGGGCCGCGCCCGGACGGTCGCCCTGCGTCCCTTGACGCCGACGGTGAGGCGATGCCATCCGGTGGGCTCCACGCCGCGCGGGGTATAGCTCACCAGATAGCGGTGCCGAAACTCTTCGAGCACCTCGAGGAAGGTCTTGTCGAGGTCGCTCGTCTTCTCGATCTCGTAGAAACGCCCTCCGGTGGCCGACGTCAGCTCACGGAAGAATTCGGGCTTGACCCGCGACTGCACGGCGACGCCGTAGACGACGATGTCGGATCGCCTCGCGGCGTCGAGTACCTGGTCGGCCGTGAGCCAGCTCGCCGTATCGAGCCCGTCGCTGAACACGATGAGCAGCCCGCGCCCGACGTCGGACTCGCCGATCATCATGCCGGCGAACGTCGCGTCGATGAGCCCGGTATCGCCCGTCGGGAAGGTATCGAAGAGCGCCCGCCGCACCTTCGCGTGATCGTTGGTCAGGCCCGAACCCAGGTTCACGACGTGGCTGAAGGCGACGAGCGCCGCCTGGTCGTCCTTCTGCAGCGCGGCCAGCAGCGCGCTGCCCGCGCGCTGCAAGTGCTCCAGGCGCTCTCCCTCGACGCTTTCGCTCAAGTCGAGCGCGAAGATCACGTTCAAGGGGATTTCCTCGAAGCTGACGAGCTCGACCTGCTGGAGCACGCCGTTGTCGAGCACCTCGAAATCGGCGGGGCCGAGACCGAGGAGCGCCGGGCCGTTCTCGCGATCGGTCACGAGGACGTCGACGCGGATGGCCTCAATCCGCGTCGAGAACATGGGTTGCTGCGCGCCGGCCGACGCGGCGGACACGGACAGGGCCAGGCCGAGGGCCGCCTCCAGCCGCGTCGCGCGCGCGCTCATCGGCCGGCTCCCTCGAGAAACGGGCGGCGGAGCCGTGCCAGCAGATCGCCGATGTTGCGCGCCTGCGCCTTGTCGTAATTCCACCACGGGTCGTAGCGCTCGAACTGGCTGACCGGCAGCGCGAAGACCCGCTGCATCTCCCGAAGCGCGCCGCCCCGATCGCCGCGCCGCCGGGCCAGCTCGCTGAGCGCCAGGCGCGGCGACTGCGCGGTGGGGTAGTGCGCCGCTGCCCGCTCGAACGCCGCCTGCGCTTCGTCGTAGAGCTGGAGCGCCTCCGCTGTGGCCCCCAGGAACATCGACGCGTAGTACCGCAGCAGATCGTCGTCAGTGGACGCGACGGCCTCGCGCAGCTCGCGGGCCGCGTCCGCGTGGCGGTTGAGCCGCGCCAGGACGTGTCCGAGGCGCACGCGCGCCTCGGGGTGGGCGGGATTCAGCTGGAGCGATCGGCGGAAATAGGATTCCGCCTGACGCAGCTCCCGTCCCTCGGGGCCGACCGCGAGCGTGATGCCCGTGGGGAGCACGGCGCCCTGCACCACGCTCTGGACCGGCGGGCTCGCGAACGTCTCGTGCAGGCACCCGCTCAGAAACAGAATGTCTAGATCGGCGGGAAAGAGCTCGCGCGCACGCGCGAGATGCGCCGTGTCGTAGTCGCCCCTGTCCTGCATCCAGGCGGCCGTGGCCACGTACCACTGCCGGACCATCTCGTCGCGCCCGGGGGCGGGACGCTCCGAATCGCGCGGCCGCACGTAGGCGAGCAGCCCGCGCCCGACGTCCCAGTGGAATCCCTCCCGGCGGAGCTGCGTCTGACGGCCATCGGCGATGGTGACCCTGAAATTGTCGGCGGCGGCGGCGCCCGACAGCCCCAGGGGATCCGCCGAGGCGTTGGGCAGGAGCATCGCGACGTCGGCATGGAGCAGGGCGCCGCGCCGCAGGATGAAGTTGTCCGCGTCGTCGAGACGCGCGTCCGAGGTGCGAACGGCGAGCTCCAGCAGATCGGGATCGAGATCGCGAAGCGCGCCGAGCGCCGAACACGCCGGAGACTGCGCGGTTCCCGCGGCCACGCAGGCGAGCGCCCGCATCCGGTTGAGGTGCGAGGGCGAGTAACGGATCGTGGTCGGCTTCGGGTAAGGCTCCGATTGAACGTTGAAAGCGCTCATGCCGGGAGTGCGCATCAGCCGAACGAGCACGCTCAGATCGATCCAGAGCGTGCGCAGATCCTGGCCCGACCATGAGGCCGCCTGCTGCGCGGACGCGTCCGTGGTGCCTGGCTCGTGATGGAGGACGGCTGTGAGCCACTGCTCGACGCGCGTGAGACGCACGGGCTCGACGATGACGACGGGCTGGACGAACGACGGCGTGGGCGGCGGGCGAAGCTCAGGCTGTCTGGACACCTGCGCGTCAACGGACTGGCACGCCAGTCCGCCGGCAACAATCAGGGCGGCCGTGACGACCAAGGACGGGAGCGTCACCACGGGGCACATGGCAGGCATTGCTCCTCGGGAGCCGGCCCAGTCCTACGGTCTGTCGCTCGATGCCTTCTCGATGAAGCGAGCGCCCTGGAGCAGGTTCGTCATGCCGTAGTTGGCTTCGTGGCACGCGTACTCGAAGATCTGATCGTCGGTCCGCTGCATGGGGACCCGCGCCGTCCACGGCCTTGTCCACGTCGTGGGGTCGTCGACGGTGAACTCATACAGCAGTGTGTTCGCATCCGCGCGCGTGAAGCGCTCCGTCAATCGGAGGTTGGGGCTCGAGCCGCGCAGCGCCGTCTCACGCGAGAAGTTCTTGGTCTCGACAACGAGCGTGTCGCCGTCCCAGTGTCCGCGGGAGGTGCCGACCCACTGCCGCAGGCTCCCCTGCGGACGGCCGTCGAGCGGCACGATGCGGGCGTTGTGGACCATCTCGTTCATCAGCATCACGTAGCCGGGCGTCTGCACGATCTGCACGTTCTGGTTGTAGCCACCGGGAACCATCGGCGGGCCCGAGTTGAAGCCGAGGATGCACCGTTCGCCGACGCTGCGATCCTCGGGACCGAGCGCGGGGCGCTCACGGGCTTCATCCATCGCTTCCAGACGCTTCTGCGCTGCGGGCGTCAGCGCCGGGATTCGGCCGTCCGGTGGATCGACGATCAGCGAGGTTCTGAGGCCCCCGACGACTTTGGTGCCCCGGTCCCACCAGAACTCGTTGTAGGCAAGAGCCACGTCGGCGGTCGTATTCGTGCCGTTGATGACGCCTCGCGACGTCGTCTTGTCGCGGTTGGTGTCGGCGTTGCGCCCTTCGACGATGTGCCGCTCGTAGGCGGCCGCCTCGTCAGAGGTCAGCGTGGGCCTGTCAGCGAACTCGCTTGGCCGCTCCATCGGCGTGACGGTCCGGAAATCCCAGATGCCTTGAAGGTCGGGTTTGCCATCCGGCGTGCGCGGCGCGGTCCATTTCTGGTCGCGAGGCGACGCGCGGCCGTTCGTGGCTGTTTGCGCGATGAGAAGGTCGCCCGACAGGGGCGCGACCGCGAGAATGCCAGCCAACGCCAAGGATTTAAGGATTTGAGGATTTGAGGAATTGAGGATTTGAGAGAATCGTTGCCGCATGGAATTCTCCAAGGCCCAGGCCGGGCCTGACTGCGACGCGCCGTGGTAGAAGGATTATACTGCCGTGGCTGCCGAGAACAGCAATGACGAAACGAGATCTCGCCGCGGCGCTCGTTGCCGCTTCGCTCCTGATCGGGCCGGCCGTGTCGGCACAGTGGCGGCCGGGCGGCCGCATGCGGATTATCCTCCTCGTGGACTCGAGCACGACTGTTTCGACGATGATCACGCATTTTCGAGCCGGCCTCGCGGATTTCCTCGACGAGTTGCCAGGCGACCCCGAAATCGCGGTCGTCACGACGGGCGGCCAGCTGCGGCTCCGCGTGGGGCCGACAAGCGATCGGGCGGCGCTTCTGGCGGCGGCGCGCGCCTTCAGCTCCGACGGCGGCGGCAATTCCCTGCTCGAGACCCTGATCGAGGCCGACCAGCGTTTTCTGAAAAGCGCGCCCGATCGACGGCCGGTCTTCGTGATCCTCACGACCGACAATGCCTCGGGCCTGGGAGACGTGCGGGTCGACGCCTACAACAAGTTCCTCGACGGCTTTTTGGCGAGAGGTGGCCGCGCCCACGCCATCGTCGTCCGCCAGCTCGCGAGCGGGATGACCAGCCGGATTGTCGAGAACCTCACGACCAATACCGGCGGCTTCTTCGAGGCCGTCGGGCTCCCCAACCCCGTCCCGAAGATCATGCGCACGCTTGCCGGCTACGTCGCGGCCGATCAGTAGGAGGCGATCGGACCAATGACGGCGCGAGCGTGCGGGTTTCTGGCCGGATTGTGCGCTGGACTGGCCTCGGTGCCGGTCCACGCGCAGCCGATCGCGGTGGGGAGAACCGTCATGGCCGCCGCTCCCGATCCGCCGGCCGTGATCACCCGCAACGAGGATGGGCGCGTGACGGCTCGTGCGATCCGCACCACGCAGCCGCTGACGATCGACGGGCGCCTCGACGAAGACGTCTATCGGTCGATTCGGGCGATCGACGGCTTCATTCAGCAGGAGCCGAGCGAGGGCGCGCCGGCGTCCGAGCCGACCGAGGCGTGGATTCTCTTCGATGAGCAAAATCTCTACGTGTCGGCTCGCTGTTGGGACAGCCAGCCGGAGCGCGAGGTGCTCACCGAGATGCGCCGCGACCAGAACAACATCACGCAGAACGAGAGCTTCACGGCGGTGTTCGACACGTTTCTCGATCGCCGGAACGGCTTGTTCTTTCAGACCACTCCGCTCGGGGCGTTCCGCGATCAGGCCATCGTGGACGACGGGCTCAATGTGAACTGGAATACCGTGTGGGACGTGCGAACCGCGCGTTTCGAGGGCGGGTGGACGCTCGAGATGTCCATTCCCTTCAAGTCGCTCCGCTATCCGGGCCCGGGCCCGCAGGTGTGGGGCCTCAACATGCGCCGCGTCGTGAAATGGAAGAACGAGTACTCGTACGTCGTCGCGATGCCGGCGTCGTTCGGCACCGGGAATGCCATCGCACGAGTGGGTTCGGTGGCCACGCTCGTGGGCGTGGAGACGCCCGCGCAGTCACTGAATCTCGAGATCAAGCCCTATGCCGTGTCGTCGGTCACAACCGACAGGACGGCGGCGCGGCCGTTCTCGAACGATCGGAACGCGGACGTGGGTTTCGATTTCAAGTACGGCCTCACCCGCAGCCTGATCGCGGACGTGACGGTCAACACCGACTTCGCCCAGGTCGAAGAGGACGTACAGCAGGTCAACCTCACACGGTTCAGCCTGTTCTTCCCGGAAAAACGCGACTTCTTCCTCGAGGGGCAAGGCCTTTTCGCGTTTGGGGGGGTCGGGTCGGGGAATGGCACGCCGGGCGATGTGCCCGTGCTGTTCTTCAGCCGTCGGATCGGGCTGAGCCAGGGTCAGGCGGTGCCGGTGCTGGGCGGCGCGCGGCTGACCGGGCGATCGGGACGCTACAGCATCGGGGCGTTGAACATCGAGACGGGCCACCACGAGTCGGCGGGCGCGGTGAAGACCAATTTCAGCACGATCCGCGTGAAGCGCGACGTGCTCCGGCGCAGCAACGTTGGTGTCATCGCCACCCGTCGCACCCCCGATGCGTCCGGCACCGTGTCGAACACGGTCCTCGGCGTCGACGGCAACTTCTTCCTGTTCACGAACGTGACGGCCAATGGCTACTACGCCCGGAGCCACACGCCGGGCGTGGCGGGGGACACCACGAGCTATCGCGGCGCCTTCGAATATGCGGGCGATCGCTACGGGGTGAGCGGCGAGCACCTGCTCGTCGGCGAGCGGTTCGACGCCCAGACGGGATACGTGCGCCGTACCGACTTTCGTCGGACGCTCGGGGAAGCGCGGTTCAGCCCTCGGCCCAGGCGCCGGACCCTCGTGCGGAAATTCAACTTCATCGGCAGCCTCGACTACGTCACCGATGCGCGGGGATCGTCGGTCGAGAACCGCCGGGCGCTCGGGCGCTTCCAGACCGATTTTCAAAGCAGCGATCAGTTCGCGCTGGACTACACGCGGGAGTACGAGCTGGTTCCCAGAAGCTTCGCCATCGCTCCGGGTGTGGTGGTGCCCGCCGCCGGTTATTCCTCTCGGAACGTGCGAGCGTCGTATTCGCTCGGCCAGCAGCGCCTGCTGTCGGGCCGCGCAGCGATCGGCCACGGCACGTTCTACGACGGCACACGGACCGAGGCGAGCTACAACGGGCGAATCGGGATCGTGCCGCAGTTCGCGTTCGAGCCGAGCGTGTCGCTCAACTGGGTCGATCTGCCATTCGGGGAGTTCCGAGCGACGCTGCTCAATTCACGGTTCATTCTCACCCCGACGCCGCGGATGATGGTGAGCAGCCTCGTGCAGCTCAACCCCAGCGCGCACACCGTGAGCGCCAGCGTTCGCTGGCGCTGGGAATATCAGCCCGGCAGCGAGCTGTTCGTCGTGTACAGCGATGGCCGGACGACCGACAGCGGGGCCGCGCAGGGGCTCCTGAACCGGACGTTCGCCGTCAAAGCCACGAGGCTGGTTCGTTTCTGACCGACGACGAAAATCGCGGAGGACGCATCCCTCGACTTCGCTCGGGAGCCCTGAGCGAGAGTCGAAGGGCAGAGACCGCAGATCAGCCAACTGTTTGGCGCGCCGCGGGTGCAGCTCTTCGACTGTTCGACTGGCTCAGGGTCGTTCCGAGCACCCGTCGAGGGGCGACCATGCTCAAGGCATCCCGAGCCCTGTCGAGGGATGCGATGATCGGCGTGTTCTCCTCCTGCAACGTGATCGAGAAGCTGGAAGAAGCTCCCGCAGGCTGCCAAGCGCCACGTCCGGCGCCGGTCTGGAAAGACTCGCCAGAAGCCTCGCCTGGGTGTAGGATTAGGCCGTTCCGGGCAGGCACACTGGCCATCGACAAGGAGAACCACCCATGTCACAGCACGCCGGGTTGAATCGCAGGACGTTTCTGAGAAGCGCGGGCCTGACCGCGCTGGCGGGCGCCGTCGCCCCTGGTGCGTCAATCGCTGCCGGCGCGACGGCTGCAAGCGGGGTCTTCGACGAGACCGGCGGCAAGTTCGATTTCGACACGCCGTACAACCGCTTCGGAACCGATTCAACCAAGTGGGATCAGCCGATCAGGCTCTACGGCGCCGACAGCATCGTGGCGGGGATGGGCATCGCGGACATGGATTTCCGAGCCGCGCCGGCCATCACCAAAGCCCTGCGCGACCGCCTGCAGCACGAGAACTGGGGCTACCTGGCCCAGCCCCGCTCTTTCGTCGAAGGCATTGCCGCGTGGAACAAGCGGCGGTACAACCTCGACGTCAATCCCGATTCAATTGTCGTCACGACGGGCGTTCACCCGGCGTTGATTGCCGCGTTGAAGACCTTCTCGCCGCCGGGAAGCAAGGTGCTACTGATAACGCCGACCTATAACGGTTTCTACGGAGACATCCGATTCGCCGGATTGACGCCCGAGGAGAGCCCGCTCAGGCTGGTCGACGGCCGCTATTCCATCGACTTCGAGGATTTCGAGCGCCGCATCAGCCACGACACCAACACGTTCATCCTCTGCAACCCGCAGAACCCGACGGGCAACGTCTGGTCGCGGGCGGATCTCGCCAGGCTGGGAGACATCTGTCTCAAGCGCCGCGTGATCGTGCTGTCCGACGAGATTCACTGCGACTTCGCCAACAAGGGCATCAAGTACACGCCTTTCGCGACGCTCGAGAACAAAGACGTCGTGATGAACAGCCTCACGTTCAAGGCGGCGAGCAAGTCCTTCGGCCTCGCCGCGATGAAGTGCGGCTGGTTCTTCTCCGACAACGCGGAGTTCATGCGTCGGGTGAGGGCCAACAACCGGACCGATTTGACCACGCTCGGGATGATTGCCAGCCAGGCCGCGTACGCCGACGGAGAGGACTGGCTCAACCAGCTGGGTGTCTACATCGACGGCAATCACGACTTCGTCGAGAAGTACGTGGCGAAGAATATTCCGCTCGTCAAGTGGGTCAAGCCGCAAGGCACCTACTTGGCCTGGATCGACGTCAGCCAGGTGGTCGACAAGATCGGCGCCAAGAAGCTGGCGGCCGACGCCAGCACCGGCGGCCGGACCGTCACGCCCGAGACGATCGTCGAGCAGTGGCTCGTGAAGCACGCGAAAGTGCACATGAACCAGGGCGCGTCGTATGGCAACGGCGGGAAGGGCCACATGCGCATGAATATCGCGACGTCGCGCAAGACGCTCGATGTCGCGCTGTCGCACATGGCGGAGGCGCTCAAGCGAGCCTAGAGGCGTGTCCACGTCGAGTGCAGTACCCATCCAGATAGCGCGGCGGCGATTTGGCGAGACGAGGCGGCGGGACCGCTGGTGGATCCAGCCGCTCGCCGTCTTCGCGGGCTTGTCGACCTTCATCGTCTACGCCACGTGGGCGGCGTTTCAGGGTGAGTACTACACGTCGGGGCCGTATCTGTCCCCGTTCTATTCGCCGGAAATCTTCGGCGCCTCGCCTCACAGTTGGTTCGGACAGAAACCTGCGGCCTGGCCCGCGTGGCTTCCGTTCTCGCCCGCGCTGATCATCCTGCCGATCCCAGGATTCTTCAGGTTGACGTGCTACTACTATCGCGGCGCGTATTACAAGGCGTTCTGGGCAGACCCTCCTTCCTGTACCGTTGGCGAGCCACGGTCGTCTTACTTGGGCGAGAACTCGTTTCCACTCATTCTGCAGAACGCGCATCGGTACATGCTGTTCATTACCATCGGCGTGCTCACGATCCTCGCCGGCGATGTGTGGAAGGCGATGTGGTTCACCGACCCGGCCACGGGAACGGCGTCATTCGGGATCGGACTGGGCACGATCGTGCTGGCCGCGAACACCGCGCTGCTCGGCGCATACCTGTTGGGTTGCCATTCCATGCGTCACCTCGCCGGCGGCTGCGTCGACCAGCTCACCCGTGCGCCGCTGGGCGCGCGAGCCTACGCATGCGTCAGCTGCCTCAATCGTCGTCACATGGCGTGGGCATGGGCGAGTCTGTTTTCCGTGGGCTTCGCTGACCTGTACGTTCGACTGTGCTCCATGGGCGTATGGTCGGACGTCAGGATCATGTGATGCCCGATTACCACACCCACGAGCACGACGTGCTGGTTGTCGGCGCAGGCGGCGCGGGCCTGCGCGCGGCGATCGAGGCGTCGGCGGGCGGCGCTTCCGTGGGTCTGGTCTGCAAGTCCCTCCTGGGCAAGGCCCACACGGTCATGGCCGAAGGCGGCATTGCGGCCGCCCTCGCCAACGTGGACGATCGCGACAACTGGAAGGTCCACTTCGCCGACACGATGCGCGGCGGCCAGTACGTGAACAACTGGCGCATGGCGGAGCTGCACGCCCGCGAGGCGCCCGACCGCGTGCGCGAGCTGGAAGCGTGGGGGGCGATGTTCGATCGGACGACGGACGGGCGCATCCTCCAGCGCCAGTTCGGCGGACACCGCTACCCGCGTCTGGTGCATGTTGGCGACCGCACCGGCCTGGAAATGATCCGCACGCTGCAGGACCACGGCATTCACCAGGGGATTGACGTGCACATGGAGTGCACGATCACCCGGCTCTTGAAGGACGGGGATCGCTGCGTCGGTGCGTTCGCGTACGAGCGCGAGCGCGGCCGCTTCAAGGTGTTTCGGGCCCGTGCCGTCGTCCTGGCCACGGGAGGCGTCGGCCGTGCGTTCAAGATCACCAGCAACAGCTGGGAGTACACGGGTGATGGTCATGCGCTTGCCTACGACGCCGGTGCGGAGCTCACGGACATGGAGTTCGTGCAATTCCATCCGACGGGGATGATCTGGCCGCCGAGCGTCCGTGGCATTCTCGTGACGGAGGCCGTGCGGGGCGACGGTGGCGTGCTGAAGAACAATCAGGGCCGTCGATTCATGTTCGACGACATTCCCCCGAACTATCGATCGCAGACCGCCGAAAACGAAGAGGAGGGGTGGCGATACACCCAAGGCGACAAGAACGCACGGCGGCCGCCCGAGCTGTTGACGCGCGACCACGTGAGCCGGTGCATCGTCCGCGAAATCAAGCAGGGACGAGGCAGTCCGCACGGCGGCGTGTTCCTCGACATCGCGTGGATCAAGGAGCGGTTGCCGAACGCGGCCGAGCACATCAAGAAGAAGCTCCCGAGCATGTACCAGCAGTTCAAGCAGCTGGCCGATATCGACATCACGCGCGAGCCGATGGAAGTCGGGCCGACCACGCACTACATCATGGGCGGGGTGCGGGTCGACGCCGACACGCAGATGTCGTCGGTGCCCGGCCTGTTCGCGGCCGGCGAGTGCGCCGCCGGGATCAACGGCGCCAATCGGCTTGGCGGCAACTCGCTGTCGGACCTCCTGGTCTTTGGCAAGCGCGCCGGCGAATTCGCCGCGACGTTTGCGCGCCAGCAGTCCGGCGCCGCGATCGACAGCCGGCAACTGGATGATGCGGCTCGGCAGGCGGTCGAACCGTTCGAGCGGAGCACGCAAGGGGAAGGTCCGTACCAGGTGCAGTATGCGCTGCAGGAGATGATGCAGGAACTGGTCGGCATCGTGAGAAACGAAGCCGAGATGCGGCGCGCGCTGGACGGCTTGGCGCGCCTGCGGGAGCGAGCGTCCCGCGTGGGCGTCGGCGGGCATCGCGAGTACAACCCTGGCTGGCACGCCGCGCTGGATCTGCACAACCTGTTGACGGTCTCGGAGGCCATTACGCATTCGGCGATCGAGCGGAAGGAGAGCCGGGGCGGACATTTCCGCGAGGACTATCCGGACAAGGACCCCGCCTTCGGCACGGTGAACGTCGTCGTGCGCAAGGAGCGCGACGGCCGCATGGCGGTGTCCCGCACGCCGATTCCGGAGATGCCGCTGGAGTTGAAGAAGATCATCGAAGAGATGAAATGATCAGGTAGCTGTCAGCGTGCCCGTAGTTGACAGTTGACAGTTGACAGTTAACAGTCAACAGCTAACAGTCTGTCAACTGTCGACTGTGAACTGTCGACTTGAAAGCTGAGAGCTGAAAGCTGAGATCAAGATGCCAACGAGCGCGACATTCCGTGTCTGGCGCGGAGATCGGACGAGCGGAGAGTTCAAGGACTATTCGACGCCGGTGTCCGAGGGCATGGTCGTGCTCGACGCGATCCACCAGATTCAGGCCGAACAGGCCAACGATCTCGCCGTCCGGTGGAACTGCAAGGCCGGGAAATGCGGGTCGTGTTCAGCCGAGGTCAACGGCCACCCAAAGCTGATGTGCATGACCCGGCTCAATCAGCTGGATCTCTCCGCGGCGGTCACGGTCGAACCCATGCGCAGCTTCCCGCCTGTCAGAGACCTCGTGACCGACGTCTCGTGGAACTTCCAGGTCAAGAAGACGATCCGTCGTTTCAAACCGCGGCCTCCCGAGGCCGACGGCACGTGGCGGATGTTCCAGTCGGATGTCGAGCGCGTGCAGGAATTTCGGAAGTGCATCGAGTGCTTCTTGTGCCAGGACGTGTGCCACGTGCTTCGCGAGCACCACATGTTCGACCAGTTTGCGGGGCCGCGCCACCTGGTGTACGCCGCCGCACTGGAGATGCATCCCCTGGACACCGACGATCGCGTTCGCGATCTGAAGAAGGATCGCGGCATCGGGTACTGCAACATCACGAAATGCTGCACGAATGTCTGTCCGGAAGACATCGCGATTACCGACAACGCCATCATCCCGCTGAAAGAGCGCGTCGTCGACCGGCTCTACGATCCTGTCGCCAAGTTGCTTCGCATGGTCCGGGGAGGTGCCCATGACGTTTGAGCTCAAGACGCTGTCGACGGACGCCGTGCCCGGGGCTCTCGAGAAGGCCCAGCTCTACCGGCTGCTGAACGAGCCGGCGGAGGCCGAGAGCATCTGTCGCGATGTCCTCGAGGTCGACCCGGAGAACCAGGACGCGCTGGTCACGCTGCTCTTGGCGCTCACCGACCAGTTCGACCTCGACCATGCCTCCGCGTTCGGCGAGGCCCGCAAGGCGATCGAGCGGATCGACAATCCGTACTCGCACGCCTATTACGCCGGGATCGTCCACGAGCGGCGGGCGAAGGCCGAGCGCCGTCACCATCTGCCGGGAGGCGGCCCGCGGGCGTATGCATGGCTGCGTGAGGCGATGGCGCGGTACGAGGAAGCCGAATCCATGCGGCCGCCCGGCAACGACGATGCCCTCCTTCGCTGGAACGCGTGCGCCAGGCTGATCATGCGCGATCGCCAGCTGGTGCCGGCTACCGAGGAGCGGGAGGAACCCCTTTTACTCGAGTGACGCGTGGGGCGGGCGGCTGTCTCTCGCGCCGCGGCAGATAAGTGAGGGGGCGGAGTGGATTCCGCGAGAAGCAAGACCAAGACGGTGCACGTGTCCTACCTGCACGACGGCAAACGCCAGAGCGTTGACGTGGAAGTGCCCGACAGCGGCGAGCCGGACGACGTGCTGATGGAGGACGCGTCGAAATTCGTCCAGACGCTCGAAGACAACCGGCAGCTGGCCCATGGAACAGGCCCGCTCCCGG
>MEKT01000027.1:0-1735 GCA_001767435.1 Acidobacteria bacterium RIFCSPLOWO2_02_FULL_65_29 | reverse complement strand
CGGGACCCTGCGATTGACGCGGAAGAGGTTCAGCCTGACCTGAACGTAGTCCTTCTCACTTCTCACTTCTCACTTCACTACCGACCGCAGAGGAACCGGGTCCGTATCAGGATCTTCTTCCCACGCTTCGTGATGATGCGATGTGTGGGCAGGCTCGCGAGCTTCGGAGGCTTCGCTTCACCGAAGTCGATCCGGTGGTGCGCCAGGAGCGTCCGCACGAACGTCGCGACTTCGTCCGCGGTGGTGGACCGATCGGGCATCGCGCTGAACACTGCCGCGGCACGGCCCGATCCGCCGACGACAACCGCCTCTGGGGCCAAGGCGACAACGCCCTTGAGTTTCGCGGAAAGGCCGCCGAGCGGCACGGCCCGGTGGTGCAGCACCTCGGACGCCCGCACAGAGCCCAGAGCGATCGGCGTCACCGAGAACCGGGCGCCCGGTGAGGCGCGTAGACGCTCGCGGATGTCCTTCAGGGTGGCGCGGCCCAACGCGCCGGCAGGCTTGCCGGCTTTTGGCGGGCTGCCGGCGAGACCGGCCTTCGGCAGAAGCGCACTGGACGAGCCGAGCTGCACCCCATGTCCGGCAAACGCCTGACCGATCGCCGTCCGGTTCACCCCGCCACTGGTCGCAGCGTCGGCGAGCACCATGGCGCGTCCGACGGACTGGAAGTAACGAACCGCCAGCGGCGCCTGCGCGGCGCCTTTCACAAGCAGCTTTCCAGCGGTCTTCGCCGCCCTCAGCAGGGCCGCCTCGTTCTTCGTCCCTGGCGCCCCATTGAAGATGTTCCGGACCGTGTCGTAGAAGCAGCCGCTGAAGAGGCGTCCGAAGCTGTGAATCTCCGACGTCAACCGGTCGGGAGGTCCAGAGGTGGGCAGGCTGGTCGGCAGTTGAAACTGAAATGTGTTCAAGGCTCGTCTCGGCTTGGCGGCTGGATGGCCGGCCCCGAGCTCTAGCCGCACGGCGTCGGACAGGTCCTCGGCCGTGCCTTCGACGAAATTGGCCGCGCCGAGATCCGGAGTCACGCCAAGGAGGGCCGTGCGGATCTTGCTGTCGAACAAGGCGACCAGGATCGCGATGCAGTCCCCGAAGGCTTCGTGGAACGCGCCCTGTTCGGTCAGGTTGCTGACAAACAGCTCCGGGCGCAACAGATCCAGGAACGCGTGTCCCGCTTCGTGCGCGACGACATCGGTGCTTGCGCCCGAGAAGGTCGTGAGCGTCCCCGTCTTGTGGTGGAAGAACGCCAGGTGCTCGCGATCGTAGAACGCATTCAAATCGTCGCCGCCGTCTTGAACGAGCTTCAGCTTCTTTGGATTGACGGCCTCGACCGACCAGCTCGCGAGCGAGGCGTGCAACTGTTCCCACACGTTGATGGAGATCAGCGCGGCCTCACGGCACTGCCAGAACAGAAATTCGGGGGTTCCGGGTTGAAAGGCTCCTTGGGGCGAGGCGCCGAAGAACTGGAAGCCCGCCTTGCTCGCCGGGCGATTCGGCCGTGGGGCCGTTCTCCGCATGGGAGCAAACTGCATGGCAAGTGGATCATTCGGAATGAAGTTGATGGGCACAGGCTGTCCTTTCGCGTCCTCGCCGTCGATGATGCGCCTTCGGGAGAGTGCCAGTTGCAACGCGCGCTTATTTCCTCCGGTTCGCCGCGACTTCCGGATTCACCCAGGCGCGTAGCGGCTCTCCCTTCAGCCCGGCGATCAAGTTGTCGGCGGCGATCTCGGCCATCCCGTTG
>MEKT01000026.1 GCA_001767435.1 Acidobacteria bacterium RIFCSPLOWO2_02_FULL_65_29 | reverse complement strand
CTCTGCGAAAGGTTCTACGGCGACCTCGCCGCCCGCGCTTACCCGCGGCGCTCGTCGTAACCGTCACTCGCCATCCAGGTTTGTCGCCCTCCCGCTTCTTTCCGGGCAGATCCCCGGGTCTTGCTTTTCCTTCCTCCTTTCGCCTTCCGCCTTCATCCTTCAGGACTCCCCGCGATCGTTGCGGGACTCGGCGCGAGATCGCCCCGCTCAATCCGCCGCACGATTGCCAGTATGGTTTCTTGAACGGGTGCGGTGATCCCCAGCATACGAGCCTTGCTGACGATCAGGCCGTTTGTGTAATCGATCTCCGTTCGCCGGCCTCGGACCAGGTCCTGCGCTACTGAGGGCCGCTCCCTGCTGGTTACGCGGGCGAGCCGCTCTTTCAGACGCCGGTCGATTTCCGATGCGCTGCTCTGATCGCCTCGTGCCGCGGCGGTCCATGCTTCCGGCAGCGCCCCATAAATCGCAACGAGCGAGTGGCCGAGAGCTTGGCCGACCTGAACGCCTTCGGCTGCCAGGCGGGTAATGATCCTCCTGAGGAAGCCCGCCTCCAACAGTTTGCGGCTCGTCAGACCTGTTGCCGCGGAGAGTCCATGAGAGATCGAGTTGGTGACCAGTTTTGACCAGCGCTCCCCCCACAGGTTGGTGGTTGCCGCCGCGCTGTCGGCGCACTGGAGCAAACGCACTAACTCCGTCACGCGCTGCGTGATGCGCCCATGGACCTCGCCAACTCGAAACACGGCGTGCGCCTCCTTCGCGGCTTCGGTCGTACGGATGACTTGGCCCGGGGCTATCGCATTTACCCCTATGGTGCTGAGAACCACGCCCATCGTGCGCTCCCAGCCGACCAGTCCGGCGATGCACTCCTCGTTCATGCCGTTCTGCATGGAGACGATGAATCCGCGAGGCGAGAGGCAGGGAGCCGTCATCATCGTTGCCCACGGGGTGTCGTAGGACTTCACGCACAGGAACACGATGTCGAGCGGATGGCGGGCCAGGCTTTGCACCTCATGCAGGTGCAATGCGACAGGCCTGGCGACCTGTTCGATCTCGGTACCGCCGAGGCGGAGACCCTCGCGCTTGATGCAGTCCACGTGCTCGGGCCACTGCCCGATCAAGGTGACGTCTTCCCCTGCGAGGGCCAGACGTCCGCCGACGTAGCCCCCAACGCCACCAGCGCCAAAGACGCCGATGCGCAAACCCATACCTATGACAGCGGACGGGAAATCGTTGTTGTGTGACGCACGGAACTATATTGCGAGCATGCTCGCAAGCTGCCCGACGTTCTCCAGCCGCTCCAGCGACCAGGCTGTGGCGATTACCCTCTTGATCTGATCCGGCGTGAGGTACGGGGCGGCCTGGTTCCGGAACTTTTCTTCGGCCTGGGCTTCCGTCATAGGGCGCTTCGGGTCGCCTGGGAAGTGATCGACGCGCTTGCGGAATGACTTGCCGTTCTTCATGTAGACGGTAACGATTCCTGGATAAAATTTGGGATAGATATCCTCGATCTCGGGATCCGCGACGAGTTCAGTGCGCATCATGAGGTCCTGCGCGTCCGGGGCCTGGATACGCGCGTCGGTAAACTGCGCCGCTGTCACCTCGCCGTCGAGAAGCGCAATAGCGACACAGTAGTTGAAGCTGTGATCCGCGGACTCGCGCGTCGCGGGCCTGAGCTTGCTCGAATCCCACGAGGGCTTCTTGAAGGCGAAGTCATAGAGCCCCACCACGACGCGTTCGATCTGGCGCGGGTCGATCTGGTGCTCTGCCCGCAGGTCGAGCGCCGCCTGTACCGGAGACTGCGTCATGGTCTCGACCGGGTAATACTTCAGGTAGGTCCTCATGATCTTGTGCTGCTTGATGGGCCCGGTCAGTGCTTCGAGGTCGGCGCCACCCGCGACGATGTTGAGATAACCGTAGTCGCCCTCGAAAATCTTGAGCGGGCCCGTCAGCCCATCGGCGGCCAGGAGTGCGGCGAATACGCCGTCGCCGGCCGCTTTTGCCTCCGCCGTGCCTTTGATCTTGCCGATGACGCCGCGACGGATCTCGCTCAGGAAGTTTGCCTGGCTGCCCGCGATTGCCATTGCATGCGCGATCTTGTCGCGCGGCAGGCCGAGCAGCCGGGCCGCGGCAGCCGCCGAACCGTACACCATGTTGGTCGGGTGGTCCCAGCCGCGGGTCCACAGGCACGGCTCGCCGCAGTGGTCCACCAGGCGGAGCTGGATCTCATAGGCATTGACCAAGCCGCAGATCAGCTCGCGGCCGTTGAGTCCCTGCGCTTCCGCCACAGCGAGCACGGCGGCGAGATTGCCGCTCGGGTGGCCTGGGTCGCGGCTCATGAGCGTGTCGTTGTAATCCAGATAGCGGATCGCGGTGCCGTTTACCCACGTCGCCCCGAGGACCGAGGTGCGTTCCGTTGTGCCGAGTATGGTCGCCTCGGGCGTGCCGCCGAGACGCTTTACCACCCCGCGCATGATCTTCGCCGGTTCCGAGGCGTAGCCTCCGAGAGCGCAACCAAGCGTGTCGAGGATCGTCATCTTTGTTTTGTGAACGGCGTCCTGCGGCAGCGCCTCGTAGCGAATTTGTTCCGACAGGGCGGCGAGCTTTTCGACTATGGTGGTCATTTATCGTATTCTCCTACCGTCTGTCTGCGTGTACGGTCGAATCGAGGCGCGGCCCCGGGCTACTCCACCTTCGCGCCGGACGCCCGGATTACCTTACCCAGCTTCTCGACCTCGGTTTTGAAGTAACGGGCGAACTCCTCCGCCGTGCCCCCGGCGGGCTCGAGGCCCTGGCGCTCGAACTGCGCCTTCACATCGGGCATGGCGAGAATGTTGTTGACCGAAGCGTTCAGCTTCGCGACGATGTCGCGGCTCACGCTTCCGGGCGCGAACAGTCCGTACCAAGTCGCGAATTCGAAATCCTTGATTCCCGACTCTGCCAGCGTTGGAAGCTCCGGCATGGCGGCGGCGCGTTTCGCGCTGGTCACGCCGAGCGCCCGCAGCCGCTTTGCATTCAGGGTCGGCACGGTGCCGGGCAGGGCCGCGATCATCACTTGGGCCTCGCCTGAAATGATGGCGGTGAGCGCCGGTGCGGTCCCCTTGTAGGGAACGTGGATCATCTTCGTTCCCGTGTCGAGCTTGAACATCTCCGTCGCGAGATAGGACGCGCCTCCCACGCCCGAGGACGCGTACGCGATCTCGTCGGGGCGCCGCTTTGCGAGTGCAACGAACTCGCGCACGTTCGCCGCCGGCAGCGAGGGATGGACGACCAGCACGTTCGGGGTCGAGGCGGCAAGTATGACCGGGGTGAAGTCGCGAAGCGTGTCGTAGGGCAGCTTCTTGTAGAGCGCGTGGTTGGCTGCCAGCGAGTTGACCTGCATGATCAAGGTGTGGCCGTCCGGGGCCGACTTGGCGAGGAGGTCCGACCCGATTACGGTACCGGCTCCCGGGCGGTTGTCCACGATCACCTGCTGCCCTAGTGTCTCGGCGAGCTTGGCAGCCAGCAGCCTTCCCACGATGTCCGTTCCGCCACCGGGCGTGAATGGAACGATCAGACGCACGGTCCTGGATGGGTAAGGCTGAGCCTCGAGCCCGGCGCTCACGATTCCAAGAACGAACAACAGGACGGCCCGGATAGTCGTTTGCCCAAACATCGCTGCCTCCTTTGGTGCGCGGTGAGTTTGCGCTGCGCGGCCCCGGCGGCAGGCGCGGTGCGCAGGCGCTGCGCTCGCCGGCCGCGGCTTGCTTTATCAGGTTGGCAAAGCTAGCACCTCTCGGTTATTCTCGAAAGCCATAGAATGGAATATGCGATTCCTTATTGGAATAGTGAGGTGAGGAGGTATGAACCTGAGGCAAATGCAGTATATATGCGAGATCGCCAGGCGCGACCTGAACATCTCCTCGGTCGCCGCGGCCCTGCACACCAATCAGCCCGGCATCAGCAAGCAGGTGAAACTGCTCGAGACGGAGCTGAGCGGCGAGATATTCGTGCGCTCCCGGAACCGGCTCTCCGGAATCACTCCGCTCGGGCAGCGGGTCATCGTCATGGCGCAAACCATCGTGAACGAGATGGCCAACATCAAGACGATCAGCCGGGACGTGGTGCAGGAGCGCAGCGGCGCGTTGGTCATCGCCGTCACGCATACCCAGGCGCGTTATGTCCTGCCCGAAGTGATCAAGAGCTTCGCTGCGCGCTACCCAAGAGTGCGCATTACCATGCGCCACGCCGATCCGGCCCGCATCGTCGAGATGCTGCGCTCCGGTGACGCTGATATCGGGATCACGACGAACGACTCGCCGAAGCTGCGCGAGATCATGGTCCTGCCGTGTCGCGAATTTCAGCGGGTAGTGATCGTGCCGCGCGGCCACGAACTCCTGGGGAGCAAGCGCGTAACGCTGAAGGAACTCGCCCGCTACCCCCTGGTCACGTACGAGTCGGCCTTCACTTCCCGGGAGGTCGTGGTGCGGGCGTTCGCGAAGCAGGGGCTGGAGCCGAAGGTGGTGTTGAGCGCGATCGACGCGGATGTCATCAAGACCTGCGTCGAGCAGGGATTGGGCATCGCGGTGCTCTCGGAAGTGACGTTGGATCCGCAGCGCGACCTCAACATCTGCGCGATTCCCGCCGGGCACCTGTTCGACCCGTCGGTCACCAAGATCTGGCTGTGCCGCAATCGTTACATCCGGCGATACACCTACGACTTCATCGAGATGTGCGCTCCGCGGTGGAGCCGTTCGAACGTCGAGCACGCGCTGGTCTCAAGAGGCCGCGGGATGGAAGCCAGGCGGAGAATCGCGTAGAAGCGGCCACAGCGGCGGGTGAGCGGGGCCGCTGAATTCATGGGGCATCCTGCGTCATTTGAACCGCCGGCCCCGATCGCGATGAACGCAGGCGGCGCCGTCACAGCCTGGAACATCCGCATGCTTGACAGCTGGTGTTTTTAGGAATACTGTTGACCTAATCTGTCGACAGATAATAATTTCTGTCGGCTGTTAAAAGGTCGAACAGTATGCTGGAATCCGCCACGCCCAAGCCGTCCCTTTCCGAAGGCGCCTACTCGGAAATCCGCCAGGCGCTTGTCCGAGGCGATTTCGAACCCGGGCAACGGTTGAGCGAGCCCGAGCTCGCTCTGCGATTCAGCACGAGCAGAAGTCCGATTCGCGAGGCCCTGGTTCGTCTCAGTCATGAAGGTTTCGTCGAGCGCTTGCCCAGCGGCAGGGTCCGTGTACGGGCGCTCGACATCTTGGAACTCGAGCAGCTCTATGTTGTGCGCGCCAGCGTCGAAGGGCTTGCCGCACGCCTTGCCGCGCCCCGGCTTCGCACCATCGATCTTGAGCAGATGGAAAAAGCGCAGGAGGAGATGGAGCGCTGCGTAAGGAAAAACGACGCGGTCGGCGCGATCGCGGCGGGACAGGAGTTCCACGATCTGCTCCTCCGCGAGTGCGGTAATCAGCCGCTGATAGAGGTGCTGTCCGGCCTGCGCGCCAGGATCAGCCGGTTTCGCGCGGTGGTCGCATCGTTAGGCGATTACGATCCCGAGCGCGCGATCGAACACCGCCGCATTCTGAAAGCGTTGTATCAGCGCAAGGCCGAGCAGGCCGAGACGGAGATGATCCGTCACGTCAACCGCTCCGCAGCCGTGCTTATGGGCAAGCTGCGCAAGCGCGGCTAGCCCAGGTTCTTCTTCAATCAACCAATCCCGATCAAGGAGAAATTTCGCCGTGAAAATCACCAATATAGAAACCATCGCCATCAGCATTCCGCATCCGCCGGGGCATATATGGGTCAAGGGCGAGATCAGCGCCACCGGCTGGGATCTGCTGGTCGTTCGCGTGCATACCGACGAAGGTATCAGCGGCATCGGCGAGGCGTATCACCTGAAGAACCCTTGGGCGGTTATCGCCACCATCGAGCAAAGCCTGAAACCGCTGCTGATCGGCCAGGATCCTTTCGACAACGAACAGTTGTGGGCGCAGATGTTCATTCGCACCGTGCAGCTCGGCTCGGCGGCAATCGCAGCGATCGCGGGTATCGATGCCGCGCTCTGGGATATCAAGGGCAAGGCGTTGGGTCTCCCGGTTTACAGGCTGCTGGGCGGCGCCAACATGAAGGAGATTCCGCTTTACACCGGCGGGCACGTGCTGGGCTACCGGCCGCTCAATAACCTCGGCGATCTCGTCAAGGAGGCCGAGCGCTATGTGAAAAAAGGCTACAAGGCGCTCAAGATGCGAGGCGGCCGCGGTCATCCGGAGCGCGGCGATATCGAATCGGCGACAGCATTGCGCAAGGCCTTCGGCGACGACATCGAGCTACTGGTCGACGTGAACTCCGAGTACGGCGATTACACAACCGCCAAGCGCATGGCGCGCGAGTTCGAGCCGCTCAAGCTCTACTGGCTGGAGGACCCGTTCCGCTTCACCATCCATTATCACAACGAAGAGACCGCGCGACTCTCGCGCGAAGCGCATGTGCCGATTGCCACCGGTGGAAACGTCTACGGGCGCGCCTCGATCAAGCGCATCGTCGAGCATGGCGGCGTCGATTACGTAATGGCCAACGTGTCGAAGGCCGGCGGCCTTACCGAAACCAGGAAAATCATCACCCTGATCGAGACCTGGAACATGAAGTATTCGCCGCATTGCGACGGCGGCCTCAACGCGCTGGGCAACTTCCATCTGTTTGCCTCGGCGCCCCCGCACGTGACGGCCAACGTGTATCACGAGTTCGATCCGGTCTACCCGTATGACCAGCTCTTGACGCATCCGCCGGTCATCAGGAACGGCAAGGCGATCGTCCCGGAACGTCCCGGCCTTGGTTCCGACCTCCTCGAAGGCCTCGAGGAGAAATTCCCGTTCCAGGGGGACACCTGGTTCATACACAACCGCAAGGAAAGCGTTGCGGGCAGGAAAAAGCGCAAATAAGTCCACAAATAGATTCGATTTGCCGTGCGCCGCCATGGCGCACCAGCGTATCGCGGCAAGGGAGCAAGCATGGCTATCAGGAAGATCGAGGCAATACCGTTTGCGATCCGCGAGACGACGGAGCGGGAACTCGCCTACGGCAAGATCTCGGTTCGCCGCAACGTGATCGTCGTGATCGAGGACGACAGCGGTATTCGCGGCGTCTCGGAAGTCACACCCATTCCGTACCGCTGGGGTTGCGAGGAAACCGTCGAAAGCGTTGTGGCTGCCGTCACTGATTACATCGCGCCGCTGCTCGAGGGCGCGGATCCCACGTGCATCAACCTGCTGTTGGACCGCATTGCGAGCCGGGTCGGCGATATTCCTTACGCACGCTCGGGAATATGCGAGGCTCTCTACGACCTTTCGGGACGGTTGGCCGGCGTGCCGGTGCATCGGCTGCTCGGCGGCGCGGTACGCGAAAAGCTCCTGTGCAGCTGGAGCATCTCATTCAAGAGCGACCAGGAAATGGCCGCGGAGGCGGCGTGGGCCGTCAAGCAGGGGTATCGCTGGGTCAAGGTCAAAATCGGTTCCAAGGATCCGGCTCAGGACATAAGGAACGTGGCTGCAGTTCGTGAGGCGGTTGGTCCGGACCACTGGATACACGTCGACGCCAACGCCGGATACTCCTATCTTGACGCAGTACATGTTCTTCCCAGGATCGAGCAGTATCATCCGCGGCTCATCGAGCAGCCGGTCGCGGGCTGGGATCTTGACGGCATGTGCAAGCTGCGGCGCATGCTCCGTACGCCCCTCATGGCTGATGAGAGCGTGCGCTCGTACCGCGATCTGCAGGAAGTGATCAGGCGCGGCGCGGCCGACGCCGTACTGATGAAGCTGAACAAGCATGGCGGAATACGCGAATCCCAGAAGATCGCCGATCTCGCGGCTTCAGCCAACATCGCGCTGTATCCGGGTACGCACTTCAGCACCAGCATTGGCGTTGCCGCGCATGCGCAGTTCTACTGCACTCTGCCCAGCGTTACGCCCGGGGATTTTCACCAGGGCGCGATACTGTACGAGCACGATCTGACCCGCCCCACGCTCAAGGCGGCGAACGGCGAAATAGCCGTGCCCACCGGTCCGGGCATGGGTGTGGAGCTTGCGGAAGACCTCCTCGAGAGGGCGCAAGCCGGCCGCGGAAAATGAGAGTGGCGTGGAGCGCGTCATTGGGTTCTTGCAACGGGAATACGATGGAGGAGGTAATGAAACGGTTTTTTCCGCGAGCCGCGGTGGTGTTCGCACTAGTGCTGGCCGTTGCCGGCGCCCCGGGCGCATACGCCCAACAGTATCCCGGCCGCCCGATCCGCATGATCGTGCCGTTCCCGCCCTCAGGCTCCACCGACATCATGGCCCGCGTGCTCGCGCAGAAGCTCACCGAGAGGCTGGGACAACAGGTCATCGTCGACAACCGGGGCGGCGCCGGGGGCACGATAGGCATGGAGCTCGCCGCAAAAGCGCCGCCCGATGGTTACACCCTGATGATGAGCACAAGCATTACGCATACCGTCGGCGTGAGCCTCTACAGCAAGCTGCCGTACAACGTGCTGACCGACTTTGCGCCGATCACCATGGCCGCGTCCGTGCCGTTGTTGGTCGTTGTCAACCCGTCGGTGCCGGCCAGGTCGGTGAAGGAACTCATCGCGCTCGCCAAGGCGAGGCCGGGTCAACTGAACTATGCCTCGCCGGGCAACGGCACATCGGGCCACCTGGCGGCGGAAATGTTCAAGTCGATGGCGGGCGTCGACGTCGTGCACGTGCCGTACAAGGGCGGCGGCCCTGCCGTAATGGACTTGATCGGCGGTCAGGTGCAGATGCTGATCCTCAGCGCCGTAGCCACCTTGCCGCACGTCAAATCGGGCAAATTGAGAGCCCTCGCGCTCACGAGCCTGACCCGATCTCCCGATCTGCCCAATATTTCCACCGTGTCGGAATCGGGTCTGCCCGGATACGAGGTGGTCCTGTGGTACGGGGTGTTTGCGCCGGCGAAAACGCCGAAAGCGATCGTCACCCGCCTGAACCAGGACGTCGTAAGAATCATGCAATCGCCGGAAATAGGCGCTCGTCTTGCGAGCGAAGGTGGGCGGCCCGTGGGCAATACGCCGGAGCAGTTTCAGGAAATCATCAAGGCCGACGTCGCAAAATGGGCGAAGATCGTCAAGGATGCAGGCATAAAGGTCGAGTGATCGAACTGCAACCCGCAGTAAAATTCGAGGAGAAGAAACAGTGAAGTTGAAGCGAATTTGCAAAACGTTGTGCACAGTCGTCTGTGTGGCGAGTGCGTTTGCGGCCGGCCATAGCCCGGCGCAACAGGCTTATCCTACCAAGCCCATACGCATGATTTGTCCGTTCCCGCCCGGTGGGACGACCGACGTCGTAGCGCGGCTGGTGGCGCAGAAGTTGACGGAAGCATGGGGGCAGCAAGTTGTCGTCGACAACCGCCCGGGCGCCGGAGGCATCATCGGCACCGAGATAGT
>MEKT01000025.1:56520-64431 GCA_001767435.1 Acidobacteria bacterium RIFCSPLOWO2_02_FULL_65_29 | reverse complement strand
CATTTCGGCTCTCCTCCTGCGCATGTCGCGCATTGTCCCTGCGTCAAGCCTACTGGTGGTCAGTAGGTGCAGGGGGAGGGCTGAATAAGCATCATGCAAATGGAGCCGACGCGCCCGACGGCCTGTGAGATCCTGTCACCGCGGCGCGCGGCTCATTTGCGAACGTTAGCCAGACTTGGGAAGTCACGTAGGAGATGATGGGTTCTTCTGCATTCACATTCGAAGACACCAAGCCCGTCATCTCGGATGACGAGTTGCTCGCCGACTTGCGTGCCGTTGCTACCAATCTGGGTGCGCTGACGTTACCACAACAGAAGTACCGAGCACTCGGTCGCTATTCGACGACCGCAATCAAGAGACACTTCGGAACGTGGAACGCAGCTGTCGCGGCGGCTGGCCTTGGCGAAGCATCCAGACGAGACATCTCTTCCACGGATCTCTTCGACAATCTTCGCGACGTCTGGATGAAGCTCGGTCGGCAGCCCCGCAAGCGCGATATGGTGAAGCCGTTCTCAAGGCATACGCACCATCCATACTCCGAGCGGCACGGCGGTTGGGTAAACGCGATCAGGGCATTCTTGGTCTTCGTCGAGCAGGCCGAACAGCCGCGCAGTTCCGTAGGGAAGCCTCCGTTGGCAAGGGGCTCTCGCGATCCGTCCCTGCGACTTCGGTTCTTGGTGATGCGACGCGACAGCTTCAAGTGCCGCCACTGTGGAAAGTCTCCAGCGATGCACCTTGGGCTGGAACTGCACGTTGACCATGTGATCGCTTGGTCGAAGGGTGGAGTGACAGCGGCTGCGAACCTTCAGACGTTGTGCTCGAACTGCAATCTTGGGAAGAGCGACCTCGATCAACACGATGCTGGCTAACAGGCGCTGCACCCGTCGGCCGTCGGACCTGTCGCTGAACGGCCGCGGGTGAGCGCCAATCCGTTAGGCAGACAACAATGCGCACTGAGTGGAAGCCCGCGGCTGCGGTCACTGCTCGGCCGCCGAGACTCCGCAGGTCCAGCGGCGGTAACGTCGTTGCTAAGATCGCCTACGGTCGGGCCGTGATTGTCGGATTCGCCTATCGAACCCGAGCGCCCGTCTGTCAGCGTGAACCTCTATTCGAGTGCTACTGTGGGACGACGTCTAGACTAGTGTCCTGTCACAGTGGTTCGTGAAACATGTTGCGCGGCCTGGAGGTCGGCGGTGCGCTGCGCGAATCGCGCGATGCTCGCCAGAATCTGGTCGGCCGTCTTCGTCCACACGAACGGCTTGGGATGCTCCTGATGCGCGTCAATGAAGTCCTGGATCGCCGCCTTGAGCTTCGACACACTCTGGTAGGCGCCGCGGCGCAACTGTTTGTTCGTCAGCTCGGCGAACCACCGCTCCACGAGACTCAGCCACGACCCATACGTGGGTGTGAAGTGGACGTGAAACCGTGGACGCTTGGCGAACCAGTGACGAATGAGCGGCGTCTTGTGCGTGCCGTAGTTGTCCATGATGAGGTGCACGTCGAGGTCCCGCGGGACCTGCGTCTCGATCAGATCGAGGAACTCACGGAATTGGACCGAGCGATGGCGCTGATGAAACTGCGTGATGACCTCACTCGTCTCCGCGTTGAGCGCGGCGAAGAGGGTGGTCGTGCCATGCCGGTCATAGTCATGCGTGCGCCGCTCGATTTGGCCGGGCCGCATCGGCAAGAGCGGTTGCGTGTGCGGTCCAGTGCTTGGATCTGCGGTTTTTCGTCGACGCAGAACACCGCCGCATGCTCCGGCGGATTGAGATACAACCCGACGATATCCCGGACCTTGTCGACGAGCAACGGGTCGGGCGACAGCTTGAACGTCTCGCTCCGATGCGGCTGCAGGCCGAAGGCGCGCCAGATCCGGCTGATGGCCATCCGACTCAGGTCCACCGCCTTGGCCATGCCCCGCGTGCTCCACTGCGTGGCCCCGCGGGGGGTCGTTTCCAAGGTACGAATAATCACCTGCTCGACCTGGTCGTCGGTGATGGTCCGCGGGGCACCGGGCCGCGGTTCGTCGTACAACCCGTCGAGCCGATCACGCACGAAGCGGCCGCGCCACTTCCATACCGTGCCCGGGGTCACGTGGAGACGCCGTGCCACCACTTTGCTGTCGAGACCCTCGCCGCACGCCAAGATGATGCGCGCACGCCGCGCGAGGTGCGCCGCCGACCGCGAGCGATGGGCCAGCGATTCGAGGCGCGTCCGTTCCTCCGGTGTCAGCGTCAACGTTACTTTCGGGCGTCCCCTTCGCATGCTCGCCTCCTGTCTACTGGGACGGGACACTAGCGTCCCGAACGCGAAAATGCCCGTTCCGAGCCTCTCAGCCGACTCTTCATGATCGCTTGTCGTAATAGATTAGAGTGTGATCACTAAACTGAAGTCGGATGCTTGAAAGGAGCCCTTCATGCGTCGCCTCATCGGCTTAGTCGCCGTCAGTTTCAGTGTGCAGGCCATCGTAAGTGGGCAGGCTCCTGGTCCTGGTACTCCGTCCGAGTTGGCAGACGACGTGCTTGCTGGTGCGCTCTGGCGCATCGCGGTCGCCACTCATACAAAGATTGGATTTGAGTCCGTCGAGTTCGTGCGACTGTGGGGCCGTCTAAACCGTGTTCCTACATTTCCTGTCGCGTCACGCGATGAGGCGTTGACGTCGATTCTAGATGCCGATCCCCGCTACGAATGGAGGGCCGTCGGCGACTCCATCGTTGTCCGGCCGAAGGGTGCGTGGAACGAGTCCGCCAATCCGCTCAATCGACCGGTACGCAATCTGCGGGTTGAGAAGGCACAGCCATACGCCGTGATCGTTGGTGTACGGGACTTCATTTACAGGGACACATTTGCCGTTCCTCCGATGGGCCAAGCCATACCGGTGTCATTTGACGTTCCTTCTGGAACGGTCATCGATGTATTGAACCAAACTATCGAATCGTCGGACGCAGTGCTGTGGATTGCCAGTTATCGACCAAGCGCACAACCCGACCAACGTTATCCACGGTCGGACTTGCAGATGCAATTGATGGATGCGACGAGGATGCGTTCGAGGAGCATTAGTCATTCACCGCGTGGCTTGCACTGAAGCAGATGGCGCACGGGTTGTTACTGCAGCGGCTATGTATCCATGGACGCCAGGTTCACCGGCGGTGCGTCACAAAAACCGGCTGCCTAACACGGCATACTGAGAAACTCTCAGTCAGGCGGTCATCGGTTGAAGGGTGAAGCCTAGAGCTTTCGCCCTTTTCTGCAAGTATTTGACGTCCCTTTGCTGGCGCTTCTGATCAAAGGCCCGGATCGATTCGGGTTTGAACGCCTCGTGACAGGTGAGCATGTGGTACATGACGCGGGCAATTTTATGGGCCGTGGCGACGACGGCTTCCTCGGAGGAACTGCGCGCACTTCGGGCTCGGTAGAAGGCGCCGAAGAGCGAGTGGGATCGTGAACACGATTGAGCCGCTTGTCGGAGGGCTTGCCCGGCACGGTTGTGGACCTTGATCACGCGGGAGCGCAACACCTTCCCCCCGGAAATGTCGTTGTGGGGCGCCAGCCCGAGCCAGGAGCAAAAGTTCTTGCTGGTGGGAAAGCGGGACATGTCGGTCCCGATCTCAGCAATGATCGTTTGCGCCAGCGACTCGGAGATCCCGATGATATCGACCAGATCGATGCCGAGGATGCGCACCAAATGCGCGCGGACATTGTAGGCGGGTTGGTTTTTCGAGTTGGAGTTCTTCTTCGTGCGGGACGTGGGGGGGGCTGGCGGTTCGCCCTCGATCTCGAAACGGGGCTTCATGGAGGAGAACTGCTGATCGAGCCGGCGATCGCAGTCGGCAACCTTGGTCGTGTAGACGTCGTAGAGATCCAACGACTGCGCGAGTACAAAGACGTGTTCATCACGCCACGTGCCCGTCAGCGCCTGGATGATGTCCTCTTCGGTGTGTCGGCACCCCGGTCGGCGTAACTTGGCCAAGACGTCTCCCCGGCGTTCACCAGCGACGATGGCGCGCAGGATCGCCATTCCGGTGACGCCCGTCACGTCGCTCAGCACTTCGGGCAGTTGGATGTTCATGAGCTTGAGGGCTTTTTGCATGTGCAGGACGTGGGGGGAGCGATGCTCGATGAGCTGCGCGCGATGTCGCAGGAGGGACCGGAGTACGCACATTTCATCGTCCGGTCTGAAGGAGCCTGTTAATAAGCCGAGGGCATGAAGCTTTTGCAGCCACTGAGCGTCGTTGTAGTCCGACTTTCGGCCGGGCACAATTTTGAAATGGCGCGCATTGACCAAGTAGACTCGGATGCCGGCCGCCTCGAGCATCTCGTAGATCGGAATCCAGTAGACGCCGGTGGATTCCATCGCGACGGTATCGGTGTGGTGGGCGAGCAACCACGTCACCAACTGCGTGAGATCGGCGGTGAACGTGGTGAACGTACGGACCACGGTCACGTCGCGGTCTGGCGGCAGGGCGGCGACGATCTCGGCACTGCCAATGTCGAGACCGGCCGCGTTCGGAAAGACGGTCGGCAGGTTGTCGACCCGGAGACGAGCGGGCTTGGGAACGGTCATGGATCACCTCGGTGATGTGGTGTGAGCCAGCCCGATTGCGAAGGCACAGTAGCTGACTGATCGGGGTCCTGCAGGTCCGAGTGATAACCTGCGGCCACCAGTGCAAGGGTCACGCGCAATCGAGAACCAGGTTGCAGCATGGGGTCGATGCCTCCAGTGCCGTGTCGGTCTTAGCTTCTGGCTCCCGTATTATTCCTGCATCGGGCGCGGCGGCGAAGAGAGAGAGTTTCTCCGGGCACGGGTGATCGCCCTGATCATGTGGGGTTGCAGCCGACGGCGCCGTGTGCTCCAGCGCGCCGCGGCTGATGCCCGACGTTGGGCCGACAACGAATCCTGGAAAACGCAACTGCGCGATAAGATGAACCGTGGTCGATTGGCGTCGGTTTACTCCATCGGATTTCGAGTATGACTTCGATCGGGACGAACTCGCTCAGCATGGCGTGACGTTCGATGAAGCAGTTGAGTGCTTCTTCTCGGGCTTTCAGATTCGTCGAAACAAGAAATATCGTGATCGTCATCAGTTGCTCGGCCGGGCTTTTGGCGGAAGGAAGCTCAAGATCATCTTTCAGCTCAAGCCGCGCAACGTCGTTCGCATCATTACCGGGTGGCCATTATGAAGAAGCGCCGAAACACGACCCTCTTAAAGTCGAAACTGACTCAGGATCAAGTCGATCGATTTGTCACGGCCCAAGCCGATGAGGACTCTGCTTGGCAGAAGGCCTTGGTAGTCAGGCGACCGAAATCCACGTCCTTGTCTATTCCCGCGGAGCTGGCCGCTCGGGCCGCGTTTCTGGCCAGACTCCATCGTGAGGGTCGAGTCGACAAATGGATCGAACGAATCGTGAGGGAACGGGTTGAGATCGAAGAGTCGGCATTCACTGCCGCCAAGAGGACACTCGTATCGTGAAGGCGGCCCAACAGCGCATGCACCAGACGGCGCTGGCATGATCGCGAAGCGCCGCTGTTGATGCGCAGGCGTTGATATGGCAGGCAAGATCTAGAAGGCCAGAAATGGTATCGTATGCGATACCGGAATGCCACGGCCCCTCATCGTTCTTGACACCAATGTCGTGGTTTCCGCCCTCCGGAGCCGGCGGGGTGCTGCGTTTCAAGTCTTGGCCGCGGTTGGCGGCAGATCGTTCGACATTGCGATTTCGGTGCCGACGGTGCTCGAGTACGAAGAAGCACTCGTGGCACAGCGGGCGGCGGGCATCACGGAACTGGACATCCGAACTGCGCTGGACCATCTGTGTGAGGTTGGGCGCGAGCAGGAGGTGTTCTTCTTGTGGCGCCCGACGTTGCGCGACCCAGACGACGACATGGTGTTGGAACTCGCCGTGGCGGCCGGCTGCGTGGCGGTCGTCACCTACAATGTCCGCGATTTCCGAGGGGCGGAGCGCTTTGGCGTCGAGGTCTGGACGCCCGTCGATCTCTTGAGAAAGGTAGGGCTTCTGGCGTGAGCACCTTGAGTCTACGACTGCCGACGTCGTTGCATCGGAATCTCCGGGAGTTGGCCGAGCGCGAGGGCGTCTCAATCAACCAGATCATCAACGCCGCGGTGGGCGAAAAAGTGGCCGCCCTGTACACGCTCGACTACCTGCGGGCGCGGGCGAAACGCGGCAGTCGGGCAGCGTTCGACGCGGTACTGGCCAAAGTTCCCGACGTCGAACCGCCGGAGTACGACCGGCTGCCGCCTAAGAAACCACCTAAGAAACTTCTCCCTCGAGTATCTCGCCCGTCTCGCGGCTGACGAGCTCGAAGCCGAGGGTGGCGGCACGTTGTCGAAGTCGGCGCAGAACGCGCGTCCGCTGTCGTGCATCGTAGGCGTCCCTCGGTCGGCCACCGGCCCGTGTCGGTGCCGATCTCCCTCCGAGAGCAGGCCGCGTCATGCTCGGCAGACCGCTGGGCCGCCAGGCCTACTTGACGTGCGTCCCTGGTCCGGAGTAGTTTTGACTACTCAAAATATGAAATTAGGGCGCTGGAGATCGGCCGACACGCGCGCAATTGCCGCCTGGCTCGTTGGTGTTTGGCTTTGCGCGGCATCCCCCGTTCTCGCCCAGGGACAGCCGGCGTCCGCCACGGCGGCCGGCTCGCCCGCGACGGGGCCGATCTCGGGCTACATGGATTTCCACTTCAACAAGGTCGAACACCAGGACGCCATCATCGACTTCCACCGCTTCGTGCTGCTCGTGAACCACGCGTTTACTCCGCGCATCCGGTTCGTCGGCGAGCTCGAGCTGGAGCACGCGTTCGTGGAAGGGCTCGAGGAGGCCGGCGAGCTGGAGCTCGAACAGGCGTATCTCGACTTTCTCCTGCGGCGCGAATTCAACCTCCGCGCGGGCATGCTGCTCGTGCCGATGGGCATCATCAACGAGCGGCACGAGCCGCCCGTCTACCACGGCGTCGAACGGCCGTTTGTCGACACCGTGATCATCCCGACGACGTGGTTCGAGCCGGGCGTGGGCGTGCACGGGGAGCTGACGCGCGGCGTCCGCTACCGCGGCTACGTGATGGCGCCGCTCGATTCGCTCGGATTCAGCGCCGGCGAAGGCATTCGCGAAGGGCGCCAGAAGGGCTCGCAGGCCAACGTGCGGAACGCGGCGTTTGCCGGGCGCGTCGAGCACGTCGGCGTCCGCGGTCTCGTGCTCGGCGCCAGCGCGTGGCGCGGCAAGTCGACCTTCTCGCTCCCGACACTCGCCACGACGGTGACGATTGGCGAAGTCGACGCGCGATACCGGCGGCAACGCCTCGAGCTGCGGGGTCAGTTTGCGAGCGTCGGCATCTCGGACGCGGCCAGGCTGAACGACGCGATCGGCCGCCTCACCGGCGTGCAGCCGAACGTCGCCGAGCGGCTGCAGGGATTCTACGGTGAAGCCAGCTATCGCGTGTGGGCCGGAGGGTCCCCGCGCGACCTCGTGGTGTTCGCGCGCTACGAGAACTTCGACACGCAGCGCCGCATGCCGGATGGGTTTCTGCCGCTCGAGGAATTCGATCGCGACGCGTTCGTGTTCGGGGTCACGTACTACCCGGACCCCGACGTGGCGATCAAGGCGGACTACGTAGGCCAGCGCAACCAGAGCCCGGTCATCACCGCGCCCAACTCGTTCAACGTCGGCCTGGGCTGGTGGTTCTAGTGAGGGAGACTTCCGTGAAAATCGCAGTACTTGCGGCGGCGATCGCAGGGCTCGGCGTGACCGGCGGGGCTGTTAGGGCCGCTAGGGAGCAACCGGCGCCGCGCGTCATTCACCTGAGCGCCGAGCGGTTCTCGTTCACGCCGTCCGAGATCCGCATCCAGGCGGGCGAAGAGGTCGAGCTCCGGATCAGCAGCGAAGACACGGCGCACGGCT
>MEKT01000025.1:0-56501 GCA_001767435.1 Acidobacteria bacterium RIFCSPLOWO2_02_FULL_65_29 | reverse complement strand
CATCAGAGCCGCCGTGCCCAAGCGCGGCCAGGGCGAAGTCAGCGTGCGGGTGCGACTCGAACGATCCGGCCGTTACGAGTTCGCGTGCGATCGGATGTGCGGCGCGGGCCACGACTTCATGCGCGGTGTGATCACGGTTGCCGCAGCGGGCCGTCCGACGGATGGGCGCCGATGAGCGCGTCGCGACGATCCGCGGCGACGGCCGCCGGCGCCGCGGCATTCGGGCTCGGCGTGTGGCTCGGGGCGATTGCCGTCCGGGGCCAGGAGCGGACGCTTCAGCCTGGCGACCCGCTGCCGGGCATCTCGGCGGTCGAGTTCTCGGAGTTTCGCCTGGGGCTGGACGACTTCACCGAAGTGGAAACGTCGGAAGACGGCCTCGGGCCCGCGTTCAACGGCACGAGCTGCGCCGTGTGTCACGATCTGCCGGCGATCGGCGGCGGCGGCGTGATGCTCGAAACGCGCGCCGCGATTCGCGACCAGTCGAACACGGTGCGCGGGCTGAACGCCGCGGGCGACACGCTCGTGCACATGTTCTCGACGCCGAATCACACGTGCCAGGCCGTCATGCCGCCCGACACCAACATCGTCGCACGCCGCGCCCCGATTCCCCTGTTTGGCGCCGGCCTGGTCGAGGCCATTGCCGACGAGACGCTGCTGGCGCTCGAGGATCCGTTGGATCTGAGCCGCGACGGCGTGAGCGGCCGCGCCGCGATCGTCACCGACGTTGGGACCGGCGCACGCCGCGTCGGCCGCTTTGGGTGGAAGTCGCAGCAGGCGACGCTCTTGACGTTCGGCGCCGACGCGTATCGCAACGAGATGGGCATCACCAACGATCTGTTCCCGCAGGAGTCGGCCGTGGGCGTCACGCCGCCCCAGATGCGGCTCTGCGATCCTCGGCCCGATCCTGAAGACGCACGCGATCCGCTCACGGGCAAACGTGGGATCGACAACTTCGAGGCGTTCATGAAATTTCTCGCCCCCGTGGGCCGCGCGGCCATCGACGAGACCGTCAGAAGCGGCGAGCGCGTATTCGCCGCCATCGGGTGCGCCGCGTGTCACGTGCCGTCGCTGACCACCGGACCGAGCTCGCATCCGGCGTTCAACAGGAAACCGGTGCCGCTGTTCTCCGATCTGCTTCTGCACGACGTCGGCACCGGCGACGGGATCCGGCAGGAGTCGGCCGAGCCCGAGGAGATCCGGACGCCCGCCCTGTGGGGGCTGCGCTTCAGGCGTCCCCTTCTGCACGATGGCCGGGCGGCGGATGTTCAGGATGCCATCCGCGCGCATCGAAACGAAGCGGATCTCGCCAGACAAGGGTTCGCCGCGCTGACGCCCTCGGACGCCGCCGCCCTGCTCGCCTTCCTTCGGTCCCTCTAGGAGCGTGTCCGAGAAATGTGAACACGCTCCTAGTAGTCTCCTAGTAGGCCGGCTCCGCCAGCAAACAATGGAATTCACACTTGCTTCATTCGCAGCGACATCGGCTAGTATCGCGGTGCCAGAAAGGATCGCTGATGCCAACGATTCGCATTCGCTACTGCAAAGTGTGAAACTACCAGCCTCGCGCTGCCCGTGCGGCGGCGTTGATCAAGTCTGAGACTGGCGCCCACACGGCGCTCGTGGAAGGCGCGCGAGGGGAGTTCTCCGTGTGGGTGGGCGACGAGCGGGTCGCCGAGAAGACCGGGGACCTCTTCCCGACCGACCAGGACGTGCTGGCCGCCGTGCGGCGGGCCCTCGTGCGCCGTTGACCCACGCGTCCGCGCTTGCTGAACCGCCAGACGTCCGTTCAACGCGTCGCGTCCACGATGAAGGTCCCGCGGACCCTCCAGGACCGACCTCCCGATCCAGATCGAGATTCGTCGAGATCCACGAAACCACTGGGTCCAACAGGCCTGGTTCGGGTATAACTTGCCGGGTCTGTTGAAATTCGCCTGGTAGCGAAGATTCGCCGGTCCATCCACGGGCCCGTTACTCGGCGGTTAAAGGCGAAGCTTCGCTACCGTCCAAGGAGCTGACGCACACATGTGGCAGCACAACTACGAGCCCGTCGGCGGCAGCCTGGGCCTCTCGGCCCCCGTGGCCGCCATTCCCCTTGTCGTGCTGTTCCTCATGCTGGGCGTGTGGCGCAAGCCAGCCTGGCAGTCGGCCCTCGCGGCGCTCGGCTCGGCGCTCGTCGTGTCGCTGACCGTCTACGGCATGCCGGTGCAGCTCGCCGTGATCTCGGCCGTGTACGGCGCGGCCTTCGGGCTGTTCCCCATCGCCTGGATCGTCTTCTCGTCGATCATGCTCTACCGTCTCGCGGTGGACACCGGCAAGTTCGAGATCATCAAGGACTCGGTCGGCAGCCTGACCGACGATCGGCGCCTGCAGGCCATCTTCATCGCGTTCTCGTTCGGCGCGTTCATCGAGGGCGCCGCGGGCTTCGGCGCGCCGGTGGCCGTGTCGGGCGCGATGCTGGCCGGGCTCGGCTTCAATCCGTTCTACGCGGCGGGCATCTGCCTCCTCGCCAACACCGCGCCCGTCGCGTTCGGATCGATCGGCATTCCGGTGACCACGCTCGCGGGTGTGACGGGTCTGCCCGTGATGCAGCTGAGCGCCATGGTGGGACGCCTGTGCGCGATGGTGTCGGTGATTATTCCCGGCTACCTGATCGTGGTCATGGCGGGCCCGGCGCGCGCGCTCGAGGTCCTGCCGGCCATTCTCGCGTGCGGTATCTCCTTTGCCGGGATGCAGTTCTTCGTGTCGAACACCCTCGGGCCCGAGCTGACCGACATCCTGAGCTCGCTGACGTGCATCATCGTGATGGTGGCGGTGATGAAGCTGTGGAAGCCGAAAACAATCATGCGGCTCGACGGCGAACACGCCGCGACCACGGCGATGAAAAAGCACTCCGGGCAGGAGCTCGTCATGGCGTGGCTCCCGTACGCGCTGCTCGTCGTGTTCGTCCTCGCGTGGGGGGAGCCGTCGACCAAGGCGGCGATCGACCGCTGGACCAACGGTTTGCTCCCCGCATTCCTGCCCACGAACGCCAACGTGCTGAACGGGCTGAACGTGCCGGGCCTGCACAACCTGATTACGCGAATCCCGCCGGTCACGACGGCGCCCGCTCCATATGGGGCCGTGTTCACGCTCAACTGGCTGAGCGCGTCGGGCACGTCGTGCTTCCTGGCGACGATTGCCGCGGGCCTGCTGCTCGGCGTGAGGCCCAAGCAGTTCGTGGGCATCTACAAGGCCACCTTCAAGCAGCTGTCGCTCGCGATGGCCACGATCGCGTCGATGCTGGGCCTGGCCTACGTGATGAACTATTCGGGCATGACGTCCACGCTCGGCCTGGCGCTCGCGGCGAGCGGCGCCGCCTTCCCGTTCTTCAGCGCCGTCATCGGCTGGCTGGGCGTATTCCTGACAGGCAGCGACACCTCGGCCAACGCGCTCTTCGGCAACCTGCAGGTCGTGACGGCGAACGCACTCGGACTCAATCCCATTCTCACCGCGTCGGTGAACTCCGCGGCCGGCGTCATGGGGAAGATGATCTCCCTCCAGAGCATTGCGGTCGCCGTGGCCGCCACCGGGATGACCTCGGCCGATGAAAGCCGGCTGTTCCGGTTCACGATCAAGCACAGCGTGATTCTGATGGTCGTGATGGGCATCATCTCGATGCTCTACGCGTACGTCGTCCCCGGCTGGGTGCCAGTGGTGCCGCCGAAATAAAGGTTTGGAATCGCGCGCGAGCGCGCCCCGGAGATCAAGCGCATGGATCGCACCGCCGTTCCAGTCGTTCACCGCGTGGTCGACGCCCACGCTCAGAGGCACGCACAGGAAAACCGCATGACGAAGATGCTGGATGCCACGAGCTTTCTGGTGCTGGGCGAAAGCCTCGGGGCCGGGATGACCAACTTCAGTGTGTCGGAAGGCGACCAGCGCGAAAGCTTCCCCGCGCAGATGGCGCGGCAGATGAAGGTCGAGTTCCGGCAGCCGCTCGTTCAGGCGCCTGGACTCGGCGACGCTCATGGCTTTCCCCGGCTGCCTGTCCGGATTCCGTTCGATCATCAGACGACCGTGCTCGAGGACTTTCCGCCCTCGGCGCCGATCTCGAACCTTTCGGTGCCGGGCCTGACGGTCGCCGACGCCGTCGCACGGCGCCCGGTGCCTCCACTCATCCACTCGGGCGACGCCCAGCAGACCGCCATCAACTTCATTCTGGGCATGCCGGGCCTCCTCCGCGGCGATGCCTCCCTGCCGACCGCGCTCGAGTACGCGCTCGAACGAAAGCCGACATTCGCGATCGTCGAGCTGGGCTATGCCGAGGTCCTCGAGGCGGCCATCAGCGGCAGCGCCGGGTCGATTCCCGACGCGGCGGCATTTCGCGCCAACTACGCCCGAATCGTCAAGGCGCTTCGGGACGCCGGGTGCGAGGTCGTCGCGATGACCATCCCCGATCCGATGGACACCGCGCACTTCTCGTCCGCCGCGGCGGCCGCGCGTGTGGTCAAGCTTCCGCCCAAGGTGCTCGGCCGCGAGTACGGCCTGGCGAGCGGAGCCCGAGTGACGGTCAACGGCCTCACGGAAATCGGCTACCAGCTCATGAGCGGGCGGTCGGGACCGCTTCCTGCGGGCTCGGTTCTCCGCGCGACGGCCGCAGCCGAGATCAGCAGCCGTGTGCAGTCGCTCAATGCCGCGCTGACCTCCGTCGCGGTGGAGCACGGGGCGATCGTGTACGACCTGGGCGGTCTCTTCCGGCGGGTCGGCAAAGAGGGCATCGCCGTGGGCTCTCGAACGCTCACCGCGGATTTCCTGGGCGGCTTCTATTCGCTCAACGGATACTCGCCCGGCAAGACCGGCCAGGCGCTCATCGCCAACGAGCTCCTCGATCTCATCAACCGGACCTACGACACCGCCTTCGAGCCGATCGACGTCGGCACGACGATCCAGAGCGACGCCGTGGCGATGTATCAAGGCGCCGAAGGGCCTGAGTACCGCACGCTGGCCGGCTACGTCGCGTCCGCCTTCGCCACGCTCAAGGTCTGGTCCACGATGGCCGGCTTCCTGGTCAACATGGTGGTCGGCGCCATTTTCCGCAAGCGGCCCGCCACGCCGCCGAGCAGCGGGTCGACCCCGGAACGCTGGACGCTGAAGCTTCCGCCAGACCTCGAGCAGGAGCTTCCGCTGAACAAGGCGGCCAGCTACTATGGCGACGCGCTTCGCGCGGTCCACACGACCGACAAGGCGGAAGTCGAGTACGGCTTGACGGGCCAGCTGCTGTTCGGCGGGCTCGCGATGCTCGACACCCATCTCGGCGGCTCGGTCCGGATCACGTTCTCTCCGCCCGTGAACGACGTCAGCCACTTCGAGGTGACGCACGGCAACGGACTCGCTGGAGACGATTCGCGGCTGTCGGCGCCGCAGTTCTTCAAGCTGCCGGCCATCGAGCATCGCGTGATGGATTCGGCGGCGGAGCGTTCCTCCGGCGATCTGAACCTCGTGACGGGCGAGGTCACCAACCTCCAGTACAAGTTCTTCTTCCTGAATTCCGCCATTCTCTCGCTCGCCGCCGTCAACCCCGCGCTGCCCAGGGATCCGCTCAAGTTCCCGGGCGAGTACGGATCGACCTGGGCGAAGTTCGAACAGCGGCCCGACGGCAAGCTGGACTACACCTGCTACGCGACGACCTTCATCCCGCTGAGCGTCCTCAACGTGCCGATCCGGTTCCCGCTGCCGTTTACCGGGCCATCAGGCAGCTTCGCCAGCATCCCGGCGGACGGCACCGCGCTTCATCCGCACATTCGCATCAGCACCAAGGCGCCGGAGGCGGCCGACGCCGGCGTGTTGGTGCCCGAGTTCCCGACCAACGCCATTCGTGAATTCACCACATCGGTTCACAACAATTCGTTCGGCGACGATTTTTCGCTGAACGCCCCAGAGCTCGGCGGTCACACCAAGGGCCGATCGCATCTGGTCGGGCGCTTTCAAGTGCAGTTCGGCGAGCGTTTCGGCGATTCGGTCCCGATTGCCATTCAGGCGATGCCGCCCGGCGGGTTGCTGCGCACGCTCCAGCAGTCGTCGTTCGCGGACGCATTCAAGCACCGCATCCCCGACGGGCTGATGGGCCATAACGAAATGCTCCGGTTCCCGAAGTCGACCTACGTCATGGACAGCGTGACGTACCTGGACGACCCGCTGGACATTTCGCTCGGGGTGGTCGACGTCAAGACCGGCAAGGTGCCGGGTCCGCTGCTTCGCCGAGGTCTCATCACCACCAACTGGCTGCTGGCCATGGTGCGGATCGAGACGCGGACGCCCAAAGCGACCTTCGCGTTTCGGGGTCCCGCGTCATTCGAGAAAGGCGTGAACGGTCAGATGGTCTTTCGCTACCACGGGAAGCTCCACATTCCGTTTCCGGAAGGCTTCAAGTTTCCCGCGACCGACCTCACGAACTACATCCTCATCGGTCCGGACTCGGCGCTCGATCCGTTTCTCCGGTGGCAGGCCATGTCGATATCGGACGCGCCACGCCTCGCGAGGGCGGGCAGCGCCAAAGGCGTCGTCGCCTCCACCGGCGACGAGTTCTCGTACAGCTATCGCCTGCCGGCGGGAGATGGGCAGGCGTCGTTCGAATACGTCAATCACACCAAAGACGCGACTTTCCGGATGCAGGGCCTGCTCTGGGCCGGGTTCATCAATTCCCGCACGGCCGCGCCGGGCGACTACGACACGCTGTCGTTTGGCGGCATCGGCACGTGGAGCAAGGATCCGGGAGACCAGTCGCACATCGCAACCGTGCAGGTGTCGACGTCCGCGAAGTTCCCCTACGTGACGATCATGGTCGACGGAGGCCGAACGTCGAGCGTGAACACCAAGCCGGCGAATGTCGATGACACGATGCCGTAATCGTCTGGGACCCGGGACGGGACTTGGGATTCGGGGCTCAGAGCTCGGGGCTCGGGCGCGAAACGTCGTCTACCGGACGATGAACGCGGCGCGCCCGGACTCGGCCACGGCCTGCTTCTCGCGTAACGCCGTGACCGACCAGAAGTACGTGCCTGGTTCGAGCCGCAGATCCACGGGCGGCGCGACCGACGGGCCGCGCACATCGTCGGCTCGCCACAAGAGCACGTCGACCTCGCTCCAGATGCCGATCGCGTAGGCGTCGGCGCCTTCGAAAGGAGTCCACGCGAAGCGCGGCGGGACGGCGCCGATCGAATCTCTCGGCGGCGTCAGATGTTCGATACTTGAGAGGCGGCCGCCTCGCTCGGGCGCTGCCGCCGCAGGCGCCCCCTCGCGTCGCCCGAGCTGCGCGGTGCACCCGAGGGCGAGCGCGACCAGAATTGTCACCGCTGTCCTGGACCACGTGCGTGCCGTCATCGAGTCCACGCATCATAGCAGCCCGCGGTGAAAGTCTGCCTGCATTCGACGGGCGTTGCATCCCCGCGCCCATCCCGGTGCGACGCCAGACTTTCGCCGCGGGCTGCTATAGGATGGGTCTCGGCGGAGGCGTTCGTGCCGGTGACGGTTGCCCAACTCCAAGACGCGCTTCGAGGCCGCTATGTGATCGAGCGCGAGCTCGGTCAGGGCGGGATGGCCACGGTCTATCTGGCGACCGACCCGAAGCACCACCGGTCCGTGGCCATCAAAGTGCTCCGGCCCGAGATCGCCTCCACGATGGGGACCGAGCGCTTCCTGCGTGAGATCGAGGTCGTCGCGCGCCTCGCGCATCCGCACATCCTGCCCCTGTACGACTCCGGCCAAGCCGGCGAACACCTGTTCTATGTCATGCCGCTTGTCGAGGGGGGAACCCTGCGGGAGCGGCTCGGCCAGACCAAACAGCTCCCGCTCGAAGAAGCCGTCGGGATCGTTCGCGCCATCGCCCATGCCCTCGCCTACGCGCACGACCACGACGTGATTCATCGCGACATCAAGCCCGAAAACATTCTGCTACAGAGTGGAGTGCCCGTGGTCGCGGATTTCGGCATCGGACGGGCGATCAGCGGCGCGAACACGCTCACGGAAATCGGGATGACCGTCGGGACGCCTGCCTATATGAGCCCGGAGCAGAGCGTGGGCGACTCTCTCGATGGACGCAGCGACCTCTATAGTCTCGGTTGCGTGCTGTACGAGATGCTCGGAGGCGAACAGCCGTTCCGCGGCCCGACGGTGCAGTCGGTCATCGAAAAGCGGCTGACCGAGCCGGCGCCCCACATCACCGCGATTCGGGGTGCCGTTCCCGCCGCGGTGGACCAGGTGCTGTGCAAAGCGCTGGCGAGGGCGCCGGCGGATCGGTTCGCCGCGATGGCCGACTTCACACGCGCGCTCGAAGAGGCGCTGTCGGCGTCCGCGCCGCCCCCCGGTTCATCCGCGGGAGAGGGCGAGGCGGCGGTCGCGGTCCTGCCGTTCCGGAATATGAGCGCCGACGCGGAGAACGAGTTCATCAGCGACGGGATGACCGAGGAAATCATCAACGCGCTGACGAATGTCAAGGGCCTGCGCGTGATCGCTCGGACGTCGGCCTTCGCTTTCAAGAACACCGATCGTGACGTGCGGGAGGTCGGGCGGACGCTCAACGTCGGGAGCGTGCTCGAGGGGAGCGTGCGCAAATCCGGCAAGCGGCTTCGCATCAACGTCCAACTCGTCGAGGTGGCGACAGGTCTCCAGCTGTGGTCCGACCGGTACGACCGGGAGCTCGACGACGTGTTTGCCCTCCAGGACGAGATCGCCACCATGGTCGCCGCGCGGTTGCAGACTGCGCTGGCGCCTCAGCACGACGCGCGTCCGCGGCCGACGGAGAACGCGGAGGCCCACGAAGCCTTCTTGCGCGGCCGGTTCTACTGGAACACCGGTACGCTCGAGGGCTATCAGAAGAGCGTCGAATGGTACGAGCGTGCCATTGCGCTCGACCCCAAATACGCGCACGCCCACATGGGACTCGGGGAGGCGTTGTGTCAGCTCGCCTTCGTCACCGAGGGCGGCGACCTGTTCGGTCAGGCGAAAGAGATGGCGCTCCAAGCGATCGCGCTCGACGACTCGTTGGCGGACGCCCACGCGATTCTGGGGCACATCCTGAACCGATTCGACTGGGACTGGGCCCGTGCGGAAGAAGAGTTCACGCGCGCTATCGCGCTCAATCCCCACTCGTCCAAGGGCCATGGCTACTATTGCGCGTACCTGGCCAATCTCGGACGCGTCGAGGAGGCGGTCGTCGAGGGCAGGCGCGCGATCGAGCTCGACCCGCTCTGGGTGGTTGGACACGCCACGCTGCAATATGCGCTCTTTCAGGCCGGCGAGTACGGGCCGTCCATCGAGCAGGGAAGGAAGGCGCTCGAACTCGTCCCGAACCACGGGTCCGCCAATTACGTGATGGGCTACGCGCTCCACGAGACCGGCGCCTTCGAACAAGCGGTCGCGGCGTTTCAACTGTCAGTGGCCTCGAGCGGCGCGACGGTCGCGCTCGCCGGCCTGGCCCGATCCTTTCTCCGCCTTGGAAGAGCGGCCGAAGCCCGCCAGTGCCTCGCCGACCTCATGGCCAGGCGGGCGGCGGGCACGGCGCCGGCTGCCGCGATTGCCTGGGTGCACATCGCGCTCGGCGAGGCCGACCAGGCGTTCGCGTGGCTGGACCGAGCCGTGAGGCAACGCGATCCGTTTCTCCAATCGCTTCCCCGCTTCTGCTGGTGGGATCCCCTGCGCGGCGATCCGCGCTTCGAGCAGCTGATGCGCCGGCTGAATTTCCCGGCGTGGTGCTACGGCCGCGGCCCAAGTCCGACATGACGCGAAGCGGCGTGAGCGCGGCGACTCAGACGTTCAGAACGCTGGCGTCGAGCACGTCGAGGCGGACGCTGGGGTGGCGTGTGCGCAGGGAACAGCGCGACCATTTGCTCTCCAGTTGGCGAAGCACGTTCTTCCGCTCGGCGACACTCAGGCGCCGCCATTTCACTTCCGCCACGAGCAGTCGCTGGGGGTCGTTGGGGTCGGGGGCGACCAGGTCCAACTCGACGTTGCCTTCCCAATACCGCTGCGCGCCGGGAAAGCGGGCCCGGCACAGGTCCTCAAACACCGTTGCGGCGTGGTCATGAATGAGCGTCCGCTTGTCCGCTGCCGCATAGGTGCGCCACAGGCTCTGGTGCGGCGAATAGACGCGGAACCAGAATCGCATCGTCGGGTCCTGGATGCGGTAAAGGACCTTTTTGGTGGAGCGCAGGCTTTCGCCGAACGGCAGCTCGCGCGTCAGAATGGAAGCGTCGAGCAACGTCTGGAGCAGGCGCGAGAGGTTCGTCTGCGGCGTGCCGAGCCGACTGGCGATTTCCGAGGGTCGTTCGGCGCCGCGTCCCACGGCTTCCAGCACGGCGACGGCGTTCAGGCCGGCGACGCCTTCGTCGCGTAAAATGCGTCGCGGCTCCTGTTCCATGTAGGGCGCGTAATCGAAGTAGAGCGATTCGGCGAGCGCCACGACATCCTGTTCCGCTTCGACGAATTCCCAGTACTTGGGGATGCCGCCGACACAGGCGAACTTCTCGAACGAATCCGGGTCAGCGGGCCGAAGGTCGCAGGCGTCACAAAAGGCGGAGTAGTCCATCGGCCGGACCTGAAGAAGCTTGCGCGCGCGGCCGTACAGCGGCGCCGCCCGGTGGAGGAAGAGATGATTCATCATGCGCGTGCTCGAACCCGCCACGATCAGCAGGCAGCCGCGCGGCAGCGAATGGTCCAGCCACTTCTGCAACTGGCTCGGCAGCGACGCGTCCACCGCCGTCAGGTAGGGAAATTCGTCCAGGCACAGCACCCAACGGTGTTTTTGCAGCGCGAGGATTTCGAGCAACTCCAGCCAGGTTTTGGGGACAAGCTGGGTTTCGAGCTGCGGGCGGAGGTCGGCGAAGACCTGCTGAATCTGCAAGTCGCGCTGCGCCTCGATGGCTTGGCTGTACAGGCCATCGCGGTGCTCAAGCCACTGACGCAACAGCCGCGTCTTGCCGACGCGCCGCCGGCCAAACACCACCAACAGTCCGCCGCGCTTCGCTGCCGCGTCCAGTTCGCGCAGTTCCGCGTCCCGGTTGACGAATTCCATGTTCACGGTCGCAGTGTACCCAAGGACTTGATGCTTGGCAAACATTATGTTTACAGAACATAATCATCCCGGAAACGGTGGCATCCTTGGGAAAGCGTCAACCCCGTCCTCTTCCAGAGGCGGGCGCGCGGGCCTGACCAGTGGACGGTTTTGCGGGATGTGGAACTGAGAAGCTACTGGTCCGGTCACGCGGCTCCTCATGCGACTACAGCCGGCCGAATCGATGCTCGGCGGTCCGGGGACGAACTCGCAGGGTCGGCCAACCCGCACGGCGATCGCGTGGTCAAGCCTACTGTTTGATGGCTACTTGCAATGTCTCTTGAATTGCCGCCGAGGACGGAACTCCGCCCGGGTAGAGCCGTCACGTCGGGCCGGGGTGCGGCACCGATGGCATGGCCATCCCAAAGAGATCTCGATCCGCGTACAGCACCGTCGGGGTACCGTAACCGCCGCGCGGATCCGATTCCTTCAGCGTATCCGCGTCGATGAACTGATAGCCGTTCGGCAGCCCGAGCGCGTTGAGCGCGTCGTCCAGATTGACGCGCATGGTCTCCGTATTCACGCAGCCGTCACGCGTCAGAAATACAAGATCCTTCATCGAACGCGCGACGTCGGCGGTCTGTGCAGGCGCCTTGGAACAGCCCGCCAGGACTACGAGAAGCCCCAGAGAAAGGCAGAGTGCTCTCGCCGGTCCCATTCGCGTCACCTCATCGGCCTCTTCGCGAGACGTAGTAAGCTTAGCCTCCGTACCTCGGTACGGAGTCAAGGCGTTTCATGTCGCATGATCCACTCCGGGTGTCGATTGGGGCCATGGCCAATGCCGCCGGTGTCAACGTCGAGACCATCCGCTTCTACCAGCGGAGGGGACTCTTGGCGGAGCCCAAGCGCCGGTATGGCGAGATTCGGCGGTACGGTTCGGCGGATGTCGCCCGCGTGAAGTTCGTGAAGGCCGCACAACGATTGGGCTTCAGCCTCGACGAAATTGCGGGGTTGTTGAAACTTGACGATGGGACCCGCTGCGACGAGGCGCGCGGCATGGCGGAAGAAAAGCTGAACGGCGTGCGCGCCAAGCTGCGCGACCTTCGACGGATGGAGTCCGCATTGAAGGCGTTGATTGCGGACTGCTGCGCCGGACGGGGAACCGTCACGTGCCCGCTCATCGCATCGCTGCATTCGAGCGATGCTCGATGAATTGGACTCGCTCCGAGATTCCTCGCATGTCGATAGAGAGCTGGAGCCGAGGAGCTGGATACCATCGCGTTGCCTTGATGAGTCTCGTCGATTCGAGGAAGGAGTGCGACCGTGCGTGAGTGGCTTCGATTCGGCGTGGCAGGCGTTGTGGCGATCGGCCTGGCGAGCCAGGGTCGCGTGTTCGCGCAGGGCGCGGACGCGAGAGGCGTGGACACCATCCGGGCGTTCGTCGCCGCATTCAACGTGAAGGACATCGACGCCGTCATGACGTTCTTTACCGCCGACGCCGTGTACCACAACATGCCGTCGGCGCCTGTCCAGGGCACCGAGGCGGTGCGAAAGGTCATTACGGCGTTCGTCTCGTCGGCTTCGAAGGTGGACTGGGAGATCCTGCGCATCGCCCAGAGCGGCAACACGGTGCTGACCGAGCGCATCGATCGCTTCGCGATCAATGGGAAGGACGTCGCCCTGCCGGTGATGGGCGCCTTCGACCTGCGGGACGGGAAGATCGCGGCCTGGCGCGACTACTTCGACATGGCGACCTGGCAGAAGCAGACGGCCAGATAGACACCCTGGAGCCAGTTGAGCGCGACGACGATCTCGCGCGGCGAGTTATCATCACGGACAGTCGGGAGGAACCTTCGTGAGCGCACCGGCGAAGGTGGACATCGATCGTCGACTGCCCTCGACGGTCGCGCCTGGTTCCCAGGGCCAGGCTCTCTGCCAGGCCGCCTGACCTTGACCATGTTCAGAGTTGAGGCGAACGCTGTCGACGGTCAGGCGAGGAACACCCGAAGACCCTCGTATCGCTTGAATATGGGATCGCGGGTCATCAGCGTCAGCCGGTCCGCGATCGCCTGGCCGGCAATCATGCGGTCGAATGGGTCGCGATGAACCGGAGGAAGTGCGGCTGCGGTGGCCGCGTGGTCCAGCGTGATGTTGAGCAGTTCAATGCCCGACTCTCGGGCCGCGTGGACAAACCCCGACGCGCCCGCGTCCAGCACGGACGCCAGTTCCTTCATCGGCTTCTTTGCGTGCTTGATCCAGAGTTCCCAGGCGCTTGCGAGACTGACGAACACATCGTTGGCTGGCTCGATCAGCGCCGAACGAGCTTCGTCACTCAGGTTGTCCGGCGCACACTTCGCCCAAACGAAGACGTGCGAATCGAGAAGGATTCGCATCAGCCGGTCGGCCTCGCCCGCTTGCGACGCCCCGTCGGGAAGGGTCTGCGGGCCGCAGTCTCGAAGTCGGCCTCGATCTCCCTGTCGGCGGCCTTCCAGTCACGCCACCACTCCTTCCAGTCAACGCCTCGGGAGCGCCGAGCCAATTGTCCCAGCTTGCGAGGTTGTTTCCGGCTTGCACTCACGGGACCCAGTCGTGCCATGGGCTTCCCGCTCTTGGCGATGATGATGGTGTCCCCGTTCGCTGCCTCGTCCACGAGTCGAGACAGGTGAGTCTTGGCGTCGTAGAGATTGACCTGCCGGTTCACGGGCCCAAAGTACTTCAGAGGGTCAACATTGGTCAATGGTTGGTCAAATCACGCTAGTCGGTGGAAACCTATTTCTTCACCTCGGGATTCCAATTCTGCAGCAGCGTGATCGGTCTCGCCTGCGATACGGCAGGAGGACGTCGGAAGGTCGCGCCGTCAGGTCAGGCTCTCTGCCAGCATCGGAATCTCCTGCCAGGGCACCGCGGTGACTCGAGGAGCGAGTTTGAAACGTCGTGGCGTGCGACAGACCACCACGCCGTCACGCGCCTTCGGATATTCGTCGAGGAATGTCTGGAGATGTCTCGTGTCCCGCTCCGCTGGCGCATGGCTCCATTTGACTTCTACCGGCAGCCAGCGGTCGTCGGCCTCCACGATCCAATCGACTTCAGGGCCGTCGGGGTCGCGCCAGAACCGCAGCCGAAGACCGCCCGCGGCCTGCCGCGTGGCGCGCAGCAGTTCCAACCCGACAAACTGCTCGAACAGTGCGCCAAGTACCGAGGCACGCACGTAACGGCCTTCCTCCGCTGCAGCCCGGCGCACGCCAAGGTCGAAGAACAGATACCGCGGCGATTTGGTGAGCTTCTTCCGCGTGCGGCTTTGCGACAGCGCGTCGATCCGCTCGGCAATCAGGCAGTCTTCCAGGATCTCGTAGTAACCGGCCACGGTCGTGTGCGGTACGCCGAGCTCCTGGGCGATGCCTCGAAAATGGCTGATGTTGCCGGCTTCGAGCGCCGCGAGCTGCAGAAAGCGTGAGAAGCGTCCAAGATTGCGCACCAGCGCTTCGGCCCGTACTTCCTCTTCCAGGTACAGCGTGGTATAGGCTCGCAAGTCCTCTTCGCGTGTCGCGGCGTCGGCCTCGAGCGCGATTCCCGGCAAGCTACCGTCGAGGAGCGCCGCCTCCAGGGTCGCCGGGAGGTGCTCGGCCAGCGACAGCGGGTCGAGTCGCAGCGGCAGCAGCCGACCCGGCAGCAGGTTGACCCCGCCACCCCGCCGCAGTTTGCGTGCGGACGACCCGGTCAGCACGAACCGGGCGAGCCGCCGGTCCACCAGGTCCTGCACGACGTTCAACAGATCCGGTACTCGCTGCACCTCGTCGAGGACCACCAACGGCCGGCGGCCGCGCGACCTCGGCGCGAGCGCTTCCACTTCCGCGCCCAACAGATGCGGCGCACGCTCGTAACGTTGCCGCACCTCCGGTCGAAGGAAGTTGAGCAGCACGTCGGGCTCGAGCCTCTCCACGAGCGTGGTCTTGCCGGTTTGGCGCGGCCCCAGCAACAGCACCGACTTCTGGCGTTCCAGTGCCCGGCGAATTCGGGGCTCGACGAGTCGAGCGATTGATGGCACACTCCATTTTCAGCGAATTTGGAGTGTTGTCAATCCATTTCTGGCGATTCGCGCTGGTCACTCCCCTTGTCTTCCCGGCGACGTTGGCGTCACGCTGGATGCCGGGGTTGTTTCCCGAGACGCCCCAATAGGGGCAAGGCAAGGGTTCCGCGGCCACCATCGGCTGACAAAACCTGCCCCGGTGAGTCATACTGCGCGTCGTGAAGGCCTTTGGACGGAGGTGAGCCGGTGAGAAGACGACTGACTGTTATCGCATCATTGATCTGCGCCTTTGGAATTCTGGCGTACGCCCAGCAGCCCACTCCCGCTCCTGGACCGGCACAGATTGCCGTCCTGATCGTGACCGGCCAGAACGGGCACGACTGGAAGGGCACGACGCCGCTCTTGCGCAAGATTCTGGAAGACACGAAAAGGTTCGAGGTCCGCGTCACGGAAGAATTCCGGGGAGCTGGCCCGGAAACCCTGGCGCCGTACGACCTGGTGGTCGTGAACTACTTCGAGCGCGGCAGGCCCGAACTGCGCTGGGGAGACCGATCGGACAACGCGCTGCTCGATTTCGTGCGCGCCGGCAAGGGTCTGGTCGTCTACCACTTCTCGATGGCGGCGTTCAATGGCTGGACGGAATACGAGAAGATGTCGGCAGGCAACTGGAGACCGAACAACGGCCACCATTCGGCTCGCCACAACTTCGTGGTCGACATCAAGGATCCGAGCCACCCGATCACCAACGGGCTGAAGCTGTCGTTCCCTCAGACGAACGATGAGCTCTACGGAAACCTGCGCTGGCAGCCGGCGGGCTCCTACCATGTGCTGGCCACGGCCTACGACGATCATGAGCTCTACAAAGCCAGCCGTACCGATGCGAAAGCGCCGCAGCCGCTCGAGGGCGCCGGTGCGCACCAGCCGATGCTGTGGACGGTCGACTACGGCAAGGGGCGCGTCTTCACCACGGCGCTGGGGCACGACGTGGAGACCGTGCAGACGCCGGCGTTCATGACGACGTTCGCGCGCGGAGCTGAGTGGGCCGCCACAGGGAAGGTCACCTTGCCGATTCCGGCCGCGATGGCCAAGTAATCCATTGTCGCCGGACTCGCCGCCGCCTCTCGCCGCCGCCTCTCGACGCCGAGACTCGCGCCCGATTGAAGCAGTGGCTCGGGCCGTCCACCGCTGGGGGCAGCCGCGCGCGACGAGCGACGCATACTTTTCGGCGCTGGCGTCGTATGGCGACGAGCGTCCCGTGATTGACGCGCTGCTCGGACGGTTTTGAGGCCAGACGCCCGGATGCCGAGGCCTTCGCCCTCGCCAATCGCGTCCTGCTGTTGAAAACCCGTGACGGCGTCGAGATCGACGTCGCGCTCGCCGCGTTTCCATTCGAGATCGAGGCGATCGAGATGGCGTCCTCGTGGGAGATTGTCCCGAGTCTGCCACTGCGCACGTGCCCCGCCGAGCACCTCATCGTCTACAAGCTCGTGGCCGCGCGAACGCACGACTTAAGCGATATGGAGAGCATCGTGCGCCGGCAGGGCGCCCGGCTGGATGTCGAGCGCGTTCGACGCTGGGGCCGGGAGTTCGCCGAGCTCAAGGAAGATCCCGACCTGCTGCGTCCGTTCGAGATCGTCTTCCGCGCCGTGATCGGCGGTCGGTGAGCGGCGCCTCGACGGCCGCCTGACCAAGACCTGTGCGGGACGACTGCGCTGCGGAAAGACCTCGCCGAGGCCGGGTACGACCTCGTCGACGCCGAGTCGGCGGCAGATGCTCGCGCCCTTTTTGGAGACGACCTGGACCTTGCGCTCTTGGACTATCAGCTGCCTGACGGAGACGGCCTCACGTTGCTCCGGGAGCTGAGGAAGTGTTGCCCAGACACCGTCGTGGTGATGCTCACGGCCCATAAGAGCCTGCCCACGGCCGTTGAGGCGATGCGGGCAGGCGCGTACCACTACGGCAGTTTTCAGAATGGTGTAGCGCAGGTCTTTAGACCTGCACGCGTGCCGCGGTAGGCAGGACTAAAGTCCTGCACTACACGCCGGCGAAAAGCGCTCTATCTGGCCAACCTCGAACCACATCCGCAACGTCCACAATCCCACCCCGACGACGACGCCAACAATTCCGGCGGCGACGTTGTAGCGCACGAGCCACGGCAGCACGACGTAGTCGGGGCGATCGATGCCGGTCAACACACGGGTTCCCACGACGACGGAGAGTGCGCCAAACAGGAGGCCTGCGAGAGCCGACGCGCGAGCCGCTATGTTCTTCCACACGGTTGCCCTCCACGCGATCGAGAGTGACACGGCGTCTCGCGCGACACCGACGTCACCTGCGGCTCCAATCAGTCGTCCCACGCCGAACGTCAGTGCGGCAGCGCCGAGGCCGAAGACGACCTGTCGTCCGCCCGACACCGACACGCTCCGCCCTGTGAGCAACGTGATGCCTGCGTCGCCCGCCCGACATGCACCGCGCGTCGCGTTCGCAAAGGCCGTGCCACTCGGCCTTTTCGACGTGCCCGTTTCGGTCGGCTCCGTGCGGCGCAGCAGAGCGGGATTTCCTGCCTCCGTGACAAGACTCGCGTAGCTACCTACAAACAGGGACGACAACCGAAACGGAGCCAGAGCGCTCGGAATACAATGACGGCTCTGAAGATAAGGGGTTCGAGTTGAGGGACGCTCCGAGTCGCACTCGCCGAAAGACCTCTCAGGGCACGGCTGACCGACGCGGAGACGTGCCCGACCTGAGCCACGGTCGGTGGCATCCGCATCGCTCTCTTCCGATCGGCCTGGCGGCCGGGGGCTCGTGATGGTAGACCTGCCGAACCAACAGGAAGCGCCGCCTCTGTCGGAGGACGAGAAGAGGGCGGACAAGAAGGCTGCAAAGAAACGGAAGAAGCTCGAGAAGTCCCTCGAGACGCGCGTCCTGGATCCTTGGGAGCGCTATCGAGCGCTCACGGACCTCCTCGATCGGTACATGGAGTGTGCCGAGTTGCAGGACCGCAAGACACGGTTCGGGCTCATCATCCTCGGTACCCTCAACGCAGTGAACGTTCTGGTCCTCATGCGGCCCGAGGTGTTCCAGTCAGGCATCGACCGATCCTGGTTGTGGACCTATGCGGGCAGCTACTTGGCCTTGTCGCTGTACGTCTTCATCGAAGCCATCGACGAACTGAAGCCGCGGCTTCAGTCTTTGCTTCAGAGGGCGCATGGAATGGAATCCTCCGGAACGGAATCGGCCGGCCTCTGCTTCATGCGTGACGTCGCCGCTCAAAGCGTCGACGAATACAACGAGAGGTGGCGGCAAGCGAGGTTCGATCAGTTGAACCGCGAGCTGGTTCAGCAGTCCCAACAAATGAGCTTGGTCAACCTGGCCAAGTTTGCTGCGTTGAATCGCCTGTACAAGGGCTTGCTCGTGCTGATCTTCCTCACGGCCGGTCTGTTCGCGATGATCGCCTACCAGGCACTACGAGGCTGACCTGCTGGCGCGAACCTGTCTGAACAAATGGAGCGTCGGCTGAGCGGCGTCGCCCGCTGAGCAATCACTACGCCGGCTAAGATATTGAAAACAAAGGATCGATGATTGGCGGAGAGGGTGCGATTCGCACCACTGCGGGTGACGCGGCTGCTCCCGCGGCCCGACGGTCCGCAGGTTTTCTCTTGCAGCGGGCGCCGCTCGTCCTGTCTACTTAACAGCGTCAAGGAGGAGGTCTGATGTCTTCGTCACGAATGGTGTTTTCCACCGTCGGCGCCTGCGCCACGCTACTGCTGGCGGCGTGCGGGGGCGCGGGTGGCCCCGCTGAAACAGCCGCGCCAGCCGCCCCGCCGAGTGTGGGGAATCCAATCACCGGTGCCGGGTTGCCGAATCCGGCCCCGAACGTCACGCGCAACTGGGGCCAGCTGCCCGCCGGGCGATCCTGGGGTACGACGGCCGGCATCGACATCGACCCGATCGACGGCAACATTTGGGCGTACGAGCGCTGCGGCGCTGGTGCCGGCGGTGGCGCAGGCGGCGGCGCGGTCAACTGCGAGACGAACCTGGTCGATCCGGTCTTCAAGTTCGACCGCAAGACCGGTGCGGTGCTGGCGAACATCGGCAAGGGCGTGATGGTGACGCCGCACGGCATCGCGGCCGACAAGGACGGCAACGTGTGGGTGGCCGACTTCTCGGGCAACAAGGCCGGCACGAAGGGGCACCAGGTCCACAAGTTCAGCCCCAAGGGTGAGAAGCTGCTGAGTCTCGGGATCGCCGGCAAGCCGGGCAACGGCGACGGCCAGTTCAACCAGCCCAACGATGTCGTCATCGGCCCGGACGGCAGCATCTACGTGTCCGACGGACACGATGCCCAGGGCATGACGACGAACGCCGCGATCACCGAAGGCCTCGCGAGGGGCGCGACGAGCCGCATCAGCAAGTTCTCGCCCGACGGCAAGTTCATCAAGTCGTGGGGGAAGATCGGCGTGCGTCACGGCGAGTTCCGGACGCCGCATGCCATGGTATTCGACTCGAAGGGACGGCTATGGGTGGCCGATCGCGGCAACCATCGCCTCGAGATCTTCGACCAGGAGGGGAACTACCTCGAGTCGCGCTACACGTTCAGCCGCGTCAGCGGGCTCTTCATCAAGGGCGAGACGCTCTACGCGATCGACTCGGAGTCGGGGCCGCTGAACCATCCGAACTGGCGCGACGGCGTACGCATCGGCCCGGTCGACGAGGACCGCGTCACGGCGTTCATCCCGCCGTTCGATCGTGAGGATCGCGCCTACCAGGGCGTCGCGGGTGAAGGCGTGGCGGTCGACGGCGACGGCGACGTCTTCGCCGCCGAGGGACCGAACTCCTTCGTCCAGGCGGGCGGCGCGTTCACCAAGTACTCCGCGAAGTAGCGCAGCCGGCGGAGCGCGCCCCGCGCGGACTCCGGCTGCTGCCCGATTTCGTCACCCCCCAGGAGCGGGAGGAGATCGCCGCGTGGATCGCCGCCCACGTGTCCTGGTCTGGCGGCAGCTTTGACGGACATCGCCTGGAAACCTATGTGGAGCCCGGCCGGCCCATGCCCGAGTGGGCACGGGCGCTCGGCCGGCGCATGCGCGAGGCCGGCATCTTCGGCGCCGACCCGGACTTCTTCCATCTCGTGGACGGCCGCGTCGTGGGAGCCCTGCCTTGGCTGCTGGTGCGGTATCCGGAACTGCGGTGGGATTGGCTGGTCCGACTGGTCAAACAAGAGGACCTGCAGAATCGATTGGGCTTTCTGGTGTCGCTCGCCCGCGGTCTGGCGGAAGCCCGTCAAGACAACAAGGCGACCGCGGTCCTTCGCGCCTGGGAGCAGCGGCTCGAACCGTCACGGCTGTTGCGAAGTGACAGCTTTTCGCGGAGCGCCCTGACGGACGCCGAACACCGCTGGCTGGCCTCGCATTGCTCGCTCGAGGCGAAGCACTGGAACGTGCTCAGCACGCTGAGCGCAGAGACACTGCGCGATGCCGATAGAGGACCTTCCCCGGTCGGGCAACGAAGGCTGCGACGCATCCCGCACGGAGCGCGCCCACGATATCCCACGCATGCACTGCCACGAGTCGAAGGCGATCGACAGGCAGTCCAAGCGAGTCCGCGACCGAGCGGTACGCCTCGGCGGCTGGTTTGAACCGACGCACGGTATCCACCAAGAATTCGCAAACCATCCTGCAGCACGCGACCGTCTCCGAACGCCTGCTTGAAGTGCGGCTCCAACGCGCCGACGTCCAACAGGGTCTCGTTGACGTCACAGACGTGACGCGAGGCATGCGGCGATCTCCTTGCGTCGCGGCGAACCGGCGAGCGACACCGGCCGCGTGCGCGACGCCCGCAAGTGCGGCGTGAATAAACACGCGCCGGCTAGTGCTAGTCACGGCTTCACTTCGGTACCGTTGCGCGCTCGGTGTCCAGTTGCCGCAACTTGACGGTGTATGACACAGGTATCGAGCGTGGCGTGAAACACAGTCGATCGTCGCAGGCCTGATACTCGAACGAGCCCGAAATCGTGACCGTATCGACGCCCTTCAGAGCCGCCCGGGCCTCAGTGGACGTGCTGACCGCCATGCTTTGCACGAGTCGGAACGGCTTCTGAAACACGGGCACGCGCTCATCGAGCGGCTTGAAGTGGTAGATCTCAGATGCCGGATACTGCACAGCCCTCGTGGACAGGATCGGGTTGGCGTCGATCCGGAAAGTGATGATTCTGTAATTCTCGGCACCTGGGGCGTACACGTGGATGCCGGCGCTCGGCTTCACGTCGAAGACGACGGAGAACAGGGATCCGGGGGCCACCACCTCGTCGCTGACATAGCTCGTGATATCGAGATGATCCGTCTCGATGCGCTTTGCCGCCGCCGGCGTCTTCGCGTTTCCAAGCGCGATCATGATCGTCGAGATGGTGTTCCGCTCCTGGTAGGCTTCCTCGAAGAAGCGCGACGTCACCTTGCCGGTCCGGTCGATCAGGAATGTGCCTGGAAACGGGATGCCGTAGTTGCTGGTGCCCGCGGCCACTGTGGTGTTCAGGATGCCGTATGCGTTGATCGTCTGAGAGCCGGGATCCGACAGGAGCGGGAACGCAATGCCGCGACGACGGCTGAAGTCGGCCAGGATGGCCGGCGAGTCATAGGTAATCACCGCGAGGCCGAGCCCCTGCGCCTTCAGCTCGCCGAGGCGGCTCTGCAGCTCGATCACCTGTGTCTTGCAGTACGGGCACCAGTCGACCGATCGGGAGAACACCAGCATGGCGCCCCTTGGGCCCATGATTGAATCGCGCGTCCACACCTTTCCTTGCGCATCCTGCAACCGGAAATCGGGCACCGCCTGACCTGCCTGCGGGCCGAGTCGTGACACATCGATTTTCTGCGGAGCCTGCTGCGCCCGCGCGGGCAGACTCACGAACAGGAGCAATGCGAGTGTAGAGCTCATCGATCTCATGATCATCAGACGCCTCAATGTGAGCGGGAATCCCCAGTCTTCAATTTCTGGCAGCGGCGCTCGATGGAACAAGAAGCGGGCGAAGCTGCTGCTCGAGTTCTTCCTTCGTCATTCGGCCCGGATGGTACAGCCTGACGATTCCCTGCCGGTCAACCACGACGACGGTTGGCGTTGAGCTCACGCCGTACAACTTGTGGTTCGCCTCGCTCACCGGTACTGGTACATCGGCAAGAAACCGGTAGTACGTGTCGCGTACCTGTTGGATGTAGCGAAGCTCTTCGTCTGGACCGGCCGGCGCGCCGCCCGCCACATACCCGAAGCGCTGGGTTGGCGCGACGACGGTGAGTCCCTGTGTCTGGTATCTGGCGAGCAGTTCCGAAAGAATCGGTCCTTGAATCTTGCAGTCCGGGCACCAGTGCGCCCAGAAGAAGAGCACGAGCACCTTCCCCTTCAGGGCCTCGAGTGTTGGCGGGGGAGACCCGAGGAATTCAGACCGATCGAGGGCGGGGGCGCGCTGTCCGTCGAGGCTGAGAAGGTTGACGTTCTTCTGAATTCGCTTGTGGATCGATGTGTCCTTGTAGATCTCGAGCTGTCGCTGCAGAAAGTACACGGCGTCTGAGCGCTGCCCTCGTTGACCCCGTACCTGTGCCTGCACTTCGATGCCAGCGCCCACGGCCGTCGCCAGGCGGGGCTCGCTATCGAGCGCACGGTTGCCAAGTGACGCCGCGGCGAGTTGCTGCGCTTCTCGCGCGTAGCGGTCGGCTCGGTCCAGTTGTCCTTCCGCGAGGGCTCCACGGCCGAGCCAGGACAGCGCCTCGATGATCTCGGGGACGTTGCCGCGCTCGGCGCGACGCTTGGTGAAGATCTCGTCGGCGCGATCGAGATCGCGTGCGCCAATGGCAGCGCGCACCTCCGACACGACGTCTGCGGCAGCCGTCGTCTGGCCTGCAACCGGAGCCGCGAGCAGGACCCCGAGCAGCACGAGACAGACAGACTTCATTTCGAGCCTCCAGTGCGTCAGCAGCGCTTGCCAGGGTCCCCCCTTGCGGCGAGCGAACGGCGCTCTTCGTAAACGCACGACAGGTCAGAAATATTCCATCCTGGGCCAGGTCGTCGTCGCCCGCTGGAATAATCGGGGCCTCCTCGAGCGTTTGTAGCACCAGCCGGACGAAACCGGCGGTCTTCCTGAGGAGGAGCGGTATGAGGATGTTGGGAATCGCGGCGGCGATGCTGGTGGTCGCAGGGTTCGCGGTCGGTGGAGCGGCGCAGGCGCAGCAGACGCAGGCAATGAAGGGTCACCTGGTCGACGTGATGTGTGCGACCAAGCACGCCACCGAAGGCGACTACATCGCGAAGCACGACAAGAAGTGCCTGCTCATGGAGGGGTGCGTCAAGAGCGGCTACAGTCTGGTCACGGCCGAAGGCAAGGTGCTCAAGCTGGACGCCAAGGGGTCCCAGCTGGCGCTCGACCTCATCAAGAAGACCGAGCGCGAAAGCAACTGGACCGTGGCCGTGAATGGTAGCGTGTCCGGGGACATGATCACCGTCGCCAGTATCCAGCTGCAGTAGTTTGCCGTCGGGTCCCCATCGAGGTGAGACTGGCAATAACCGATGCGCGCGCGCAGCCGCTTCAGAACGCTCGCCCTCCCGCACCTGGCAGCAGTCTACCGGCTCGCTCGCCAGCTGGCCGGACCTGACCGGGCGGACGACCTGACGCAGGAGACGTTCCTCAGCGCGTGGGCACACTTCGATCAGTTCGACCCGGCGACCAACTGTCGCGCGTGGTTGTGCCGGATCTTGCGCAACACCTGGGTCAGCCAGTGGCGCAAGACCCGGCTCGAGCTGCCGGTCGCCGACATCGAGGACGTGCCTGCAGAGCCCTGGTACGACTGGGAGCGTCAGCGAACGGAGAGCGACCTGTCGGCGGATATGCAATGGGCGCTCGAACAACTCCCGGAGGCCTATCGGTGGGCGGTGTTGCTCGCAGACGTCGAGGAATTCACGTATCAGGAGATTGCCGCCACCATGGACTGTCCGGTTGGCACGGTGATGTCTCGGATCAGCCGGGGCCGTCGTATGCTGGGACGGCTCCTGAACGAGCGGAGGAGCACAGACCGGCCAGCGATCAGAATCGTTGCCCGTGAGCGGTGACCACACATGATGAACTGCAAACAGTTTCGCGAGTCCCTGGATTGCTACCTTGATGGCGAATTGTCCTCAGCCGCATCCGCAGCGGCTGATGCCCATCGCAAGGACTGCCCTCAATGTGACCGGGCGGTGGCGCGCCTCCAGGAACTCAAGACAGCCGTCAGGCGGACCGTGAGTGTGGCCACGCCACCGGCCGACCTCGAAGCGCGGATTCGCACAGCGGTGGCCACTCCCTGGATGCGCCCGTTCGACACCATCAGGTCGTTCGGGCCGAGGCGTTCGGTGCTCGCGCTGGCGGCCGTGGCGGTGTGCATCCTGGCCGTGACGGTCAGTACGCGAGCACCGATTGATATCAGTGCAGCAAACGCGATGGATCGGCTGGCGCTGCGTCTCGACGACACCAGCCCCGTGGTCCTGGAAGGCCGGATTTTGTGCCGCGACTGCGAGTTGGAGCATCGCTACGGCGTCAAAGCTAGCTGCAAGGTCATCGGCCACCATGGCGCCATCGCGACCGCCGATGGGCGCATCTGGAACATCGTCGAGCAGCAGACCTCGGCGACGCTGATCCACGACGAAAGCCTGTTGGGGAAGAACGTGGTCGTGCGGGGCCGTCTGTTTCGGAACTCGCGAGCCCTGGTGATTGACAGCTACCAGCTGGGAAGCTGACGAGCCGACCTGAGTAAACACTTTTCGTGAAGTGGAGGCAGATACGTTGGCGGGAAAGAACACGTCGGTGACTGACCTCGCAGCCACGCTAACGTGCCCGATGTGTGGTCATTCGGCCGTCGAGGTCATGCCGACCGACCGGTGTGTGTACTTCTACGAGTGTCCCTCATGCCGCAGCACTGTGAAGCCGAAGGCGGGCGACTGTTGCGTCTTCTGCTCGTACGGAGACAAGCACTGTCCATTCGTTGGTATTTGAGAATCCCCGACCGCTCTGGTTGATACACCGCAGTCACGGTCACGGCTTGCGATGCAGGGACTTTGAGAGCGTCGCCTCAAAATCCTTCGGGAGATCCGCATCGAGCGACGCGGACAGGGTGCGTGCCGTCTTCGTGAGCGCCTCGAGTTGCCTCTTGAACGCCCGGCAATGTCGGCACATCGAGAGGTGCAGCCTCACGGCCAGCCGCACCCTCCAGCGCGCGTCAGCTGGACCTCCCATCGACATGAGGGTCGATACTTCCTTGCAGGTCATCATCGCGAACGCCCAACCCCCTTCCCATCCAGACACGCACGCAGCCTCACACGCGCTCGGTGCAACAGCACGCCCACGTGGTTCGTCGTGCCGCCGACGATTCTGGCGACGTCAGTCGCCGACAAATCCTCGACCTGACGCAGCTGAAAGACCTCACGTTGCTGAGCGGGAAGCCCCGCGAGACAGTCGCGCAGGGCCTCTCCCGTTTCTCGCGATTCCACGAGCCGATCAGCGTCGACAGGCGGCCGAAGCCAGGAACCATTCGCGTCGAAGCGCTTCTCGAAGGCCTCCTCCAGAGCATCCGTCGAATCCTCGCGCGCGTGCGAGCGCCGGCGCTCCTGGGCCTTGTGGTGAAGGATGCCAAACAGCCATGTGCCGACTGCAGAGCGACCCTCGAAACGGTCGAGCGTCTCCAGAAACGTCAGAAATACCTCCTGTGCCAGATCCTCGGCGTCGCTCGGCGAGAAGCCCAGGCCACGCGCCGCTCGAAAGATCCGGCGTCCTTGCTGGTCGACCACTTCGCGAATAGCTGCGGGATCGCGTCCACGCAGGCCCTCGAGCAGGTCTCGTTCTCGAAACGCCACGTCCTATCATAGGGGTTCCTCTGCGAGCGCTTCCTCGATCGTGGCGTTATGCCGTAGCCGCCCCTGATCGATGAGTGGCGCGGACGGCCGAAATCTTACAGCGGCGCCATCTCGCGAGGGTACGCTTGCCCTACGACGAGGAGACCTTGAGGATCGTCTCCGACCAGCTCGCCGAGGTTCAGGACGGACTCGGACGGGCATTTCGTCTGGAGAGCCCCTCCAACTCGCGGCGGTGGAGCCCTGTCGGTGGACCACCTCATCGCGCGCCGCGTCGGCGTGATGCGTCAGTAATCTTCTGCGGCCGTCCCGCACTCACATATGAGAGGCGGGGACACATCCGCACTGACCGCCGCACAAGTGAAGGAGGAACAGATGGGTACGCATCCGACATTCGCACGCGCCGCGCTGGGAGGCTTTGTGGCGACCCTTGTCATGACGGGCATGATGTACCTCGTCGCGCCCATGATGGGCTTGCGCATGGACATCGCTGCGATGCTGGGCTCGATGCTCGGCGGCAGCTGGACCGCCGGGCTGATGATGCATTCTGTGAACCGCTCGGTGATCTTTCCCGCGATCTATGTCTATGCCTTGTATGCTCACCTTCCTGGCTCGCCAGCGGTTCGGGGCACGGTCTGGGGCGTGGTGCTCTGGCTCGTTGCGCAAACGGTCGTGATGCCGATGATGGGCGCCGGTCTGTTCAGCAGCGCGATGGGCGGCGTGATGGCCGCGATGGGATCACTGATTGGCCACGTCCTCTACGGAAGTCTCCTCGGGATCATCGCCAGCGCGCCGGAGCCGCGGGTCGCGCACGCGTGATCCGCGGCCGTCGGATCGGCTCCTGCTCGTCGTCGCCAGCAACGGGATGCTCCGTGTGGCCGGTGGCGCGAGCAGCGTGCTGGTGGGCGTGTACATCGCAGACCTGGCGAATCGCGGACGAGACATCGGAGCCGGACTGGTGGGCACCCTCGCAGCGATCTCGTTTGGCGCCGAGCTATTGGGTGCCTTACCGCTGGGCATGCTGTCGGATGCCGTGTCGGCGCGGGCACTGATGACGGGTGGCGCATTGCTGGCCGGCGTCGCCACCCTGCTCTTCGGCCTGACCCAAGACGTGAGCCTCTTCGTTGTAAGCCGCGCCCTCGAGGGGCTCGCCGCCGCGGCTGGCGTTCCAGCGCTTCTGGCGTATCTGACGGACGCGACCGCGGGCGATTCCCGCCTGCGAGCCAGGGCGATGAGCTATTTCGAGCTCTCGTTGCTGGCAGGCTTGGCGCTCGGTGGGATCGTTGGAGGCCGTCTCTGGGCCGGGCTCCACACGGGCGCATTCACAGCGCTTGCCCTCATGTACGTAGTCGCCGCACTCCTACTCTTCGTGGGCAGCGTCGGCAGTGTGACTCATCGCGGGGCTGACGTCTGGCAGGGTCTTGCACGGGCTCTCGCCACGCCCCAATTGCGACGGCTGGCGCCAATCTGGATCTGCATGAACGCGATCATCGGGCTCTGGCTGGGCCCCACGTTGTACTTCCTGCTGACGAATCGATCGGACGGTTCACAAATGCTCGCTGGCCTATTGGCCGACGATCCGTCCGGACTCGGCGGGCTGCTCTTCGCATACGCGCTCGTGTTCGGCACCGGGGTCCTGGTATGGAGCCGGATCCTGCCTCGCGTCGACTTGCGCCGGGCGCTTGGCGTGTCGCTGCTCGCGATGCTGGCCGTGTCGGTCGGCTTGTTGCTGCTCAACCACATGGGCAACCAACCCATTCAGCTTCGTTGGACCCTGACGGCAGTCATCGCGGTCCTGATCATGATCGAGAGCGGTTTCACGCCTGCGGCGCTGTCGCTGCTGGCCGGTGCGGTCGGTCCCGGAGTCGGCCCCGGAGCAGCGATGGGCATCTATTCGTTCCTGCTGAGTGTCGGCGCGCTGATCGGCAGCGTGGCGGCCGGGATGGCTGGTCGATGGTTGGCCATTGACGGCCTTACGTACGCCACGCTCGTTCTGGCGGTTGTGGCGCTGGCCCTCCTGCCGCGACTGGGACCGGTACCTCCCCTGACGCCGGTGTTGCACGCATGAGGCCACGCACCAGCTACGACTTCGTGATCATCGGTGCCGGTGCGGCCGGCCTGATTGCCGCGAGGTTTGCCGCGCGACTGGGCGCCCGCGTGATGCTCGTCGAGCGCGATCGCATCGGTGGCGACTGCACGTGGACAGGCTGCGTCCCAAGCAAGTCCTTGATTCGAGTCGCCAAGGCTGCTCACGAAGTTCGGAGCGCTCAGCGCTTTGGCCTCCAGGCGGCGTCCTGCACGGTCGACATGTCCCGCGTTCGTGAGTACGTGCAACGCAAGGTGCAGGAGATCTACGAGCCGACCTCACCCGAGGCGCTCGGGCGCGAAGGCATCGACGTGGCTCTGGGGCCGGCGGCGTTCGAGAACGCTCGTACGTTGCGAATCGGAGAGCGTTCCGTCGTTGGGCGTCGGTTTCTGGTGTGCACAGGTGCGACGCCTGTGATGCCCGCCATCGCGGGACTGGAAGAGACGCCGCATTGCACCTATCACAACATCTTCGACCTCTCCCACCTGCCGGCGTCTCTCACCATCGTTGGAGGTGGCCCGCTGGGGATGGAACTGGCCCAAGCCTTTCAGCGTCTGGGCAGCCAGGTCACGATTCTGGCATCCCGGCTATTGCCTCACGACGACCCAGACGCGGCGGGCATCCTTCAGCGCGTCTTCGAACGCGAAGGCGTGCGGTGGCTCAGGGGTCGCGCGATTGCGGTGCGGCAGGAGTCCCACGGGATCGTCGTGTCGTCGGATGCTGGAGGTGAGGCCCACGCGGAGACGATCCTGGTGGCGGCCGGACGTCGACCGAACGTGGAGGGTCTTGGACTCGACCGAGCAGGCGTCGTCCACTCCGCGCGAGGGATCTCCGTTGACGACCGATTGCGAACGAACGTTTCGCACATCTACGCAGCCGGCGACGTCCTGGGGGGCGAGCAGTTCTCGCACGTGGCCGGGTGGCAGGCATTCGAGGCGGCTCGGAACGCGTTGCTGCCGGGGAGCTCCTCCGGCCGCGTCAATCCGATGGCGTGGGTGACGTTCACCGACCCGGAAGTCGCGCAAGTCGGGCTGAGCGAGAAGGCCGCGCGCGAGCAGCTCGGCGAGACGATTAGCGTCACCAAGTGGGACATCGCCCGCGTCGATCGCGCCACGTGTGATGACGACGAGGACGGGTTCATCAAGCTCGTGTCGAATCGGCGAGGCGTGCTGATTGGCGCGACGATCGTGGCGGGCCGCGCTGGCGAAATGAGCGGTGAGTTGAGCCTCGCCATTGCCAAGGGCCTGAGCGTCGGCGACGTAGCGACGGCCGTCCACGCCTATCCGACGTACGCCACCGCACTCCAGCAAATGACCAGCCAGGCGGCGACCGCACGATGGACTTCGAGCGCCGCCGGCCGCGTCATCGCCCGGTTGCTGGGATTTGGACGACCTCGTTAGTTCCTCGAGACGCAACCTCATATGCATAAAACTGACGCCAACTACGTCTTCTACGAGCTGACGCGGAGCATCTGCCCGGAGTGCCGTCGGGTCATCGACGCGCAAGTGATCCTTCGCGACAACAAGGTCTACATGCGGAAGCGATGCCCGGCATGCGGCCCGTTCGAGGCCCTCGTGTATGGGGACGCCGAGGCGTACGTCGCCAACGGCAAGTACAACAAGCCGGGCACCATTCCACTGGCGCTCGGCACGCAGGTCGAACATGGCTGCCCGCACGACTGCGGATTGTGCCCCGACCACCAGCAGCACACGTGTCTCGGCATCATCGAGGTCAACAGCGTCTGCAACATGGACTGTCCGCTGTGCTTTTCCACGGCCGGTCCCGGCTTCAGCCTGACGCTCGAGGAAGTCGAAGCCATGCTCGACGACTTCGTGCGGACGGAGGGGGTACCCGAGGTCGTGCAGTTCTCGGGCGGCGAGCCGACCATTCACCCGCAGATCATCGACTTCGTGAAGGCCGCCAAGACGCGCGGCATTCGCTTCGTGATGATCAACACGAACGGCAAGCGGATTGCGCGCGACGACACGTTTGTCGAGCAGCTGGCCGAGGTCAAGCCGGCGTTCTACTTTCAATTCGACGGATTCGAGCGCCGGACGTCGCTCACGTTGCGCGGCGAAGCCGACATCGTCGAGCAGCGCATTCGAGCCCTCGACCGTTTGGCCTCGGCAGGGCTGCACGTGACGTTGGTGCCTGCGATCGAACGAGGCGTCAACGAGCATGAGCTCGGTCGGATCGTCGATTTCGCGATCTCGCATCCAGCCGTTCGCGGGATCAACTTCCAGCCGGCGTTCCACGCGGGCCGCCATCCCGGTCACGACCCGATGCAGCGGATGACGATCCCGGATATTCTCCGATTGATTGAAGAACAGACCGCGGGAAGGCTCGTAGTGAGCGACTTCATCCCCGTGCCGTGCTGTTTCCCGACCTGCAATGCGGTGACGTATGCGTTCGTGGACGGGGACAACGTGACGCCGCTCCCGCGCATCGTGAACGTGTACGAATACCTCGATTACCTCACCAACCGCGTCGTGCCGGACTTCAGCCTCGAGATTCGAGGCGCGCTCGAGGGGCTGTGGTCGTCTTCGTCGGTCGCGGGCTCGCAGAAGTCGCTCGACGAGCTGTCACTGTCTTGCCAGGCGTGCGGGCTTCCGGACGCGTTGACGGTCGGCGACGTCGCCGATCACATGCTGATGATCATGGCGCAGGACTTCATGGACCCGTGGACCTTCAACCAGAAGAACCTGATGAAGTGCTGCAAGGAGTTTTTGTTGCCCGGAGGCAAACAGATTCCGTTCTGCGCGTACAACACGATCGGCTATCGAGAGCAGGCGCGCGCGCAGCTCGAGGCGATGGAGCCGGAGCGCCGGCGTGCTCGAGCGGAGGGGCGGCGCTTCGAGCCCAGGCCGGTGACGTTTTCGTTCCGGGAGGCGAAGGCATGAGCGGCGAGGCCCCGGGCGAGGGGCCTTGAGTGCTATTCCAGAGGCGATGAGCGCCAGCAGACCCACAATACCGGTTTGGGGTCGGGACTTCTCGAGCAGATCGGGCGGAAGGCCGAAGCCGGTTCGCGGCCTCTCGCCGGACCCGGACGGCTTTTCAAACAGCGTCGGCGTCTGACTCACCCTCAATTGTCGGGCCATTGTGCCACGGCTCGCGAGCGGCACTCGTGTCTTGAGCGATGTTGGTCGCGTTTACTTTGTGCTTAGCGCTAAGTAACATATGTGCCATGAACGCATCTGAAATGGCCAGAGCCCTGGGGCACAGGGGGGGACGAGCACGTGGCAAGCGGTTGTCCGTCGCGGAGAAGCAACGAATTGCGTCCCTGGGAGGCAAGGCTCGGCGTCAGTCACTCCAGGCCGCCCGCCGCATTGCCGACAACTTCCGATATGCCGCCGTCCTCGGCGACCTTCGCGGGCAGCCGACCGCCGTCCGGCACCTGCGCACCTTCGCCGGCCCGTTGCCAGGGATCTATCCGGCGGGATCGTAAATGCTCGACCCAGGTGATCATCTCCAAACGGTCGGCGGAATCGTCCAGGATCTACGCGCCCTCGGCCTCGACCCAGTGCTCGTGGGAGGCATGGCCCTTGTGGTGCTGGGATCACGCAGAGTGACGCGCGATTTCGATTTCGTGATCGCGCATCCCGGAGACCGTCTCGCTCGAACGATCGGTCTCTTCTACAACCGCGGACTCCAACTCGTCTCACGTCTGAACGGCATAGGAGAGGTGATCTCGACGATCGGCAATCGAAAGGTGGCGGCCATCCGGCTTCGCCTCGATGCGCCGGCGAGCGCGTACTTCTTCAACGCGGAGACAGGCCTTCGCGTCGACCTCCTGTTCGATTTCCCCATCCCTGCCGCGACGCTCGCCGAGCATGCGACGCGAATCAGGATTCGCCGTCAGGTGTTCGACGTCGCCTCTGAGCAGGACCTCCTGCGGCTGAAAAGGATCGCCAAAGCGGCGCGTTCGGCACCGGGCGACGCCGAAGACATTGCCTTTCTCGAGTCACGCCGAAAAAGCTCTAGATAAACGTCGGATTGACGCGTTCACGGTGCGGCCTCTAGGGCCACTGTCAATTCGCAGCTCGAGTGCGGGATAATCCTCCGGTCATGCTCCATGCACGCGCCTTCGGGGGTCTGGTTGTCGGGTTGCTCCTGCCGGTGGTAGCCGACGCGCAAGGGGCGACCGCCAAGGTTGCCCCCGGGTCGCCAACGGCCGACCGGCTGCCGATCTACGAGGTCGATCCCACGTGGCCGCCGACGCTGCCGAATGACTGGATCCTGGGCGACATCCGCGGGCTGTTCGTGGACGACCGGGATCACCTGTGGGTGATCCACATGCCATCGAGCCTCACCCCGCAGGAGATCGGCGCGGCCGTCAAGCCGCCCATCGCCGACTGCTGCGTTCCCGCTCCGCCCGTTCTGGAGCTGGACCCGGAGGGCAGGGTGCTGCGCGCCTGGGGCGGGCCCGGCGAGCGCTACACGTGGTTCGACCAGGAGCACGGCATCTACATCGACCACAACGGCTTCGTGTGGATGGGCACGAGCAACGGCATGCACGTCATGAAGTTCACGCAGGACGGCAAGCACGTGCTCACCATCGGTCGGCCGGGCATAAACTCGGGCAGCAACGATCCCGATCATCTGGGCGGGCCGGCCAACTTCTACGTCGAACCGAAGACGAACGAGATTTTCATCGCCGACGGCTACATCAACAAGCGTGTCGTGGTGTACGACGCCGCGACCGGCAAGTACAAGCGGCATTGGGGCGCGTACGGCAAGCGTCCAGACGATGCGGAGAAGTACGCGTATCCGGTGAACCCGGCCAAACCGCCGCGGCAGTACTCCACGCTGCACGGCCTCGTCGGTTCCAAGGACGGACTCATCTACGTCTCGGATCGCCGCGGCAACCGCATCCAGGTGTTCCGTCAGAACGGCGAGTACCTGATGGAAAGATTCGTCCGTCCGGAAACCGGCGGTTCGGGGAGCGGTTTCAGCCTGCAGTTTTCGCGTGACGCGGAGCAGAGCCTGCTCTACCTCATCGACGGCACGAACCAACGCGTGTGGATCCTCCGCCGGAAGGACCTGGCCATTCTCGACCGTTTCGGCAAACCTGGGCGCCAGGCCGGCGAGTTCATCCGCGCGCACATGATCGCCATCGACTCGAAGAGCCGGATGTACACCGGCGAGGCCGGCAATGGCCGGCGCATGCAGCGCTGGATTCTCAAGGGAACCAAGCCGGCGTCGAGCGTGAAGCCGCCGGTTCAGGAACACTGATCGAAGACTCACGAGGCTATCGCCGCCCGTCCGTATTCCCGCGTATGCGCGGCGCCTTGCTGATCCCGCCTCTCGCGGTCACGATCCACACACAGGCCCCGCCGCAGCCCGCCGTGGAACGAGGCCGCCTTTTGACAAGTCGTTCAAGCACGCGGATGCTATATACGAGCGTATATGGCATGGCCTTCCTTCCCCACGTCGCGGTTCTCGAGTATCCCGACGACGCCGCGACCCACGATGCCCAGATCCGTGCAGATCTGAAGAACCGGGGCGAAATGATCGGCGCCAACGATCTCTTCATTGCCGCCCACGCACGCAGTCTCGGGCTCAGGCTCGTCACGAACAACACCGCCGAGTTCGGCCGCGTGAAAGGGCTGATCGTCGAGAACTGGACGCTTCCCCGTCGTCGTTCTCGTTCGACAATCGACGAGTAGAGTTCATGACGTGCGACTCCTTTGAGAAAAACCGATACCGTGACGCGACGTCCTGGAGGCCTTGTATGCAGATGCTCGCGACACTCGTCGTCGCCGTGACTGGCGCCGCTTTCGCCGTGCAATCGTCCGGAGGTCAGGCGCCCGCCGCGGCGGACACAATGAAGCCGCCGACCATCATCAAGAATGTTCCGCCCGTATATCCGCCGGATGCCAGGGCTGCGCGGATCGAAGGCCGCGTCGTGATCGAGGCGACGATCAGCCCTGCCGGCACCGTGTCCGATACGAAGGTCATACGGTCGATCCCGATGCTCGATCAGGCCGCAGTCGACGCCGTGAAGCAGTGGGTCTACGAGCCGACGATCATCCACGGCAAGCCGGTCGCCGTCATCATGACGGTGACCGTGAACTTCGCGCTGGACTCCGCTGCGCCCGCCAAGCCGGCGGAGCCGCCGCCGAGCTTCGACGCGCTGATCGCGGCTTTGCGATTCGCCGAAGCAGAGCCGATGGCCCGGACCGCGGCGGAGCATCTGGCCTTGGGCAGGGCGCTCGCCGACACCGCGCCGCTTGCGAGCGCGGCCGAGCGCGCGCGGAATCTCGCGAGCGCCGAAGATCATTTCAAGCGCGCCATCGAGCTCGCGCCCGATCCCGCTCAGCGGAGCGACGCGATGCATCGGTTGCACGGTTATTACCTGTCCGACAACCCCGCGCGGCGCGCTGAAGCCGACGCGTTCTTCAAGAGCGCGGCCGAACGCTATTCGAACGAACCGGCGGCACACATGGTGCTGGCGAGCCTGCTGTACAGCGAAAAGACGATGGACGCGTACATCGACGCGATGCGCCGGGTCGGGACGCGCTTTCCGAAGGATGCCGAGGTGCGAGCCCTGGTCGCGTCGGCCTTGCGCGACTCAATCAAAGTGAATCCGAAGACTCCCGAGGCCCGACAGCGGACGCTGCTGGCCGAGGCGCGCACCGGGCTGGACGAAGCGCTCACGCTCGATCCGGAGTCGCAGCTCGCACTGCTGACGAAGGCGCTCGTCCTCAGGGACCTCGCGGGTCTCGAGAACGATCACAAGCGCGCGGCCGCGCTCGAGGCGGAGGCGCAGCGCTTGATCGATCAGCAGATAATCCTGGAGGCGCGGAAACCAAAGTGAAGCCGCGTCACTGCGTCAAGCCAAGGGCCAGCAGCAGCGCGAGACCGAAGGCCCCGAAGAGGGCCTTCCGGACGACCGGCCGTAAGCCTCATTACTGGAGAGATGCAGCATTCAGCGCCGTGGTGACAGCGAGGCCCGCGCAGCCACCGCGGACTGGCTACCGCCCACGGGGGTGCCTACTTCACGCCATAGATGAGAAAGACCTGCTGCGGCAGGAACTCGTGGCGGGCCTGCAGCCGGAATCCAGCCTGTGCGAGCTCGGCGCTGATCTGATCCGGCGTGAAGCGGAACTCCACCGGTGGACCTTGCGGCGCCTCCTTGCGGAAGTCGACGATCGCGAGCCGGGCGCCCGGCTTCAAGTGGGCCTTCAGCGCGGTGAAGTAGGCGACACGGTTCGGGATGTGGTGGAAGGTATCCACGACCAGCACCGCATCCACGGCCTCGGGCAGGTTCGTCTTGTCGGCGCCGCCCAGCACGGCGGTCACGTTGGTGAGCCCCTCCCCCTTCGCACGATGGGTCAGGTGCTCAACCATCGAGGGCTCGATATCCACCGCGTAGACCTTTGGGGCCGCCGGCGACTTCGCCAGGCGCGTCGTGAAGTAGCCCGTGCCGGCGCCGATGTCCGCCACACGCTGGCCGGGCTTCAGCTGCAGCGTCTCGATGACGCGGTCGGGCATCTGCCAGCCGTCGCGCGCCGGATCGTCGAAGGTCTTGACCCAGTCGGCAGCGTTTTCGAAGTGGCGCCCGAAGTGGTCGGCCTGCGCGCCGCTCGGGTTGTGTGCTCCGGCCTGGTCGTGGCCCTGGTTCGCCGCGGCGTGGTTCGAAGGGCTCAGCGGATCGCCAGTCTTGTGCTCCGTCACCTGATAGGCCAGGAACTCGTGAATCGCCGTTCGCGCTTCGGCGTTGGACGTCGCGATGCGGACGATCCCGCCGGTCGGCGTCTGCTCATAGGTGTAGGCAATCTCGCTCTTCAGCCGCTGCATGACCGGCACGCCCGGGGGAAACTCGCTATGCGTCGCCAGCGGCTTCCCGAAATCGCCGTGTTTGAAGGCCACGGCAATCTCCTGCAGATGGCTGCGAATCTGGCTGAGGCTCGTTGTGTCGGCCGGATCGTTGGCAGCGACGGCGACCGCGCCGCCATCAGTGGTCATGGTGAAGTGATGCGTCGTCGCGTCCTGGTCGAAACCCATGGCGACATTGCCGTGCTGCTTCATCTCGGCGTCCTTCTTCATCTGCTTCATGTGCTGCTCGTGCGTCATGCCGCCAGGCATGGCCGAGTGCTGGGCGGATGCGGCAGAGGCGAAGGCGCTGACGAGCGCGGTAGCGAGCGCGATACGGGTGAGTGATGTCATGGGAGCATGCTAGACCCTGGAACGATTCCAGGGTCAAGGCCCCGCGTCACCGCGCGGCGCGCGTGACTTTGGGATGGGACGTGCGGGTCGCGCGGGTGCTCGCGGGCCCCATCGCGTCGAGCAGTCGCGCGGGCTGGTTCGCGGGTGTCCGGGCCAGGCGCTCGTCCCAATCGTGGAGCATCGTGCGCAGTGATACCTTGGTGGCCTGCAGTTCGGCGATCTGGCCATCGACACTCGCCAGAATCCGCTCGGCGGCATCCCGCACCTTCCGGCACGGGGCCCCGCCGGCCTGGCGCTCGCGAAGGAAGGCGGCCAGTTGGCGCAACGAGAAGCCCACCCGTACGGCGCTGCGAATGAGCTGCACCCGCTCGACCGCCGCGGGCGGGAACAGCCGGTAGCCGCCGTCCGTACGGCCCGGTGCCGGCAGCAGCCCCAGCCGCTCGTAGTGGCGGATCGAATCGGGACTGACTCCGGCACGCGCGGCCAGCTCGCCGATGCGCAGGAACGGCTCGCTCATGCGGACATGATACCGTCGGCGGCCCGGTCGACGCGCCTACTGTCCGCGCTTCTTCATCATGGCGGTGTGCATCGCGGCCATGCCCTCCCTGACGAACGTGGTCACTTCCGCCGCGTGCTGCTGGAGGGCCGCGACCGCCTCGGGATTGCTCGAAGTCTGGGTAACGATGATACCCGCCGGCGTCGTCTCCACGGTCGTGCGGATCTCCGTCTGATACTTGAAGATCGCGTGTAGGGCGTCGCTCTCCATCGGCAGGCCGGGATCCACGCCCTTGGCGACGTGGGCGTTGGAGGCGGTCACGTGGTCCTTGATGAGCTGCGCGAGTTTCGGGTCGGCCGACTCGGTGACGGTCCTGATGCCATCGGGGAGCACCGTCACCGAGCGGGTCAGCTGCTCGTAACCCATGAACATCTCGTGGACACCCGTCATGATGCCGGCGTCGTGCCCGGCGCCCATCATGCCTTGATGCTGACCGCCGGCGTGCTCTTGCTCGTGGGACTGTGCCGGTGTGGTGGCCGGCGGCTGCGCACCGATGGGGAACGCCCACCACGCGACAACCATGACGATGACGGCAATACTTCGAATGTGACGTGGCATCTCTGGCCTCCTAAGGGCGTAGCTGGAACATACTCGGACATCGTCCACCCTTGAACGGTTCCAAGGTCAAGGTCACAGAACACCGGGGCCCTGACTTGGTTTGCGGCCACGCACCACGAGATCGCCATAGAGTGCTGCGCATCGAGCGCGCCGGTATCACGGCTGTCAAGTTTTTCGCGGAGGCGAAAGATCGACGATCAAAGCCCGTAAGTATTGCGAAAAAAACAGAATGGCGGAGAGGGTGGGATTCGAACCCACGTGCCGGTTACCCGACAACACGCTTTCGAGGCGCGCCCGTTACGACCACTTCGGTACCTCTCCGTTGGCGACGCGTGTCTGAAGCGGACCTTTCATTATAGCCCGCCGTCTTCACCGCTTGAAGGGGGGCGCGCCGCCGTAGGCAGGACTGAAGTCCTGCACTACACGCCGGCGCAAAGCGTTCAACGTCGCGGGAGGGCGAAGACGACGATCGTCGGCGATCCGCTGTGGCCGATTACCCAGAAATCCGACGGGCTTCCCGACGACACCGCCACGTACTGCCGGCCGCCCGCCGCATCGGTGACGACGCCGCCGCCCATCGGGCCGCCCGTGTTGAAGCGATACAGCACGTCGCCCGTGGATGTCTCTGGATTGCGAGATTATGGCCGATCCCCGCCCGCGTCACACCGGGGCCCGCTCTACCCTCCAGGCATGTGGCCACAACAACACGTGGCCGCTCGCGCTCGATTGACGGGTGTCATCTTGGCATGTAAGATGACACCCGTGATCAAGACGCAGGTCTATCTGGGCGACGAGGAGCTCGAGGCGCTGCATCGGGTGGCCGAACGATCGAATCGGAGCGTTGCCGACCTGATCCGCGAGGCGATCCGGCGCGTGTGGATTCGGCCCTCGCAAGAAGGTCCCGTCGGCATCTGGGACGGAGAGCCGAGGCGCACGTCGATCGATCACGATAGCATCTACGACGAGCCCTGATGCGCGCGGGCGAATCCGTTTTCGTCGATACGGGCGCCTGGATCGCCATGGCCCTGACCCGCGATCCGCTGCACCCGCGGGCGGCCGAAACCTGGGGCCTTCTGACCGGCTCTGGCGCCAAGGTTCACACGTCGGTCTCGATCGTTGTTGAAACGTTTACGTTCCTCGACCGGAATACGACTCGGAGCGTCGCACTCACCTGGAAGGATTCGCTGAAAGGCGTCCCGAAGCTTCGAGTGCTTCCGTGCACCCCGCGTGATCTGGACCGGGTCTGGAAGTACTTCGAGCGTCCCGATCTCCACAAGCTCTCGGCGGTCGATGCCGTGAGCTTCGTGCTGATGACCGAGCGGCGCATCCGCGTGGCGTTTGCATTCGACAGCCACTTCGCCACGGCAGGATTCCGCATGGTCGGATGATCGCGGTCACACGGTGCGACCAGCCCGGGGCGGGTCGTCACGCCATGAATGATAATCATTCATGACGTGAATGCATCGGGGATTTCATTGCATCCCGCAGAATGTCATCGCTTCGCCCTGAAGAACGCCTGCATGAGCGCGCGGCATTCCTCTTCGGCGATGCCACCGACGACCGCGACCTGATGAAAATGCCCAGGCAACTCCAGCCCGCGCACAGTGGACACGACGGCGCCGGTCCGGGGTTCGGCCGCGCCGTACACCAGCGTGCCGATGCGCGCGTGCACGAGTGAGCCGACGCACATCAGGCACGGCTCGACCGTCACGTACAGCGTCGCGCCCGTCAGCCGATAGTTGCCGGCCGCCTTCGCGGCGGCGCGGATGGCGACGATCTCGGCGTGCGCGGTCGGATCGCCGGAGGAAATCGGCTGGTTGAACCCGCGCCCGACGATTTCGCCGTCGATGGCCACGACGGCACCGATCGGCACCTCACCCGCGTCCCGCGCGCGGCGCGCTTCGTTAAGGGCCGCGTTCATCAACGCGTCGTAGATGTTGGCGGGCATGTCTGAGACGTCGGGCCACAGCCGCTCGGAGCGCTGAGACGCTACTTTCGCGTGCCGGCCCAGTCTTCCCACTTCAACCCAGCCACGCGGCTGAACTCTGATACGTTCGCGGTGACCAAGGTCGCGCCACGCCGACGCGCCTGCGCGGCGATCAAGACGTCGTACGCGCCAATCGGTTTACCGGCCCTCTCCGCTTCGGCGCGCACGGCTCCCGCCTGGCGGGCATCCTCGTCATCGAACGGCATCCGCTCCAGCGGCCCGGCTAGGAACGCCTCCAGACGCCGGGTGTTGAGGTCCTTGCGCTCGCTCTTGCCGACCCCATACCAGAGCTCGAATGCCACCACCGAGGATATCTGGAGTGTCGCTCCGCGCCGAGCCGCGCGTGCGAAGCGCCGGCGAACCTCCTTGGGCGTCCCGTTGATGAGCGCGATGCACGCGTTGGTGTCGAGGCAGTAGCTCGTCATCGAAAGAGCTTTCGCACGGGCGCCGGGGGCTGGTCACGTCCCTCAGCCATGAATGGCTCCAGGCCGAGCTCGTCGATCGCGGCAAACCACCGGACGAGGTCGGTGAACATCGGTTCGACGAGCACGCCGCGCCCGACACGGCTCACGCGCACGCGCTCGCCCTCGAACCTGAACTCGCGGGGCAATCGGACAGCCTGGCTGCGCCCGTTGCGGAACAACCTTGCGGTGGTCGCCATCGAAGCCTCCAGTCAAGCGCCTGGTATATATTCGAAGTATATACCCGTTCCGGTCCTGGATCGGGTTCCGCGCCGGGCCGGCTGACCGGATCAGGCGGGCGGAATTCGGCAGGGCGTTGAGCCTTCACGAGCACGGACGCGGGCTACTCGGAGCGCAGCGCCGTCATCGGATCGATGCGCGAGGCGCGCCGAGCGGGTAGCGACGCCGCGACGGCCGCGACCGCCAACAGGACGAACGCGGCGCCCGCCATCGTCAACGGGTCGTTCGCCGCCACGCCGAAGAGCAGGCCCTGGACGAGGCGCGTCAGCCCAAACGCCCCGCCCAGTCCGACGAGCATCCCGAACGTCACTGGAGCCAGCGATTCCCCGACCACGAGGCGGACCACGTCCACTCTCTGCGCGCCAATCGCCATGCGCAGGCCGATCTCAGGCGTCCGCCGGGCGACCGAGTACGAGAGCGTTCCGTAGATGCCGATCGCTGCGAGCAGCAGAGCGACGAGGCCGAACAACACCAGCAGACTCGTCAGCATTCGCTCCTGCTGAAGGCCGCGATCGATCTGGCTGACCTGGGTTGACACCTGAAAGATCGGCACATTCGGATCGAGATCCCGCATGGCTTGGCGCGCGGCGGGCGCGAGCGCTGTCGGATCGCCCTTGGCGCGCAGCGCGACGGTCATGGCACGGCCGTTGATGTCCAGCTGTCGATACGGAAGGTACATCGTCGGAGAAATGGGGTTCCTGACGGTCCAGTATTTGGTATCGGCCGCGACGGCGACGATGGTCATTTCGTGCGCATCGCATTTCGCCTGACCGAGCCCGATGGTCTTCCCGACAGCGTTGACCCCAGGATAGTACTTGTTCACGAACGCCTGGTTGACGATCACGACCTTCTGCCCGCGTTCGCGATCACGCCAGTCGATGTCCCTCCCCAGCAGCAGCGGAATCCTCATGGTTTCGAACAGTCGTGGCGCGACCCGATGGAGCCAAGCTGTATCCCGGTCGCGATCCGGCTGCCGATCGGGCACGCACACCCAACTCCCGGAAAAAGCGCCGCTCACGAGCCCCGGGCCGGAAAGCGACGCCGAGACGACGCCGGGAAGCTGCTCGAAACGCGTCAAGGCCTCTTCGAAGAAGTTCGAGAGGCGCTCGTCTCTGTAACCGTTGAGGCTCGGATTGACTTGAAACACGAGCACGCCGTCCGGATCGAATCCCAATGGCTCGGACCTCAGGTTGGCGAGGGTCCGGATGAACAGGGTAGTACCGATGAGCAGCAGCAATGAAAGCGCTATCTGCACCGTCACCAGGACTCCGACCTTCCGCCTGCGGCCGCGGCCGGAACTCGTTGGGGCTTGTTTCATCATCGACAGCACGTCCACTCGTGTCGCACGAAGCGCCGGCGCGATCCCGAACACGAGCCCGGTCGCCACGGCCACACCGACGGCAAATGCCAGCACGCGAAGATCGGGCGCCAGGTCGAGACCAGTGGGCGCGGGGCGGGCCGCGCTCATCGGGCTCGTCAGCGGTGTCGGCAGGAGTCCACCGAGCGTGTAGGCGAGAAGGACGCCCAGGCTTCCCCCAAGGCCGGAGAGCAGGAGGCTTTCCGTCAGGAGCTGCCGGACGAGCCGCCCGCGTCGAGCACCCAAGGCCAGGCGCGTGGCCATCTCCCGACCGCGCGCGTCCGCACGTGCCAGCAACAGGCTGGCAATGTTGGTGCACGCCAGGAGCAGGACCACGCCCACCACCGACATCAGCACGTACAAGGACAACGAGGTTTGTCGGCGGAGGACGTCGATCCCGTGCTCGATGCCGAACAGCAGGACCCTGGGCGACACGTACTCTCGTGGTGGGGGATCGGCGCGGATGGCCTGACCAAGAAGCGCTTCGGTATCCAGCCTGGCCTGTTCATCGGACACCCCTGGCCGCAGTCGCCCGATGACCTGCACCGTGGCCCAGTTGCGGGCATTCGCCAGGCCCTTGGGCGTGGCCGTTACGACCTCGTGCTTGGCCATCGGCACGAGCAGGTCCGGCGAGAAGCGCGGATCGGCTCCGAAGAATCCCTTCGGCGCCACGCCGACGACGGTGAACGCCTCCCCGTTGACCGCAACAGTCTGACCGATTGCCGACGTGTCGCCGCCGAACGCACGCAGCCAGAAGCCATGACCGAGCATGGCCACGGAGGCCACGCTGCCCGGCCGATCGTCGTCGGGAGTGATCGTGCGCCCCGCGAACGCGGCAACGCCGAGCGTGCGAAGGTAGTTGCCCGATATGAGCTCGGCCCGCACCGACTCGGCGCTGCCGCCGATGCTCAGATTGATGGTGGCGCCCGCGAAACACGCCAGATCGGAGAAACCCGACGTGTGCTCGCGGAGGAATTGATAGGCGGGATAGGAGAAGTACTCGAAGATGTCGCGTGCACCCGTGCGAAACAGGTCGCTGCGGGCCGGTGTGGCGAATGTTCGCGTGGGCGAGGTCCACTCGAGCCGCCTGAGCTCTTCGGGATTGCCGACCGGCAGCGTCTTGAGAAAGACGGCGTTGGCCTGCGTGAAGATCGCCGTGTTGGCGCCAATGCCGATGGCGAGCGTCAGCACCGCGACGGCGGTGAACGCCGGCGTCGCGCGGAGTTGACGCACGCCGTACTGGAGGTCGGCCGCCGTTTCGTCGATGAGACGTGTGAGGGTTCGTTTCCCGATGCCCGGCGCCCCCGGGGGAGACGGTTCGACGCGGGCTGGCCGTTCGATGGCGCGCAGCCGTTCGGCCAGGCCTTCCTCGTCTTGCAATTCCTCGAGCGCGCCACGCCGGGCTTCCTCGGCGCCGAGGCCGGAGGCCTGCAATTCGCGGTAGCGATCCTCGAGGTGGGCGTTCACCTCCTCGAGGATCTCGGCTTCGCGGGCCGGCGACAGTCGGCTGTCGGCCAGCCTTCTCGAGATGTCAGCCTTGAAATCAGGCATGTTCCAATCCCGTGATGAGGCGAACGGCTTCGACGAAGGCCGCCCATCCGCGGCGCTGCCGTCCGAGGACCCGTCGCCCTTCCGGCGTCAGGCGATAGTAGCGGCGGCGGCGCTGCCCGGCCTTCTCCACCCAGCGGCCGTGCAGCCAGCCGCGCTTTTCAAGGCGATACAGGAGCGGATAGAGCGACGCGGCGTTGAACCGCAGCGCGCCCTGCGAGCGGCGCTCGATGAGCTTGCCAATCTCGTAGCCATGGCGAGGCTGCGGCTCGACGAGCGACAGGACCAGGAGCTCGGCGCTGCCCTTCTTCAGCTCGCGGTCGAGTCGCCTGATATGTCGCATAGCCACATATTACAACGCCATAGGTGAAATCAAGCGGGTCGAATCCTCCGGCCCCGAGTCCCCACCTCCGCTCGCTGGCCGAGCGACGGCGGCAGGCCGAGTCCCACGCCTCGAAATTGCCTGGAGACCAATAGCGGGGCCGGCTGGATTCGGTGACCCTTGTCAGGGCAGAAGATCGGCAACCGCGAAAGAGGCGGATGGAAGGGCCAACGACGAGACCGAGCGGCCGGGGCCGAGGCGTTCCACGGTCTCGTAGCGCCATCCGAAGCGGGCCTTGGCCACCGGCTTCGGATCGCGGTACACCTCCAGGTGCCGCTCTGTGAGATTGAGAATCCAGTACTCCGGCACGCCTGCGCGAGCATACAGGCTGCCCTTCACGTCCCTGTCGTGCGCCAGCGTCGTGTCGGCGACTTCGACGACGAGCATCGCGGCTCGCGGATGGGCATCGCGATAGTCGCGCGTCGACCCAGCCACAACCGCGACGTCGGGCTCGGGTTCGGAGTCCGACCCCAGGGCCAGAGGCAGTTGCGCGCGAATGTGGGCCTCAGACCCAAAAGCGGCCCGCAGCGCCTCCTGGGCCAGGGAGACACCGGTCGCGTGCGCGCTTCCCTGCGGAGTCGTTGCCAGGATTTCTCCGTCGATCAGTTCGAGGTGGTCTTCAGGCGTCAAGACGCCGGCCTCGATCATGTGGTCGTATTCGTGCCGAGTCCACCGCCTGACTTGCACTGCGCTCATGGCAACGGCTCGATTATAATCGCGCCGACTCTTACCCGGTGCTCACCGGGAAGCGTCCCTTCGTGGGCGACGATCTCAGCGACACGATCGTGGCCGTGCTGCGCGACGAGCCAGACTGGAGGGCGCGGCCGTCTAGCCCGCGCTCGCACCCTCATCGCGCGAGCTTCGGCGGGCAAGCCGAGCCCCCGCCTACGCTCGAACGCTCATCGTGAGCTTCGGCGGGCAAGCCGAACCCAGAGCCCAGCACACATCTAATTTACTGATAGATGAGATACGATGATTGTATTTTACTTCTACGTCGTTCTGCGCGATAACCATAGCCTCCCCTGAGCGCTCCGTTCAGCGGGATCCCGGACAGCCGTATGCCGAACGAACTTGAACACCAGCGCTCGGAGACGTCGTATTCCCCAGGCCCCCCGGACGCCCAGGGGCTCTACGACCCGGCCGACGAGCGCGACGCCTGCGGCGTCGGCTTCGTCGTGGACATCAAGGGCCGGAAGTCGCACGACATCGTGAAGAAATCGCTGCAGGTCCTCAAGAACCTGCAGCACCGGGGCGCGTGCGGCTGCGAGGTCAACACGGGCGACGGCGCCGGCATCCTCGTGCAGATGCCCGACCGATTTCTGCGCAAGGTCGCGCCCGCACCCCTGCCGCCCGTCGGCGAGTACGGCGCGGGCCTCGTCTTCCTGCCTCGCGAGGCGGGTGCGCGGAAGGCCATTCAGCAGGTCATCGCCGACATCGTGGCCGACGAGGATCAGCTGTTTCTCGGCTGGCGCCTCGTGCCGACCAACGACGCACCGGTCGGGCCGAGCGCGGTGGCCGTCGAGCCGGCGTTCTGGCAGCTCTTCATCGGCCGCGGCCGCGCCCCGGTCGATTATCCCGTTGACGTCGAGGGCCAGACCGACGCCGAGACCCGCGCGCGCTTCGAGCGCAAGCTGTACGTGATCAGAAAGCGCGTCGAGCGCGCCGTGGACGCGTTGGCCATCCCCGCCGAGGCGCGCAAGGCGTTCTACGTCGTGAGCCTGTCGTCGAACACGCTCATCTACAAGGGCATGCTCACGGCCAGCCAGATCGAGACGATGTTCCCGGACCTGATCGATCCGGACCTCCAGTCGGCGCTGTCACTCGTGCACCAGCGCTTCAGCACCAACACCTTCCCGTCGTGGCCGCTCGCGCACCCGTACCGCTACATCGCGCACAACGGCGAGATCAACACGCTCACGGGCAACATCAACTGGATGCGCGCGCGCGAAGGTCTGCTCCGCTCCGACGTCCTTGGCGACGACCTGAAGAAAGTCCTGCCGGTCATCCGCGAAGGCGGGAGCGACACGGCCACCTTCGACAACGTCCTCGAGTTCCTGGTGATGACCGGGCGGTCGCTGCCGCACGCCATCCTGATGATGATTCCCGAGCCGTGGTCGAGCCACGAGACGATGTCAGAGGAGCTGAAGGCGTTCTACGAGTACCACTCGTCGCTGATGGAGCCGTGGGACGGCCCGGCGTCGATCGCGTTCAGTGACGGCACGGTGATCGGGGCGGTGCTCGACAGGAACGGCCTCAGGCCGTCGCGGTACTGCGTCACCAAGGACGACCTGGTGATCATGGCGTCGGAAGTCGGCGTGCTCGACATTCCGCCCGAAGACATCGTGCTCAAGGAGCGCCTGCACCCGGGCCGCATTTTCCTCGTCGACACGTCGCGCGGGCGCATCGTGTCGGACGACGAGATCAAGCGCGAGCTCGCCTCGGCGCGTCCGTACAAGGCGTGGCTGTCGCACCTCATCGACATCGAGGATCTCGACCCGGCGCCGTATCTGCCGGCGCCCAGCCACGAGACCGTGCTCAGGCGCCAGCAACTCTTCGGCTACACGCACGAGGACCTGCGCCTGCTCATGGGGCCCATGGCCACGGCGGGCGAAGAGCCGATCGGATCGATGGGCACCGACACGGCGCTCGCGCCGCTCTCGGATCGGCCGCGCCTGCTCTACGACTACTTCAAGCAGGTGTTCGCGCAGGTCACCAACCCGCCGCTCGACGCGATCCGCGAGGAGCTGGTGACGTCGATGGAATCGACGATCGGGCCCGAAGGCAACCTGCTCGATCCGCGGCCGGAATCGTGCCGGCAGATCAAGATCAAGTACCCGGTCATCGACAACGATCAGCTGGCGAAGCTGCGGCACGTCTACGACCCGGGCTTTCGCGCCATTCGCATTCCGATGCTCTTCGACGTGGCGCTGGGCGGGACCGGGCTCGAACGCGCGATGGAGGATCTCAACCGGAGGGCGTCGGCGGCGGTCGAGGCCGGCTACACCATTCTCATTCTCTCGGACCGCGACGCCGATCGCGATCGTGCGCCGATTCCGAGCCTGCTCGCCACCTCGGGCGTGCACCATCACCTGGTGCGGCAGGGCACCCGCACGCGCTGCGCGCTCATCGTCGAGTCGGGCGACGCGCGCGAGGTGCACCACTGCGCGCTGCTGCTCGGCTACGGCGCCGGTGCGGTGAACCCGTATCTGGCGTTCGAGACGCTCGACGACATGATCCGCAACCGGCTCCTCGTCGGCGTCACGCACGAGCAAGCGGTCGTCCACTACATCAAGGCGCTCAACAAGGGCATCCTCAAAGTGATGTCCAAGATGGGCATTTCGACGCTTCAGGGCTATTGCGGCGCGCAAGTGTTCGAGGCCGTCGGTCTGCAACAGTCGCTGGTCGACCGGTACTTCACGCGTACGGCCTCGCGCATCTCGGGCGTCGGGATCGACGTCATCGCGGAAGAGGTGCGCCGGCGGCACGAGAAGGCGTTTCCCACGCGGCCGGTCGGCGAGCACGACCTCGAGTGGGGCGGCGAGTACCAGTGGCGCCGCGACGGCGAGTACCACCTCTTCAACCCCGAGACCGTGTTCAAGCTGCAGCACGCGACGAGGAGCGGCCAGTACACGATCTTCAAGGAGTACTCGCGGCTCGTGGACGATCAGAGCCGGAGGCTCGCGACCCTCAGAGGGCTCCTCGACATCCAGAACGCGCCCACGCCGATTCCGTTGGACGACGTCGAGCCGGTCGAGTCGATCGTCAAGCGGTTTGCCACCGGCGCGATGTCCTACGGATCGATTTCACAGGAGGCGCACGAGACGCTGGCCATCGCCATGAACCGCCTCGGCGGGAAATCCAACACGGGCGAGGGCGGCGAGGATCCGGCGCGCTACACGAAAGACCCGAACGGCGACTGGCGGCGGAGCGCCGTGAAGCAGGTCGCCTCGGCGCGGTTCGGCGTGACGAGCGAGTACCTGGTCAACTGCAGCGATCTGCAGATCAAGATGGCGCAGGGCGCCAAGCCGGGGGAAGGCGGACAGCTCCCGGGCCACAAAGTCTATCCGTGGATCGCGAAGGTGCGGTACGCGACGCCCGGCGTGGGGCTCATTTCGCCGCCGCCGCATCACGACATCTATTCCATCGAAGACCTCGCGCAGCTCATTCACGACCTGAAGAACGCCAACCCGCTCGCGCGGATTCACGTGAAGCTCGTCGCGGTGGCGGGCGTCGGCACGGTCGCCGCCGGCGTGGCGAAGGCGCACGCGGACGTCGTGCTCATCTCGGGCCACGACGGCGGCACGGGCGCCTCCCCGCTCACCTCCATCAAGCACGGCGGCGTGCCGTGGGAGCTCGGCCTGGCCGAGACGCAGCAGGTTCTGATGCTCAACAAGCTGCGCGATCGCATCACGGTCCAGGTGGACGGGCAGCTCAAGACCGGGCGCGACGTCGTCGTCGCGGCGCTCATGGGCGCCGAAGAATACGGCTTCGCGACGGCGCCGCTGGTGGTGTCGGGCTGCATCATGATGCGCGTCTGCCATCTCAACACGTGCCCCGTGGGCGTCGCCACGCAGGATCCGGAGCTCCGCAAGAAGTTCACGGGCAAGCCGGAGTTCGTGGAGAACTTCTTCCGGTTCGTCGCCGAGGAAGTGCGGGAGCACATGGCGGCGCTCGGCTTCCGCACGATGGACGAGATGATCGGTCGCGTGGACCGGCTGAGCTTCCGCAAGGCCGTGGACCACTGGAAGGCGAAAGGGTTGGACTACTCGAACATCCTCTACGAGCCGCCGGTGGCCGCCGACGCGCCGCGGCGCAGGGTCGTGGCGCAGGACCACGGCCTCGCGCAGGCGCTCGACAACCGTCTGATCGAGCAGTGCGCGGACGCGTTGGCGCGCGGCACGCCCGTCTCGCTCACGCTGCCGATCCGCAACATCAACCGCACCGTCGGCACGATGCTCGGCTACGAGGTCACGAAGCGGTACGGCGGCGAAGGGCTGCCCGACGACACGATCCGGCTGCGGTTCACCGGGTCGGCCGGCCAGAGCTTCGGCGCGTTCGTGCCGCGGGGCATCACGCTCACGCTCGAAGGCGACTCGAACGACTACATCGGGAAAGGCCTCTCGGGCGGCAAGATCATCGTCTTTCCGCCCGCGGCGTCCACGTTTGTCGCCGAAGAGAACATTCTCGTCGGCAATGTCGCGCTCTACGGCGCGACGAGCGGCGAGGCGTACTTCCGGGGCGTGGCGGGCGAGCGCTTTGCCGTTCGCAACAGCGGCGCCCACACGGTCGTCGAGGGCGTGGGAGACCACGGCTGCGAGTACATGACCGGCGGGCGCGTCGTCGTGCTCGGCCGCACGGGGCGGAACTTTGCGGCGGGCATGAGCGGCGGCGTGGCGTACGTGCTCGATGCTCGAGGCACGTTCGCGAAGCGCTGCAACCGGCAGATGGTGGACCTCGAGCCGCTCGACCAGCGCGACGATCTCGAGCTCGTGCGGCGACTCGTCATACAGCACGTGCGGTACACGGGCAGCGAGCTCGGCACGCGGGTACTGGCCGACTGGGCCGACAGCGCCCGGCAATTCGTGAAGATCATGCCGCGCGACTACAAGCGCGTGCTCGAGGCCGAGGCGCGGGCCGCCGCGGCCGGCCGGAACGCGTCCTTCACCGAGCTCGTGGGAGCCGCGGTCGGTGGGTAAGGTCACCGGTTTCATCGAAATCACGCGACAGAAGCACCCGACGCGGCCCGTGGGCGAACGCGTCCGCGACTGGCACGAGGTGTACCTGCCCTACCCCGAAGGTCCGCTGAAGGACCAGGCGGCGCGGTGCATGGACTGCGGCATCCCGTTCTGCCACAGCGGATGTCCGCTCGGGAATCTCATCCCCGACTGGAACGACCTGGTGTATCGCGACCGGTGGCAGGCGGCGATCGAGCGGCTGCATGCGACGAACAATTTTCCCGAGTTCACGGGCCGCTTGTGCCCCGCCCCGTGCGAGGGCGCGTGCGTGCTCGGCATCAACAGCGACCCGGTCACCATCAAGGCCGTCGAGGTGTCGATCATCGATCGGGCGTTCGACGAGGGCTGGGTCACCGCCGATCCCCCCGAGATCCGGACCGGCAAACGCGTGGCGGTGGTCGGCTCGGGACCCGCGGGCCTGGCGGCGGCCGCGCAGCTCAATCGCGCCGGACACTGGGTGACGGTGTTCGAGCGCGCCGATCGCATCGGCGGGCTGCTGCGCTACGGCATTCCCGAGTTCAAGCTCGAAAAGAAATTTGTCGACCGCCGGCTGGCGCTACTCACCGAAGAGGGCGTCATGTTCCGCACCAACGCGAACGTCGGCGTCACCGTGCCCGTCGACGAGCTTCGTCGCGACTTCGAGGCCATCGTGCTGGCCGGCGGCGCCACGCGTCCACGCGATTTGCCCGTGCCGGGGCGCGAGCTCTCGGGCATTCACTTCGCGATGGACTACCTGACGCTGCAGAACAAGCGCTGCGAGGGAGATGCCATCACCGACGAGGGCTTCATCACCGCAAGCGGAAAGCACGTCATCATCATCGGCGGCGGCGATACCGGCGCCGACTGCCTCGGCACGGCACACCGGCAGGGCGCGGCACGCGTGCATCAGCTCGAGCTCCTGTCGCGTCCGCCCGACGACCGTTCGGACGGCAATCCGTGGCCGCTCTGGCCGAATATCTTCCGCGTATCCACGGCCCACGAAGAGGGCGGCGATCGGCTCTACTCCATCGCGACGCAGAAGTTCAGCGGCGACGATCGCGGCTCGGTCGCCTCGCTCCACGCGAGCAAGGTCGAGCTCGTCGGCGGCTCCTTCAAGCCGGTGCCGAACAGCGAGTTCTCGCTCCAGGCCGGCCTCGTGCTCCTGGCCATGGGGTTCCTCGGGCCCGAGCGCGGCGGCATGCTGGACCAGCTGGGCGTGAAGATCACCGAACGCGGCAACGTCTGGCGTGACGCGCGCTGGATGACGAGCGTCCCCGGCGTCTTCGCCGCCGGCGACATGCAGCGCGGCCAGTCGCTCATCGTCTGGGCGATCGCCGAGGGCCGATCGTGCGCGCGCGGGGTCGATCAGTACCTGATGGGCCGGTCCGACCTGCCCGCGCCCCTGGCTTAACTAACGTGGGGCTCCGCCCCACGACCGGCCTAGAACTTAGACTCGCCGTCGGTCGTACGGCGCCCCGCGCCAGGCAGCAGAAGCGTCCGGCGCTGCGGCAGTGACATTTTCTGTCACCGAAGTGTCAAGATTTGTTGCGCTTTCCCTGCATCTCGCGCGAAAATACACGGAATTACACGATGGACAATACGGCACCTGGCTTGCTCGTCCGATAGAGTCTCTTAGACGTCTATGCGCAAGGCACGAGGATTCACGCTCATCGAGCTCTTGATCGTCGTGGCGATCATCGGGATCATCGCGGCCATCGCGGTGCCGGGGCTACTCAAGGCGAGGATGAACGCCCAGGAGGGCGCCGCGGCGGCGGCGCTTCGCACGATCTCGAGCAGCGAAGCGAACTACTACTCGACGTGCGGGGGGGGCGGCTACGCGACCGACCTGGCCGATCTCGTCAAGCCGCCGCCGGCCACGACGTTCGGGTTCATCAGTCCCGATCTGAGCGTGAACGGCGTCGTCAAGAGCGGGTATGTTTTCACGATCGAGAAGAACAATCAGCCGGACACGGTCGACGTCTTGGTAGCTTCGTGCAACGGCGCGGCGTCGCCGCGCGCCAGCTCGTTTTTCGGCAGCGCGGTGCCGGTCACGTGGGGAAAGACGGGCACGCGGCACTTCGCCACCGACACGCCGGGCACCATCTACGTCGATCCGCTCAATCCGATTCCCAATCCCATTCCGCCAGGACTGAAGACGCTCCAACAGTAGGCCTTTATCTCTTCTCCGGCAGCTCGAAGACGTACAGCGCGTGGCCCGTGTCCGTGTATCGAATCTCTGGCGCGATCGCGCGCGGCACGGCGCGCGGACTGCCACCGCCAAGCCCCGTCGTGACCGCAACGTACTGCTTCGACCCGATGCTGAACGACACCGGGAAGCCCTGCACCGACGTCCCGAGGCGCGTCTCCCACAGAATGGCGCCCGTCCGCGCATCGAAAGCCCTGAACCGGCGATCGAGATCCCCGACGAAGGCGAGACCGCCCGCCGTGGACAGAACGGCCGTGAGAAACGGCGCGCGCTGCTGGTAGCTCCACAGCTCCTTCATCGACGCCGCGTCGTACGCCGCCAGCTTGCCGATGTTGCCGTCGCTGCCTGGCATCTCGAAGAAGCGCCGATCGGCGTTCGTGCCGCCGGCGCCTTCCGTGAGGTTCAACCGGCGTCCGGAAATCTCCATGCACGACTGGCTGAGCGGAATGATCAGCGCATTGGTCGGCTGGTGATAGCTCATCGCCTGCCAGTTGTGGCCGCCCTCGGTGCTCGGGCACGACTGGATCCACGTCTCGACCTGCTGCTCGACGATGTCGTTCCTGTAGCTGATGAGGCCGGTCTTTGGGTCGATCCGATCGTAGACGTTTTGATAGACGGTTTCCTTCGCGCCGACGAACTTGCCGTTGCGGCGATCGACCTTCCAGAGAATGCCCGACTTCCCGATGTTGAACACGTACTTCTCGGGGCCGACGTCGACGAGCACGCGCTCGTACACTTCATCGAGGTCGAGCGATTCGCCCGGAATCTCCTGGAAGTGCCACGCCAGCTTGCCATCGTCCACGTTGAGCGCGACGGTGGATGTGGTATACAGCGACTGATCGAAGATCGAGTTGCCGCGCGACGCCGGCATCCAGGGTTTGGCCTGTGCGACGCCCCAGTATGTGAGGTTCAGATCCGGATCGTAGCTGCCGGTGATCCACGTCTCCCCGCCCTTGCGGAAGATGTCGGGCAGCTTTCCCCACGTATCGCCGCCGGGCTCGCCAGCGTGCGCAATCGTATGGAACTTCCAGACGAGCTTCCCCGTGTTCACGTCGTACGCGCTGATGAAGCAGCGATCCGGGCCGTAGCGTGCGCATCCCTGCATCCCCGAAATGACCTTGCCTCGCGCAACGATTGGTCCGCTCGTCTGGCCGAAGCCCTTGGCGCGCTCGGCGACGACGGTTTCCCAGATCGGCTTGCCGGTGCGCGCGTCGAGCGCGACTATCCGGGCGTCGGTCGTGGAGACGATCAGCTTCTCTTCGAAGATCGCGATGCTGCGCATCGAGCCCATGCCGATCTGCTGGATCGGGCCGACCTCGTTCTCCCAGATCAGATCGCCCGTGCGGCCGTCGAGCGCCTGCACGATGTTGCCGGGATTGAAGAGATAGACGATGCCGTTGTGCACGAGCGGCATGGGCTGGTTGGCGCCGAGCCCGTCGCGCATCGACCACACCCACGCGAGCTTCAGATCCTTCACGTTGTCGCGCGTGATCTCGCTGAGCGGGCTATGGCTCCAGCCTTGGTAAGTTCGGCGGGCCATCAGCCAGTCGCCGGCTGGCGGGTTGCGCAGCATGGCGTCGGTTACCGGAACGTAGTTCTTGACCTCGCCGGCGACCGTGACCCCGCGCGCGGGGAGCGCCTGTCCACGCCCGGCGGGCGGACCACCATCGGCGCCGCCTCGACCTCCGCGTCCGCCGGGCGCCTGCCCGCGTCCACCCGCGCCGCGCTCGGGCCCGCCGGCCGCGGCTTGCGCGGCAGCGACCGGACGCTGACCGGTGGCCACCGTGCCTATGGGCATCGCGGTCGTGGCGGCAAACGCCTCCGTCCCGGCAGGGGCGCCATTCTGCTGAAGCAGGTAGGCGGCAATGCTCAGGTAGGTCTCGGCCGGCAGCGTCGGGCCGCCCGGCGGCATCGTGCCCTGCATGAACTCGAACAGATCCTGCGTGGTGCGCGTGCGCCACGTGTTCATGAAGTCGGTGCCGGCGAGCGGCGGCGCTTCGTTTCGGCCGCCCAGGTCGGCGAGGTGGCAGGCCGCGCAGCTGGCGTCGTACGCCGTGCGTCCGGCCGCCGCCTGCTGCGCGTTGAACACGGCGGTGGGGGCCGGCTGTTGGGCCCCGAGCAGCGCGGCTACGAACGCTCCCAACATGGTCGTCACCGCGATTCGAGCTCTCATTTTCGGATCTCCTGCGCCTGCAGCCATCCCCACAAGTTGCCGTCGGGCGCCTTCTCGCTGTGAAGCTGCACGTAGTAGCGGCTTGCCGCGATCTCCTGTATCTGCGCCGGCGTCAAGTCGAACGTGCCTCCAATTGTTCCGCTCGTCCCGCCGGTCGTCGTCAGGTTGAAAAGCACGTCGCCCCGAATGCCGGGCTTCGGGCTCTTGTGAAGGCGGGCGACGGTCGCGGGCGAGGCCAGTCCCTCGAACGTGCCGGCAACAGTGAGTTTCGTTCCGGCGAGCGTCGCCGTGACCGAACCCGCGCCGGTGATCGAGGGCGTGAATGTCGGGACCGGCACCGGCGCCAGGCGCGTCTTATAGGTTCTGACCGCCTGCGCCTGAAGCGCAGCGGCCGTGGCGAGCGCGAGCCCCACGAGGAGCGCCGCGCGAATGGGTTGTGTCAGCATGGCGGGCAGATCTTACTCCGATGTGCGAAAGCGGTCGTACCCCTTTTTCCAGCTTCTCACCGACAGAAACGTGCTTCATGTGTCACGATCATGGCCTTAGAAGATGTCTAGAACTGTTAGGATGGGATCATGGAATGGGCATACGGAACCCGGCCCTGGCGCGCTCCCCGCGTCGGCGGTCCGGCGGCGGTCTTGGCATGCGTGCTGGCGGCGGTCTCGAGCGCCGGATGCCGGGGCGTCTCGGGAATCAACACCGAAGAGGCCTCGGGCGAACCGGTCACCGTCCGCTTGCTGAAAGAGCCGCTCGACGTGCCTGCCTTTACCGTCACGGACCTGGACGGCCGATCGTTCTCCTCGGCAGACTGGCGCGGCAAGGTCGTCATCGTCAATTTCTGGGCCACGTGGTGTGCGCCGTGCCGAGCCGAGATTCCCGATTTGGTCGCGCTCCAGGAAAAGTATCGTGACAACCTGGTGATTGTCGGGATTTCGGAAGACGAGGCGTCGGTCGACGTCGTCAAGCGCTTTGCCGAAGAACACCACGTCAACTATCCCGTCGTCATGGCGACGGCCTCGCTTCGGGAGATCTTTCCAGGCGTGATGGCGCTGCCCACGACGTTCGTGCTGGATCGCGACGGGAAGCTTGCGCAGAAGAACGTGGGCATGCTGAACGCGCGCGCAACCGAAGCGAGCACGCGCCTGCTGGCCGGAATGACGACGAACGCCGAGATCGTGCGGGTGGATCTGAAGGAGAAAGCGGTCGGCGTCGAGAACGTGGCGCAGCTGAAGTCGATTCCCGGCGTCGACCTTGCCACGCTGTCGCCCGAGCAGCGGACAACGGCGCTCCTGGCGCTCAACGAGGAAGAGTGCAACTGCGGCTGCCACCTCACGGTGGCGAGGTGCCGCATGGATGATCCCGCGTGCGCGATCAGCCTGCCTCAGGCGAAGGCCATCGTCGAGAAGATCGCGAGCGCGAAACCCTGACACGAAAAAACGCCAGATCCTCAAATCCTCAAATCCTCGAATCCTCGAATCCTCGAATCCTCGAATCCTCAAATCCTCAAATCCTCAAATCCTCAAGGGTACCCCCTCACTCCGGCAGGTCCTCACGCTTCGGTTCCGGCAGCCAGAAACTGGCGGCAAAACCAATCACGTAGACCGTCGTGCCGACGAGCGCGCACGCGTACGCCAGCCGGGTCGGCAACGCGCCGCCAGGCATGTAGGGCACGAGCTGCGTCGTGATGAGGGCAGCCGATGTCCCGAGCATGCGGCCGCCGACGTTGGCGGCAAAGCTTTCGCCGGTGCCGCGCAGATGCACGGGATACACGCGCGGCAGGTAGTTTCCCCAGAAACTGAATTGCGCGATCGTCGCCATCCCGACCAGGAACGTGCCCCACTGGAGGAGGGTCACGTTGGTCGTGGCCGCGACCAGGAACACCCACGGCAACAGGATCAGGCCCGGCACCTGGAACACGCGCACGAGCTTGCGACGGCTCAGGATGCGCACGGCCAGAAACGCCAGCAGGATTCTGCCGCTCAGGCCACCGAACTCCTGAAACGACTGCACGGCGCTCACGACCTGTTGCTGCGCCGGGCGGGCGAGGCCGCTCACTTCGGGCAGCCCCGGCACGATGCGCGGCACCTGCTGAATGGCGCCGAATGCGGCCGCAAACGCGCACGCCATCATCACCGTCGTGACGATGGTTGTCTGGCGGAAGCGCGGGTCGAAGAGCTCGCCGAGGCTCGGACGCTTCAGCGTGCCGGCGGCCTTCTTCTCGCGCCAGGCGGGCGACTCCGGGAGAAACGGGCGAATCACGATCAGCGGGATGGCGGGAATGACGCCCGACATCAGCGTGTAGCGCCACGCTTCGTGTGCGCCGCGGACCGCCGGGAACGACTCCTCGTAGGTCACGATCAGGTAATAGGCGCCCGTGACCATCACGCCGCCAAGCGATCCGAACGCCTGGGTGTATCCGATGATCGTCTCGCGCCGTTTGGGCTCGGGGAAGAGCTCGGCCAGCCAGGCGACAGCGGCCACGAACTCGACGCACACGCCGACAAACGTGCAGCAGCGCCAGAAGAGCAGCCATCCCACCGAGGTCGCAAAGCCCGCGGCGAGCGCCGCGAAGGCATACAAGAGAATGCTCCACACGAGCACGCGGCGACGGCCGAGCAGATCCGTCAAGTACCCGCCGATCAGCCCGAAGATGCCGCCGGCCACGGCCGGGATGTAGAGCATGTAGCCCACCCAGGCGTTCACCGCGGGGCTGTTCGGCGCAACGCCGAGCAGTGCGGTGAGCGCGGGGGGCACGACGAGCGGCGCCATCAGCAGCTCGTAGGAATCGAAGGCGAAGCCGATGGCGGCGATCGTACAGATCAGCCACTGCACTCGCGTCAGCGGGGGGAGGGATGGGGTGGACATAAGTCAGCTCTCAGCTGTCAGCGATCAGCTGTCAGCTCTGTGCGATACCTCGCCGTCGAAATAACGGTTCATTGTCGCAGGCGCCGGCGCGGATCGGGCGGTCAGTCGGGAAACCACAATCATCAAGAGCGAGGAAACGACGGTCATGGGCACGACCGGCAGCAACCCGAGGACCAGGGCGCCTTGCGACGTGCGCGTGATGACGTCTACGCCTCCGGCGGACCACACCTCGATGGCGGCGCCCGGCGGCGGCGCTGGAATCGTCTGCTGGATGAATGCGACGGCG
>MEKT01000024.1:1705-18684 GCA_001767435.1 Acidobacteria bacterium RIFCSPLOWO2_02_FULL_65_29 | reverse complement strand
GAGCGTCACCATGAACAGCTTGTCGCCGAGCACGCCGAAGCCGCGATTGACGAGGCCGCAGCACGCCGTGAGGTTCGGCGGCAGCTCGCGTCGGTACTGCCAGATCTGGCGGCCCGTGCGCGCGTCGATCGCCCACGCCAGGTTCTGCGGCCCGGTGACGTACAGCACGTTGTCGCGCACGAGCGTGGTCGTCTCGAAGTTGCCCAGCGTGCGCGTCTGGAACGTCCACTGCGGCTGCAGGCGGTTGACGTTCTCGGGCGTGATCTGGGTCAGCGGGCTGTACCGCTGGTTGAAGTAATCGCCGCCAAATGTGAGCCAGCGCGAGCCGTCGGCCGGCAGGCCGGCGAGAAGCTCCTGGTTCGTGACCAGTGCCGGGGGCGGCGCCTGCTGCGCCGACAGGGCGATCGTACCGACCGCGCCGAGCGCCGTCAGCACCGCGATTCGGACGAAACGGATCTTCATGTCGCGCTCCTCTACGAATTCTTAATTCTTAATTCCGAATTCTCAATTGCGTGGTTTCTACTTAACCGCTGTGTCGAATCCGCGCAGCGTCTGCAGGTACCGGACGACGTCGTCGAGATCGCTGGCGCTCAACCGATCCGTGCCGAACGGCGGCATGGCCGACTTCGTATCGTTGGCGACCTCTTTCATCTTGTCCTTCTCGTAGCCCTGAATCCGCTCGCGCGTGTCCATGATCTGGACCGAGAAGAGGTCTTCGTTCTTCTTCACGCCGTGGATGGCCTGGCCGTTGTCCTGCGTCAGCGTGACCGGCTCGTACCCGGGTCGGAAATCCTCGACCGCGCCGCGGATGCGCCGGACCATGGCATCGCGCGCGCGCGCCGATCCGATGCGGGACAAATCGGGGCCGAGGCGGCCGCCCACGCCGTTCACACGGTGGCAGCTCGCGCAGTTGGCGCGGTAGAGGCGCTGGCCGTTCTCGGCGTTGCCGCGCGGCGGATCGGTCGAGGCCGGCGCGGCCAGCGTGCGCAGGTAGGCGAGCACCTGCCAGACCTCGTGATCGAACATGCGGGCGTTGGCCGGCATCTCGGTGTTGGGCACGCCGTTCTTCACCGTCAGGAACAAGCCCTCGTCGGTGCGGCCCGAGGCCCAGACCTGCGTGAGGTCGGGCGAGCGGACGCCGCGCGCGTCGACACCGTGGCAGTCGGCGCAGCGGCTGCGGAACAGGCCCATGCCGTACTTGATGGCGGCCTCATCGCCTTGCAGGGGATTCGTGGCTGCCGGCGCTTTCGTGATGGGCGCGGGCGTGGGCTGCTGCGCCGACAGGCCGGCGCCCAGGATCGCGAGCAGGGCAACGGTGGCGACAGAGGCCACTGGGCCAAAGGTTCTCATGGCGCGGCTCCTCATGATTGTGTGGGTAAGGCGCTCATTATAATTCCTTCTAACTTCTGACTTCTAACTTCTCACTTTCTATTTGACCGCCGGATCGAATCCGCGCAGCGTCTGCAGGTACCGCACCACATCGTCGAGGTCGCTCAGGCTGAGCCGATCGACGCCGAAGGCCGGCATCGCCGACTGCGTGTCGTCGGTGACGTCCTTCATCTTCTCTTTCTCGTAGCCCTGAATCCGCTCGCGCGTGTCCATGATCTGGACCGAGAAGAGGTCTTCGTTCTTCTTCACGCCGTGAATGACCTGCCCGTTGTCCTGCGTGAGCGTCACCGGCTCGTAACCGGGCCGCGAACCCTCGACGGCGCCGCGGATGCGGCGCACCATCGCGTCGCGGGCGCGCGCCGACCCGATGCGCGACAAATCGGGGCCGAGCCGTCCGCCCATGCCGTTCACGCGGTGGCAGCTCGCGCAGTTGGCGCGGAAGATCCGCTGCCCGTTTTCGGCGTTGCCCCGCGGCGGGTCGGTCGAGGCCGGCGCGGCGAGCGTGCGCAGGTAGGCGAGGATCTGCCAGATTTCCTGTTCGTTGGCCCCCCGCGGCGGCGGGTTGGCAGGCATCTCGGTGCCCGGCACGCCGTAGCGGATCGTCCGAAACAGCCCCTCGTCGGTTCGGCCCGACGCCCAGACCTGTGTGAGGTCGGGCGAGCGGACGCCACGTGCGTCCACCCCGTGGCAGTCGGCGCAGCGGCTGCGGAACTGGCCCATGCCGTACTTGATGGCGGCTTCGTTGCCCTCGAGCGGGTTCGTCTTGGCCGGAGCGGGTTGCTGGGCTGCCAGGCCATGGCCCAGGACGATGAGCAGTGCGGCGGAGAAAGCGGTGACGGTCGACGATCCGGTCGTGTTCATGCGCCGCTCCTCATGGGTCTGCCGGGTCCGAAGGACCCGGCCTACGTACGACGTACCGCTCCTCATGGTTGTCTGGCGCTCATTATAGTGAGGTCCCGAGCCCGAGTCCCCACCTCCGCTCGCCTGATCGCTGGACGAGCGACGGCGGGCAAGCCGAGTCCCGAACCCCGAGTCCTAGTCCCTAGTCGCTAGTCCCTAGTCCCTACGGTGTGCTCGACGGTGGACGCCGCGGCTGTGTCTCGCGCTCGTAGGCATAGGCAATCTTCAAGAGCGCCTGCTCGCCGAACTCGCCTCCGAGAAGGTCCATGCCAATCGGCAGCCCGTCGCTCGTGAACCCCGCCGGTATGCTCATCGCCGGCAATCCCGTCGTCGCGCTGAGCTGGCAGTTGGAGCCGGCCTGCGGCTCGCCAATCAGCGCGGGTTTGCGCCGAAGCGTGGGATACGCAAGCGCGGTGATGCCCTGCGACACCATCGCCGCGACAATCCGCTCCCGGGCAACGTCGCGCTTCGTGAGCGCCGCGCGGTACGCCTCGGTCTCGCGCGATTCGACCGCGTTCGAGCGCCGCAGCACGCCGTCGATGGCGGTCGAGTACAGCCCCCGATTCAGAATCTCGTCGAGCGATCGGACGGGCGCCTTCGGATACTTCACGAGAAAATCGAGCAGATCGAACTTGAACTCCGCGCTCAGTACGCTCGTGCCCTGTATCAGCTCGTCGAAATCCGGGATTGTGACGTCCGACACGCGCGCGCCCATCCGCCCCAGCATCGCAACGGCCCGCCGGACGATATCCGCGACTTCCGTGTCTTCAGGCGCGCTGCCGAAGAGCGTCGTCAACACGCCGATGTGCACGTCCCCGAGGCTGCTGTCGCCGACGCTACTAAGAAAAGTCCGGGGAATGCGTCCGTTGCTCGCCTTCGTCAGCGGATCGGCCGGATCGAAGCCGACGGTTGCGTCGAGCATCAGCATCAGATCCGTTACCGTGCGCGCCAGCGGTCCGCCGATGTCCTGCGTGTGCGACAGGGGCACGATGCCCTCGCGGCTGGACAAACCGAGCGTGCCGCGCAGGCCGAAAAGGTTGTTGTCGGCCGACGGGTTGCGAATCGACCCGCAGGTGTCGGTGCCCATGCCCGCGGCCGCGAAGTTCGCCGCGACGGCCGCGCCCGTGCCGCCGCTCGAACCGCCGGGATTGCGCGTCGGATCGTAGGGGTTGCGCGTTTGGCCGCCCATCGAGCTGATCGAGGTGATGCCATACGCCAGCTCGTGCAGGTTCGTCTTGCCGATGAAGACCGCGCCGGCGTCGCGTAGCTTCTTCACCATGAAGGCGTCGCGTCCGGTCTGAAACCCTTCGAGCGCGAGCGAGCCCGCGGTCGTCGGCATGTCGGCCGTCGCGTAGTTGTCCTTGAGAACGATCGGGATGCCGTGCAGCGGCCCGCGCACCTTGCCGGCGCGCCGCTCCGCGTCGAGGGCGTCGGCCGCCTCGAGCGCGCGCGGGTTTACCAGGATGAACGCGTTGATCCTCGGTCCGGCCTGGTCGTAGGCCTTGATGCGCTCCAGGTACTGCTCGACGATCTGGCGCGATGTCGCCTGCCGGGCGTCCATCGCGTTCTTCAGATCGAAGATCGTCTTTTCGACGACGTCGAAGGGGGTGGCGGGCGGCGCGTCCGCCGGCCGCTGCGCGTGAACAGCGATCGCGGCAGCGACCACGCCGACGAGTGAGCCGATTGCGTATCGCAGCGTTTTGCTCATTCTTGATTCCTGTTTCCTACTTTCCGGAGCCCCGAGCCCCGAGCCCCGAGTCCCCGAATACCCCAGATAGGCGATAATCTACAGCCACGAAAACACGAAAGCACGAAAAAGAGCCACGAAGGCACGAAGACACGAAGAAGAGCCGCGAAGCAGAACACACCGGGGGGCGTGATGCGTTCGAAGACTGACAGATGGGTGGGGATGATGGCCCTTGCCGCGGTCGGGGCGATTGGGGCGATCGGAATATTTGGTGCCTCGCTCGATGCCCAAGTGCCGACCTTGCCGGCCTCGCCGGGCGTGCCGAATGCGCCGGTCATCACGATGCAAGACCTCGCGGACGGCTTGAAGAATCCGTCGCGATGGCTGACGTATTCGGGCGACTACACCGGCCAGCGGCACAGCCCCCTCAAGCAAGTCACGGCGTCGAACGTGAATCAGCTGACCGCGCAGTGGACCTTCCAGAACGGCGTGTCGCTTCCCGGACAGAAATTCGAGACGACCCCCCTCGTCGTGGACGGCGTGTTGTACGCGACCGGCGCGCTCAACTACGCCTGGGCCATCGACGGCCGAACCGGGAAGCAGCTCTGGCGCTATCAATATCAGCTGCCTCCTCAGCAGACGCTCAAGGTGTGCTGCGGCCTCGTGAATCGCGGCTTCGCGATCCACGGCGATCGCCTGTTCATGACCACGCTCGACGCGCACCTCGTCGCGCTCGACACCAGGACCGGCAAGGCCGTGTGGCACGTCAAGCTGGCCGACTACCAGCAGGGCTACGCCAGCACCGTCGCGCCGCTCATCGTCAAGGACAAGGTCATCGTGGGCATCGCCGGAGGAGAATACGCGATTCGCGGATTTCTCGACGCCTACGATCCGAAGGATGGCAAGCAGATCTGGCGGTTCTGGACCGTGCCCGCTCCGGGCGAGCCTGGCAGCGAGACGTGGCCCAAAGAGATCGATTCGTGGGCGCGCGGCGGCGGGCCCACGTGGCAGACCGGCACGTACGACCCCGATCTGAACCTCATCTACTGGGGCACGGGCAATCCCAATCCGGATTTTTACGGCGCCGACCGTTCGGGCGACAACCTCTACACGAATTCCCTCGTGGCGCTCGACGCGGACACCGGCACGCTGAAATGGCATTTCCAGTTCACGCCGCACGACGAGCACGACTGGGACGCGAACCAGGTGCCGGTGCTGGCCGATCTCAACATCGCGGGCCGCTCGCGCAAGGTCGTGATGATCGCCAACCGCAACGGCTTCTTCTACGTCCTCGACCGCGCGACGGGTCAGTACATCAACGCGAAGCCGTTCATCAGGACGACGTGGGCGAAGGAGATTGCCGGCAGCGGGCGGCCGATCGAGGAGCCGAACCAGCGCCCGACGGCCGAGGGCACGACGACGTGTCCGGATCTGTTTGGGGGCACCAACTTCATGCCGCCCTCCTTCGATGCGTCGACGGGCCTGTTCTTCGTGACCTCGCGCGAGACGTGCCAGGTGTACATCACGGCGAAGCCGCCGGAAGGCTACAAGGCCGGCGACCGCACCATGGGCGGCACGATTCGGGCGGCGCCGGAGCGTGGCTACGGCGCGCTGCGCGCGATCGACGCAGCGACAGGCGATCGCAAGTGGGAGGTACGGCACCCGACGACCTCGTGGGCCGGGGTGCTGTCCACGGCGGGCGGCGTGGTCTTCAGCGGCACCAACGAAGGCGAAGTGTTCGCCGCCGACTCGCGCACGGGCAAGGAGCTGTGGCGCTACATGCTCGGCGCGCCGCTCTACACCGCGCCGGTCACGTATATGATTGGCGACCGGCAGTACGTGACCATCGCGGCCGGGACGACGATCGCGTCGTTTGCGTTGCCTCAACGATAAAAGGGGTTCCAGGCCTTCGAGAGGTTCGCTGGGTTGGAGAGGTTCGGTGCTCGAGAGGTTCCGTGGCTCGAGAGGTTCTAACAGGGTGAAAGGTGCATTGATCATGAGCGAGTGTTACGTCCGTCGTCTGGTGTTGTCGTTCAGCGTCGCATGCCTGGCCTTCGCGTCGGTGCCGCTCGGGGCTCAGCAGGCGGCGCCGCCCACGGTTGCGAATCGCGAGATTCGTCCCCCCGAGAGTTGGGAGGCCACGATTGCGAAGTTCGAGGCCGCGGATCGGCAGACGCCGGTGCCGCAGAACGGCATCGTGTTCATCGGCGCATCCAGTATTGTCCGCTGGAGCCTGCCCGAGTCTTTTCCGGAGCTGGGCGCGAAGGCCATCAATCGAGGGTTTGGCGGGTCGCTCATTGGCGATTCGGTGCATTTCGCCGACCGGATCGTGATTCCCTACAAGCCGCGCATTGTCGTGCTCTACGCGGGCGACAACGACGTCGAAACCAGCGCCACGGCCGAACAGATCGCGGCAGGGTTCACGAAGTTCGATCAGAAAGTGCACGCGGCGCTGCCGGACGCGCGGATCGTGTTCATCTCCATCAAGCCGAGCATCCGCCGGTGGGCGTTCATGGACAAGCTTCGCGGCGCGAACGCGCTCGTGAAGGGCTACATCGGCAAGCACCAGCACCTGGCGTTCGTGGACATCGTGCCGTCGATGCTGGGCGCCGACGGCAAGCCGCGGCCGGAGCTGCTGGTGGCCGACGGTCTACACATGACGCCGGAGGGTTATAAGGTCTGGACGGCTGCCTTGAGGCCTCATCTGGGAAATTAAGAATTGAGAATTAAGAATTAAGAATTCGTGCAACGCCGCGCAACGCACGTGCCGGGGATTACGACGCTTCAGCACGCGATCTGGTCGGTGCCCGTCTCCCCGGACGCGGCCGGCGATCTCGTGCATACCCTCGAGCGTGGAGGCGTCCTGTTTTTTCCCGGATTACCTTTCGCGATCGAGCCGGGCGAGTCGGCTCTGTTTTCTCCCGACATCCTCTCGTCGGCCAAGAACGCCAGCTTCGATCCGTCGACCGGTCGCATCGGAGGCACGACGCTTCTCCGGGGGAAAGGGGCCCCCGGATCCAAAAACGCCGAGGACCTCGCGCGCCTGACCGGGCTGATGCGGCGATTCAGCGACTGCGCCCGGTCGCTCGTCCACGGTCTGTTCCCGGCGTACGCTGGAGCGATCCAGCGCGCGCGCGCGAGTTTCCGCCCTGCTGAAATCGCCGGCCGCGCGTCATCCTGGAGAAAGGATGACACGCGGCTGCACGTGGACAGTTTTCCGGCGACGCCGGTGCAGGGGCGGAGGATTCTGCGCCTCTTCACGAACGTGAACCCGGCCGGGAAACCGCGATTGTGGCGCGTGGGGGCCGACTTCGAGGCCGTGGCGGGCCGTTTTGCGGAGGCGCTCTCGATGCCGTGGCCCGGCAGCGCGCTTCTCCTGCGCGCGTTGCACGTGACCAAATCGCTTCGCTCGCCCTACGACGCGCTGATGCTGCAGCTGCACGATCGGATGAAGGCGGACGCGGACTTTCAGGAGACGTCCCCGCAGACGCGGGTCGATTTCCCCGCCGGCTCGACGTGGCTGACCTTCACCGACGAGGTGCCGCACGCCGCGATGGCGGGGCAGTATCAGCTCGAGCAGACGTTTCTGTTGCCCCTGTCGGCGATGATCGACGAGAGCCGCTCGCCGCTCAGGATTCTCGAACGGCTGAAAGGGCGACGGCTCGCCTAGTGTAGAGCATCACGCTATTTCAGAATCGTCGCGGTCACTTCGATCGTGACCTTGCGGTCACCGACGGGATCAGCAGCTTGCGACACCACGAGCGGTTTTCCATCGCTCCAGTAAAGAAGACGAACGCTGCCGCGATAAGAGCTCGATCAGTCATGGAACGGTCTCCCTCCCCCGAGGCCCCGGCCCCGAGCCCACCCTACTTGAGCGGCTTCAACGGCGGCTGGGAGCCTTCCGGCAACGGATAGCGGTCGACGTTCAGCAGCATCGACACCATGTTGTACCAGCCCATCACGCCGATGAGATCCACCACGCCTCGTTCACCGAACGCTTCCTTGGTGGCTCTGAACGTGGCATCGCTCACCTGTTTGGTCTCGAGCATCTCGGTGCAGAAGGTGTAGACGATCTCTTCGTCTTTCTGCATGCCCTGGGGACGCCGCCCCTGCGCGATCGCGTCCGCGATGGCCGGACTCAAGCCCGCGTTGAGCGCCGCGCGATGGTGCGCCTGCCATTCGAACTGCGACGTCCAGTGCCGCGCCACGATGATGATGGCCAGCTCGTTCAGCTTGCGGGGCATTGAGGTTGCGAAGCGCGTTGACGCTCCGAACGTGCCCGCCAGATCGCCCATCTCCGGGCTGCGCAGCAGCACGTTGAACGGACCTGCGGCGCCGCCGCGCGGGCCCGCCAGCAGGTGGTCGATCATCGTCTTTTGGGCCGGCGTCATCTCGTCGTACGTGAGCGGCTTGAATCGGTCGCCGCGAAGTTTCAGCGTGCGCGGATCGGGACGCTCGGTGGTCGGCGCCTGGGCGGCCGTGATCCCGACGATGGAGACGATGGAGAGGACAGCGACCGACGAGAGCAGTAGACGCATCATGGTGTCTTCCTTTCGGCCGCATGATACGGCAATGCGGCTGGCGAGTCCCGCGTTTCCGCCCGGCATCCAGCCCCGAGCCCTGAGCCCTTTGCCCTGAGCCCTTTGCCCTGAGCCCTTTGCCTTGAGCCCTCTAAGCCCCCAGCTCTATCGGGCTTTCAACAGCAAGACAGGAATCTTGACGAGGTGCCTCACCTTGTCGGCCGTGGCGCCGCGAATGAGGTCGTTCAGGAAGCGGTGGCCGTGGGTGGACATGGCGATGAGGTCCACCGCCTGCGTCTCGGCGGCTCGGACGAGCTCGGTCGCCGGATCGCCCATGGCCAGCGCTGTCTGCACCTTGAAGCCCTGGCCGGCGAGCTCGGCGCGCAGCATTTCCAGGTACGCGCGATCGGTCTTGATCTCCTCCGACTCGCGCAGTTTGAGCTGATCGAAGTTTCTGGCCACCCAGCCGTCCGCCACGTGCACCAGGAGCAGCTCGGCGCCGGTGAGCCGGGCCAGGCTCGCCACATGGTTCAGGATCGTGCGATCGGCGCCCGAGTTCTCGACGGCAACGAGAATCCGTTTATACATCAACGTCTCAAGTGACGGCGGACCATCCTGCCAAAGGACTCTGCGAGCTCTGCCCTTCGACTCACGCTCAGGGCATCCCGAGCCCCGTCGAGGGATGCGTTGATCGTCGTGGACATGTGCTTCAATGCTGTGCGCCGAGCCGGGGCAGGAAGCGGCCGGTCTGGTCCATGTATGTCCGGTACGCTTCGCCGAAACGCGCCACGAGCCGCTCTTCCTCGGCGGCGGTGCGGAGCACGAGCAGCGTGAACACCGCGGCGCCGCCCGCCAGCACGAACCAGTTCGACGCGGCGACCGCGCACGCGCCGATCCACAGGCCCACCGAATCGTAGAAGGGATGCCGCACGAAGCGGTACGGTCCGTTCGTGACGAGCGTGTGATGCTTCCTCGTCACGACCGTGTCCGTCAGGTTGCCGCCAAGCGTGCTCATCGTCCAGAGTATCAACATTCCGGCGGAGCCGCCCATCGCGACGGCCGTCCATCTCAGCCAGTCGGGAAACGGCGCCGCCGCCCACGCCATGGACGAGGGGTTGACGAGATAGGCGACCAGGCCCACGAACATGGCGAGGCCTGCGAGACGGAGCGTGATCAACACGAACAGCCCTTCCTGCCGCCGGTCCAGGGGCTCGTTGGTGCGCGCCTTCAGGCGGAAGCGGGCCATCAGCGGCAACTGAATCACGATCAGCGCCACCACCAGCCATCGGAATATCTGATCGGGATTCATAGAAGTCAAAGTTAGAAGTTAGAAGTTAGAAGGACTATAAGGCCAGATCGCGATTCATAGCCACGCTGCAAACGTTTGATAAAGCAACCACACATTCAGCGCGGCGATGACCACCGCCACGCTCCACGCGAGCGCTTTCACCCAGCCAGGACTTGCGAAGGGGCCCATCTTCTCCTTCTCGCTCGTGAACATCACGAGCGGGAACACCGCGAAGGGCAGCTGCAGCGAGAGAATCACCTGGCTCAGGATGAGGAGCGGCCCCGTGCCACGTTCGCCGTAGATAAGGATGACGATCACGGCCGGGATGATCGCGATGAGGCGCGTGATCAGCCGGCGCAGCCAGGGCCGCAGGCGGATGTTGATGAAGCCTTCCATCACGATCTGTCCGGCGAGCGTGCCCGTGAGGGTGGCGTTCTGCCCTGAGCAGAGCAGCGCCACCGCGAACAGCGTGCTCGCCATCGTCGTGCCGAGGAGCGGCGAGAGGAGCTTGTAGGCGTCCGAGATGTCGGCCACGTTGTCGTAGCCGGTGCCATGGAACGTGGCCGCGGCCATGATGAGGATGGCGGCGTTGATGAACAGCGCCGACATGAGCGCGACCGACGAGTCGATGGTCGCGAACTTGATCGCTTCGCGCTTCCCCTCGAAGGTGTCGGTGTACATGCGCGTCTGGACGATCGACGAATGCAGGTAGAGGTTGTGCGGCATCACCGTCGCGCCGAGGATGCCGATGGCGATGTAGAGCATCTCGGCGTTGCCGAGAATCTGCGCGCGCGGGATGAACCCGACCGCGACCGCCGCCATGTCGGGCTTCGCCAGCCAGAGCTCGACGGCAAACGACCCGGCGATGAGCACGATGAGAGAGACGACGAGGGCCTCGACGTAGCGGAAGCCGTGGTGCTGCAGGTACAGCACGAGGAGCACGTCGAGGGCGGTGAGCGAGACGCCCCAGATGAGCGGCAGGCCGAGGAGCAGGTTGAGCGCGATGGCGGCGCCGAGCACTTCGGCAAGGTCGCACGCGGCAATCGCGATTTCGCAGAGGACCCAGAGGAAGAGCGTGACGGGGCGCGAGAAGTGGTCGCGGCAGGCTTGCGCGAGGTCGCGCCCGCTGGCGATGCCGAGGCGCGCGGAGAGCGCCTGCAGGAGAATCGCCATCAAGTTGGAAATCATGATCACGCTGAGGAGCGTGTAGCCGAAGCGCGCGCCGCCGGCGAGGTCGGTGGCCCAGTTGCCCGGGTCCATGTAGCCGACGGCGACGAGATAGCCGGGGCCGGCGAAGGCGAGCAGCTTTCTGAAGAACCCGGCGCCGTGGGGAATGGCAATCGATCCGTGGACTTCGGGGAGGCTGACCGAGCCGGCGGGGAGCCGCCACCCCGGCGCGACGCCCCCGCGATTTCCCTCGTCAGAATTCATAAGTTTGAATACTCAAAATCATACACGATGATCCCTATTCCGTACCACAAGTATTTCGGAACGCCTGACGAACCCGATGATGCCAAGGAGTTCTCGACCAGAGACTTGGCTATTTGCCAAAATTCTCGCAGCACGTATGCGCGTGTTGGCCTCTCCATGCACCAGACATTCTCGAGGGGCTGAATGGGCCGAGACGGAGCCATCCGAGCGAGTGGACCGCCGAAGTCTGCCGAGGCGCAGACTTTCCGGTCCTCGTGGTCCGCTGATCTGGTTCGCTGATCTTTAAGGATAGAACCCGCCCCGCCTCAGCTATAAGTTAACTACGTCGATTTTGGAGCCGGGGCGCGGGTCCGCCCGAAGGCGGACACTACGTACGAAAAAACGGGAGAGCGGGACATGCGAAAAACCTGGATCCGCGTGCGGGCGTTCGTCGTATTCGCGCTGCTCTGCGCATCCGGTCTGCAGGGAGCCTCGCCCGTGCAGGTCACGGCGGACGCGGTCAAGGCGACGTGGAGCCCACAAAATAGCTCGACGAGCCAGGGGAAGGTGCTCTGGACCGACGATCAAGACGTCTTTTTCTCAAACGATGGCACCAGCGTCTCGACGGTGCAGGCCCTTGGAGGGCTCGGAAATGTCGCCGACTCCACCTTCACACTCGGCACTGGCGCTTCCCCTGGAGACGTGATTGGCGTGTGGCGCCGCGACACCGACTTCGCGTGGATTTGGACGCGCACGGCCAGCGGCGCTACCACGCTCACCGATCTGAAGTACACGCATCCGATTGACGCCAATCTTCCCATGAACCCCGAGGGGCTGTCGGTGGCAGATGGGTGCGTGTTCATGCTGCTCCAGTTCGCGGCGGGCAAGAGGCACGTGTACCGCGTGGATCCGGTCACCGGCGATGCGACCAGTCTCACAGGCAGTGCGAACGTAGTAGGCGCAGCTCGCGTCACGAGCAGCGGGTGCAAGGCCGCGTGGGTGTTCGACGATGACACCGGCACGGACAAGTTGCAGTACTACAACGGTACTGCTGTGACGCAAGTCGATTCAGGATCCGTTGTCACCCCCTATTTCAGCCAAGGGCGGCTCGTGTACGCGAAAACCGTGTCAGGCATCGCGCAGATTTTCCTCTACGATACGACGCTGGCCAGCCCGAGCCCCGTCCAGGTCTCGACTGACAGCTCTGGACAGAACCTGCGGCCGATGACCGACGGTCGCCACGTGACCTGGCTGCACCAGGAGGGGACGACCTATGACGTCGTTCTCAACGGGGGTCTTCGTCTGACAACAGATGCCAGCACGCGCCCCGCGATTCCCACCGCCTTTGAATACCTTTTCCAAATCCATCGGGGCCAGCTCCTGTGGCAAGACACAAGCGGGATCGGCCGCTACTACGCCGGAGGCCGTCTTTCCGCGATCGACATCGCGCCTGCCACATCGTTCGAGAAGTTCTGGCTCGCGGATGGGATCATCGCGTTCCTGGGATTGAGCAACGACGGCGGCGTCGACAAAGAAGTCTTCCGTCTGGTCGGGACGACGCCTGGCGACGCAGCTCAGCTCGCGGCTCCGATGGTGGTCACGGCCACGCGCGGGGCGAACCAGGCGACGGTGACGTGGGATCAAGTCATCGGCGCCACCTCGTACAACGTGTACATGGCGCTGCAGCCGGACGTGACGAAGGACAACTACCTGACGCTTCCTGGTGGAACCCGCTTCACCGGCGTCACCAGCCCGTTCACCGCGACCGGCCTGGCCGACCGCGGAACGTATTACTTCGTGGTCACCGCGGTGGAGGGATCGACGGAGAGCTCGAGCTCGCCCGAGGCCTCGACATCTTCCTGGACGTCGGGGAGCGGCCTGCCGGCCGCGAGCTTCAATGCGGTCGCGGCCGACCGGGCGAATGCGGCGATCGGATACGCCGCGAGCGCCACTGCCGTGTACAAGACGATCGACAGCGGCGCCACCTGGGATGTGCTGGCCGGTGGGATAGAGAACCGCGATATCCGTGCGCTGGCAGCGGACGGGCTCAACGTGTACGCCGCGACGAAACAGGAAGATATTCTGCGGAGCCTTGATGGAGGGGCTTCCTGGACGGTCGTCGCCGATGGCGCTGGCAACATCGGCGAGCAGAACAAGGTGCTGATCATCGATCCGCTCACGCCCACGACGCTCTACGCCGCGGATCTCGAGCTTCCCTCGAAAGTTGCCGGCGATTCGTACGTCGTCAAGAGCATCGACAGCGGGGCGAACTGGGCGCACGTGAAGGAAGCGCTTGCCCCCGGATCCGAGATACGCGCTTACGCGCTTGCCGTGGATCCCGTCACCAACGGCAAGCTCTACGCGGGGGGAACCGGGACCCCCAACCTGGCGAGGAGCGCCGACGGCGGGACGACCTGGACGGCGGTGCAGCCGACCAACGGTTACGTCTACGCCGTGGCGGCCGATTCGCGCCAGGGGTTGAGCCTGTACGCGGGCATGTTCAGCGGCATCAGCCAGACCTCGTTGGGGATCTACAAGAGCACCAGCGAGGGCGACGTCTGGGCTCAGAAGAACGCCGGCTTCCCGGTCCCGCTGCCCAAGGTGAACAGCCTCATGACCGATCCGGCCGACGCCTTGCGCCTGCACGCCGGCACCGACGCAGGCTATTTTTCCAGCGTCGACGCGGCGGAGAACTGGAAGAGGGACGAGACGCCGGGCCTGACGTCCACGTTCATCAACGCGCTGGCGCTCACCGGCTCACGCCGGCTGCTGGCCGCCACCTCGTCCGGCGTGTCCGTGCTCGACCTGTCACAGTTGCTCATCCTGACGGTCACGAAGACCGGCAGCGGCGCTGTCACCAGCGACGTGGGCGGGCTCTCGTGCGGGGCCACGTGCGCGGCCGGCTACGACAGCGGCGCCGTCGTGGTGCTCACGGCCACGCCGAGCACGGGCTTTCGGTTCGCGGGTTGGAGCGGCGCCGGCTGCAGCGGCACCGGCACGTGCACCGTGAACATGACAGCCCCGAGGAGTGTCACCGCCAGCTTCCAGTTCTTGATCAATCCCACGACTCTCGGCGCCGGCACGGCAGGCGCTGCCTATAGTCAGGCGCTCACCCCGGCCGGTGGCACGTCGCCGTTCTCGTTCGCGGTGACGAGCGGCGCGCTGCCTGCGGGCACGACGCTGTCGACGCCGGGCGTCCTGGGCGGGACACCGACGGTGACCGGGTTGTTCCCGTTCACGGCCACGGCGACCGACGCCGTTGGCGTCACCGGATCGGCCAGCTACACGTGGACGATCGCGTGTCCCACGATTGTGGTCAATCCCACGTCGTTGCCGAGTGCGTCGCTGGGGACCGCATACTCGCAAACGATCACGCAGAGCGGCGGCGCCGGGACGGCGACGTTCGCGGTGACGACCGGGGCGCTGCCCGCTGGGCTGACGCTCTCGGCCGCGGGCGCGCTGACGGGTACGCCGACCGCGACGGGCACGACAGACTTTACCGTGACGGCCACCGACGCGAACGGCTGCACGGGCTCGCGCAGCTACAGCCTCACCATTACGGCGACGCCGACTCTGACGCTGACGCCGTCGACCCTGAACTTCAGTGTGGTCAACAGCGCAGGCACGTTGTCGGTCATGACGCCGGGGCAGGCGATCACGCTCACGAGCGAGGCGGGCGCGGTGGCGTGGACGGCAGCGGCCGACCAGTCGTGGATCACGTTGAGCCCGGCGTCGGGATCCGGATCGGGAACGCTGACGGTCTCGATCAACAACACGGGGGGCGTGTTGCCAGGGTCCGGATCGCTGACCGGCACGATTACGGTGACGCCGGCCACTGGCGCGGATCAGGCAGGGGAGCTAGGGCATCCAGGGCAGGCGGGGCAGGTAGGGCAGGTAGGGCAGGTAGGGCTGGTGGGTCAGGCAGGGCTGGCGCAGCCGGCCAACGCGCCGACGGCGACGGTGAAGCTGAGCATTCGGACGCCGACTCAGGCGGCGACAGCGCCGTTTGGCGTGTTCGATACGCCCGCCGCGGGCGCGACGATCCAAGGGTCGATCGCGGTGACAGGCTGGGCGCTCGACGATGTGGCGATCGATCGCGTCGAGATCTGGCGCGATCTGGTCACGGGCGAGACTACGGTGCCGTTCAGTGCGCCGGGACATCCTGGGAATGGCAAGGTGTTCATTGCCACGCCGCTCTTCGTGGCCGGCTCGCGGCCCGATGTCGAGGCGGCGTTTCCGACCCATCCGTTTGCGAACCGGGCGGGGTGGGGCTATCTGCTGCTGACCTGGGGGCTCTGGAACCAGGGGAATAGCGCGGTCACGTTGCATGCGTTCGCGTTCGACCAGGAAGGGAACGCGACGACGCTGGGGACCAAGACCGTGACGGCCGACAACGCGAACGCGACCAAGCCGTTCGGCGCGCTCGATGTGCCGGCGTACGGGGAGACGAAATCTTCGTTGTTCTTCAACTTCGGGTGGGCATTGACGCCCAACGCGAACGCGATTGATGGACGCACCTGCACGATCGCCAATGGAAACGTCTTCGCGGGCATCGACTCGGGGGCGCTGGCGACGGTGGACTACGGGGACAACCGGACCGACATCGCGGGGTTCTTCCCGGGCTTCTCGAACGGAAGCAGCGGCGGCGGCCATTACCTCGTCGACACGACGACGATGGCCAACGGCGTGCATCAGATCGGCTGGTACGTCGTCGACAACTGCGGGCGGGCGGACGGCATCGGCAGCCGGTTCTTCACGGTGTTGAACGGGAGCAGCGGGGACTCGGGACTCGGGGTTCGGGATTCGGGACTCGGGGCTCGGGTTCCGCTGCCGGCGGATGTGCCTCGCGTCGTGCAGGACTCTGGTCCTGCCGCCCCGGCAGGGGCACCTCGGGTCGCGCCGCATGTAGTGCAGGACTTTAGTCCTGCCGCGCGGGCGGCGGCGCCTGATGTCGCGCAGGACTCTGGTCCTGCCGCACCGGCAGGGAGGCCTCAGCTCGCGCCGCATGTAGTGCAGGACTTTAGTCCTGCCGCACCGGCGGTGGCGTCTGATGTAGTGCAGGACTTTAGTCCTGCCGTACCGACGGTGGCGCCTCAGGTCGCCCTGCGGCGGACCATCGGCGAGTGGGCGGATATTCCGCCGAACGCCGCGGGCGTCTACGTGGTGGCGATCGATCAGAGCGAGCGGATCGAGGTGCGATTGCCCGCGCTGGATGATGCCCCGTACTCGGGCGCGCAGGTGGTGAACGGCGACCGGCGAGCGCTGCCGCTCGGCTCGTCGCTCGACGCGGAGACCGGGATCTTCTACTGGCAGCCCGCCGCGGGCTTCCTGGGCAACTTTGAGCTGGAATTCTCGAACCTCTCGAACCTCGTGAACCCACCGAACCTCGCGAATGCACCGAACGCCGCGAATGCACTGAACCTCGTGAATGAACTGAACCCCTCGATCCGCTTGCGAGTGGTGGTCGGGCCGTCGCTGCGGATGGCAATCGACACGCCGCAAGCCGGCGCGACGGTCGATTCGCCCTTCGTCGTCGCCGGCTGGGCGATCGATCTGGCCGCGACGGATGGATCGGGCATCGACACGGTGCACGTGTGGGCGTATCCAGCCGCTGGCGGCGACCCCATCTTCCTCGGCGTGGCGAACATCAGCGACGCGCGCCCCGACGTGGCCGCGATCTATGGGGCGCAGTTCGAGCGGTCGTCTTATAGCCTGGCAGCGCCGCCGCTGGCGGCCGGCACCTACGACATCGTCGTCTATCCCCACCGCGTCGCGACGGGAACCT
>MEKT01000024.1:0-1592 GCA_001767435.1 Acidobacteria bacterium RIFCSPLOWO2_02_FULL_65_29 | reverse complement strand
GGCGGACCCGACCAGAGAACGGCTCCAGCATGGCGCAGGATCCTCGCCGAGTTGGGCTGCCATCGAACATCGTTGCGCGGCGGTCACCGGTCGAGGTGTGTGGGAAACGGGAGTCTTCAGACGCCGAGCCGCTGTCGCTTCAGGTACAAACCCTTCCGCGAGATACCCAGCGACCTGGCGGCTTCGTCGACCTTGCCTTTGTGGGTGGTGAGCGCGACGCGAATCATCTCGCGCTCGATTTTCCACAACGTGGGCGTCAGCTTGTCGCGCAGGGGGACGGCCATTTCCGGGCCGGGCGTGGCGCGCGCGGACCGGGGGGTGGCGCGAAGAATCTGGGCCGGCAGCGCCGAGGGCTTGAGCACGGAGTCGGCGTCGGCGAGCGCGACCATGCGGCGCAGCTCGTTGTTCAACTGCCGGATGTTCCCTGGCCACGGATAGAGCAGGAGGTGCTCCATCGTTTCCTCGGCGACGCGGACGCGGCCCTTCTTGAACTCCGACGCGGCGCGTGCGGCGAAGTGGTGGACGAGCGCGGGAATTTCGTCGCGGCGCTCGCGCAGCGGCGGGATGGCGAGGCGGATGACGTTCAGGCGATAAAAGAGGTCCTCGCGGAAGCGGCCTTCCTGCACGAGGATCTCGAGGTTCGAGTTCGTGGCGGCAATGACGCGGACGTCGACGGAGAAGGGGGCCGATTCGCCGAGCGGATTGATCTCGCCCGATTCGAGAAAGCGGAGGAGCTTGGGCTGCAGGTCGAGGTCGAGCTCGCCGACCTCGTCGAGAAAGAGGGTGCCGTCCTTGGCGGCGCGGATGAGGCCGAGGCTGTCGCGGTCGGCGCTGGTGAAGGCGCCGCGTCGATGGCCGAAGAGCTGGCTTTCGAGCATTTCGCGAGGGATGGCGGCGCAGTTGAAGGGGACGAAGGGCTTGTCGGCGCGAGGAGAGAAGCGGTGGATGGCGCGGGCGAGGATTTCCTTGCCGGTGCCGCTCTCGCCGGTGATGAGGACGCCGACGTTGGTGGAGGCGACCTTGCGGGCGAAGGTCATGAGCTCGCGCATCTGGCCCGCGACGATCGCCTGATCGTCGGCGGCGGCGATTTCCTCCGTGGGCCAGAGCGTTTGCATCTCTTCGCGTTCGGCCCGGGCGCGCTCGAGATCGCGAACCGTGTGGAGCAGGAGCATGATCGCGTTGACGGTGGCGATCGACTCGATGTCCTCGCGGGGCGTGAGAACGACTTCGAGCGATCGATGCAAAGTTGAGCCCACGGCCACGATGCGTTCGCCGACGCCGGCGGTGTCGGCGCCGTTTCCGGGACGGCTGAACGAGGCGAGAATGGCGATTGAGCCGTCATTGGCGCGTGCGCGCGCCGTGGCGGACAGGACGCTGTCGCTGTCGTCGAGGATGGCCACGAGTCCGGTCGCGAGCAGCTCGGGGCGACCGGCATGTGTCATCAAGGCCGCAACATTCTGGAGGACACTGCCTGCGGTCGGCCGCGCAGGTGTCGGGACGGGTTCCCCTTCCTGTCGCCCGGACTCTGGTTCTGGGGCCTTCTCTTTCCAGATGCGATCGAGATCGAGCAATCCAGGCACGTTCTGCAGCCC
>MEKT01000023.1:13358-19578 GCA_001767435.1 Acidobacteria bacterium RIFCSPLOWO2_02_FULL_65_29 | reverse complement strand
TGGTGCTGCGCAGCCGGAGCGGGGAGCGGCTCGTCGCGGCGGAGGACTACTTTGTGGGGCCGGCGATCGACATCACGCGGATGACGGTGCTCCGGCCGGGCGAATTGCTGACCGCGATTCGGATTCCGGCGACGTGGGCGGGGGCGCAGTTCTACTTCGAGAAGGTGCGGGACCGACAGGTGTGGGACTTCCCGCTGGTGAACGTGGCGTCGGCGATGAAGGCGGAAGGTGGAATGTCCGGGACCATCACGGCGGTGCGGATCGCGGTGGGCGCCGTGGCGGCGACTCCCCTGCGGCTGACGGCGGTGGAAGCGGCGGTGGCGGGGAAACCGCGGACCGAAGAGACGGCGGACCAGGCGGGCCGGCTGGCGGTCGACGGGGCGCAGCCGCTGCGCTACAACGGCTACAAGATTCCGCTGATGCGCAACCTGGTCAAGCGCGCCATTCGCGGACAGGCGGCCGCCACGACCTAATAGAAGGCTCGCCACCACGGAGGACACCGAGGACACGGAGCCAAGATCCGGTTTGTTCCCTCTGTGTCTTCTGTGTCGTTTGTGGTGGAGCATTTCCGCGTTCTTCCACACGAAACGTCTTTTTCGTGGTTTCGTGCTTTCGTGGCTGTTTTCGTGAAGCGGTCTTCTTCGTGCCTTCGTGTCTTCGTGGCCCTTTTTCGTGCTTTCGTGTTTTCGTGGCGTGTTTTTCGTGAAGCGGTCTTCTTCGTGCCTTCGTGTCTTCGTGGCCCTTTTTCGTGCTTTCGTGTTTTCGTGGCCGTTTTCGTGGCTGACTAGCCTCTGAGGGGACGACAATGAACTTCCTGACATGGGGACGCAATCCCTGGGGACAAGACGTCCTCCAACACATCTCGTGGGACCTGCTCTGGGCGTCCCTGTTTGCCGGCTTGATGTTTCTCGTGGCGCACGCCAGCTACATGGTGCTCTCGGCGCACCGCAAACGCTCGCAGGCGGAGACCGACGCGCTCGAGGCCGCAAACAAGGATCTGCCGCAACACATCCCCCGGCACTCGTTCATGGCCCGGATGTTCCACTGGGTGATGGCCGCCTCGATGTTCGTGCTGCTCTTCACGGCGTTCCTCCCGATCGTCGGGTTCCAGTTCGCCTGGGTCGAGTGGCACTGGATCGCGGGGCTCGTGCTGACCGGCTCGATCATCTACCACATCGTGCACGCCACCTTCTGGCTCGACTTCTGGTCGATCTGGGTGGGCCCGAAAGATATTCCCGAGTTCAAGGCGGAGATGCTGCGCGAGCTCGGCCACGAGGTCGAGGGGCCGAAGCCCGGCAAATATCCGCTCGGCAACCGTCTCTACCACCTCGCGATCGTCGTCGTCGGCTTCGCGGTGACGATCACCGGCATCGTCATGATGCAGCGGATTCGCACGCCGCTCTTCGAGCGCAACCCGTACGCCACGATGAGCGACGTGGCGTGGGGCTGGACCTACATCTTGCACGGCCTCTCGGGCGTCGGCCTGATCGGTCTCGTGATCGCGCACGTGTACTTCGCGGTCAGGCCCGACAAGTGGTGGATCACCAAGAGCATGATCTTCGGGTGGATTCCACGCCGGCTGTACCTCGAGCACCACGACCTGAAACGCTGGAGCGTCAAGGGCGAAAAGACCAAGGCGTGAGCGACGTCAGCGACGCCTTGGGGGCCGCGCGCACCGAGCTCAACAGCCGCTGCGACGCGATCGAAGCCTGCTACGAGTTCATGCTCGCGTACGCGGCGCAGGGACTCGCCTCCGATCAGGGGAGCAGCTCCGGCAGCCAGATCCGTGAGTTCCTGAGGAAATGCGATCAGGCTCTCACGGAGCTCGGTGCATTCCTGACACGATTCGTCCACGAGCTTGGAGTCGAGGACGCGGCGTACGCGCCGTTCATGGGCGTGATCGATCGCGACGCGCGCGATGCGCAGGCCGCGGTGCGTCTCGTGCTCGCGCAGCCTGGCATCAGCTCGCAGATGGTCGACAACTTGAACGCCTCGATCCACCTCCGCGCGCTGCTGACCGACCTTTTCCTCATAGACGAAGTGCTGAAGGCATATCGCAGAAATTAAGAATTAAGAATTAAGAATTGAGAATGCGTGGTCGGTGAGCGCACGCCTTCACGAATTCTTAATTCTTAATAATTCTTAATTGTAAATTCTTAATTAATTGTGCGCCGGTGTTATGATTTCTTGCGCCTCGACTTGATGCGGTACGGCGCGCTGTCGATCTGCTCCAACAGCGAGTCAATCGAGGCGGCGGCCTCACGAACGACCTGCACGTCCCGGCGCGAGAGACGGTATGCCGTCCCCGCGTCGCGATCGAGGCTCTCGAACAGGTCGGAGACCCTGATATCCAGCGCGTCGGCGATCCTGGCGATCGTCTCGATGGTCGGATTGCCGGCGCCGCGTTCGACCTCGCCGATGAATTTGGAGCTCAACGCAGAGCGTTCGGCGAGCTGCTCCTGTGTGAGCTGCTGGCGCGTGCGCCACTCGCGAAGCGCGGCACCGAACCGCGCGCGGATGTCGGTCAACCAGCAAGCCCTCCGTGCCGGCATTATGAAAGCGGCGAGAAATCGATAAACCCCGCATACGTGTGACCGTCCTGTCGTAATCATACCTATACGTGCTAAGCTGCGCCGCGCCATGGGCGAGCAGACCAGGGAGGCACCGGTGCGCCGGGACGCGATTCAGGAGTTGGCCAATGCGCTGCAAGTGCTCGTGCTGTCGCTGGCGGCGTCCGAGCGCGACACGTTGGACCACTGCGAACACTGCGAGACGCTCAGGGCTGCGAGCCATCGCGTGCTGACTGCGGCGAACGAGGTGCGATCGGCTCTGTCGGCGTTGGCGAACGTCGCGTCTGAGCTCTGAAATCCCGGAGAGCTCACCGAGGCGCCTTGAGCGTGGCTCTGTCCTTGACGAAATACACGATCAGCGCGCCGCCCTGGTACACCCAGCGAGTCACGCCGTTGCTGGTGATGACGTTCGGCGGCGGCCCCAGGCGCTGAATGACCTGCGCTGGGGACAGTCCCTCGATGGCCTCGGACGAAGCGCCGCGCTGCCCCGCGGGCGCGGGTGTTGCTGCCGCGGCGGTTGGTGCGGCCGCCGGCGGTGGCGACGCGGGCTGCAGCGCCGGAACTACTTCGCGCTCGAGCGTCGCGCCCGGCGGTGGGGACGGCGGAGCAGAACCTCGCGTCGCGGGCGGCTGGGGCGTGCCGCGAGCGGCAGCGCGTGCCGCATTCGCTGACGATCGCGCCGCGGCCGGTGCTTCGCCTCCACGCCCTCTCGAGCCTGTCGGGCCTGTTGCGGCAGGAGCGGCTGGCCTGGCTGGCTCCGAGACGACCGGCCGCTCGACTGCTGGCGCCGGAGCCGTACGCGGTGGCGGCTCCTGCGCGGGCGCGGGGCCCAGGGCCTGTTCCTGCAGCCACTGCCGCAGCAGCGACCGCACGTCTTGCATCTCGTCGCTGCTGATGAACCAGTAGATGCCGCCGGCGATGAAGACCCAGAACACGAGGCTGGCCAGAGCGTTCGACAGGCGCTGTGCCGCGCGGCGCACGGCCTGCAGATCGGCAGGCTCGAGAGTTTTCGCCTTTCGCCGCTGCGGTCGAGGGGCCTCGGACGTCTTCCGTTCCGTCGCGGTCTCACGCCTCTCGGACGCCAGCCGCGAGGGAACCACCGCGGCGTCTTCCCAGGCCATGGCGCCGCAGTGCTGACAGAAATTCCGGCTGTCCGGGGAGCGGCGGCCGCAATTCTGGCACAGCATAGGCGCATGCTACCAAAAACGGGGCTGAGCATTTGAGAATTTGAGAATTTGAGAATTTGAGGATTCTCAAATTCGCCAAATCCTCAGATTCGCCAAATCCTCAGATTCTCAAATCCTCAAGTCCTCAAATCCTCGAGTCCTCAAATTCCCAGATTCGCCAAATCCTCAAATTCTCAAATCCTCAAATCCTCAAATTCCAGGTCATTTCAGGTGTCTTCCCCCATCGACCCTGATCGTCTCTCCGGTCATGAAATCGGTGTCAATGAGCGCGAGGACGGCTTTGACGATTTCGCCCTCCCCACCCCACCGCCCAAGCGGCGTCGCGCGCTCGACCTCGCGTGCCGCCGCGGCTGACGTGCCGGGCGGCGCCAGGATCGGGCCGGCAGCGATGGCGTTCACCAGGATGTTGTCGCCGGCAAGCTCGAGGGCCAGCGCCTCGGTGAGCGCCTTCACGCCGGCCTTCGCCACGTAGTACGGCAGAAAGCCGCGATAGCGCGGCCGGCCGCCGGTGACCGTCCAGTCGCTGAAATTGACGATGCGCCCTCCGCCACGCGCCTTCATCAGGGGCGACGCCGCCTGCGCGCAGAAGAACGACGCGCCCAGGTCGACAGCGATCGGCGCGTGCCAGTCGGCCGGCCCGAGATTCGCGAACGGACGCTCGATGTACACCGACGCCATGTTGATCAAGACGTCCAGGCCGCCGAGCGCCCGCGCGATGCTCTCCACCAGGGCGCGGCAGGCCTCGGGCGATGACAGATCGGCCTGTTCGGTGACGGCCCGCCGCCCGGCCGCACGCACGCGAGACGCGGCGTCTTCGGCCTGCTCCTGCGACCTCGCATAGCTCAGACCCACGTCGGCGCCTCGCTTCGCGAGCTCCTCCGCCAGGACCAGACCGATGCGCTTGGCGCCGGTGATGAGGACGACTTTGTCAGTAAGGATCACTGGAACAAATGCAACCACGAAGACACGAAGACACGAAGAAAACCACTTGGCATTTCCTCTTCGTGACTTCGTGACTTCGTGGCTAGAATTGTACCGTTTTCGGTCGGAATCCCGGCCGCGATTCCAAGGACACCACAATGGCTGAACAGATTGGATTCATCGGACTTGGCGTCATGGGCCGACCGATGGCAAAACACCTCGTCGCCAAGGGTCAGACCGTCCTCGTCCACAGCCGCAGCCAGAGGCCGATCGACGAGCTCGTCGCCGCCGGCGCCACGGCGGCGACGAGCGCGGCCGGCGTCGCGCGCCAGTCGACTGTCGTGATCACGATGCTTCCCGATACGGCGGACGTCGAGCTGGTGCTCACCGGACCCGACGGCGTGCTCGCCGGCCTGCAGCGCGGCGCCGTCGTGATCGACATGAGCAGCATTTCGCCGGTCGCGACGCGCCGGCTGGCGACGCTCGTGGCGGAGAAGGGCGGCACGATGCTCGATGCGCCGGTGAGCGGCGGCGAGATCGGTGCCATCAACGCGGCGTTGTCGATCATGGTGGGCGGGGCCGAGCAGGCGTTCGCGCGGGTCAAGCCGATTCTCGAGTGCATGGGCAACCCCGAGCGCATCGTGCACATCGGCGCCGAGCCAGGCTCGGGACAGATCTGCAAGGTCTGCAACCAAGTGGCCATTGGCGGAGCCCTCGCCGGCGTGAGCGAGGCGTTCGCGCTCGCGAGAAAAACCGGCGTCGACACGAGCCGCGTGCGTCAGGCCCTGCTCGGCGGCTTCGCCGCCAGCCGCGTGCTCGAGGTCCACGGCGAGCGGATGATCAAGAACGATTACAAGCCCGGATTCCGCACGAGGCTCTACCAGAAGGATTTGCGCATCGCGAACGAGACCGCCGCCGCGAACGCTGTGGCCATTCCAGCGACCGCGCTCGTCACACAGCTCGTCAACGCGCTCGTGGCGGCCGGTGGCGCCGACCTCGACTACTCGGCGATCGGAACCGTGCTCTTCGGGCTTTCGGAAGGGAAGCGCAGTTGATTCGTAGCCACGAAGGCACGAAGACACGAAGAAGACCAGCCACGAAAACACGAAAAAGAAATTGCTGTAGGGCGGGTCTTTAGACCCGCCTGCCGCCGGGTCCGACCAGCCTCCGCTCGCCGTCGGCGAGCTTCGGCGGTCCGCCGAAGCCTTCGGCGAAGGCGGAAGGACCCGGGGCCTACGTCCCGTAATCTCCCAACGCACTCTTCGTTCAGTTACGGCGAGCTGCGCGTCCTTTCCGGAATAGTAAGGACGTGTGGTGATAGACGGCCCCGCCCACGCGTCCAACTGGATGATTTCAAAAGACTTGAGCTGCCGTCTCCACCTGGCGTACATCCTGCCTAGGAGCCGTCCGAGCCCCGCGGGTTTATGTGGTCGAAACGAGAGTCTTGTACCCCTGACCGCATGACGGGCTAGGCGCGCACGGCGCGCCTGCGAGGGAGCGGCGCGGGGCGTAGGGGTCCCCGCAAGCGACCGAGCCGGGGTG